>JABEUN010000040.1 GCA_013044385.1 Acidimicrobiaceae bacterium
GGTGTCTGCCCGGCCCCTCCTATCCAAAGAGTCGAGTCAGCATGCACGTACTCCACCGCTGGCCCATAATCTGGTACCACGACAGGCAGGCCACAGGCCACGGCCTCGAGAATCGGCATACCGAATCCTTCGCCCCGATAAGGGTGCACCAGCGTATCGCAGCTTCGATAAAGTGAGGCCATCTCCTGCTCCGAAAGCTCCTCCCCTAGCAGGATGATCTCAGGATAGCCAGGAACTGCCATAGCCTCCTGTAGTTTCGTCACCATCGAGTTGTAAGAGTAGACACCGGCCAGCTCGCCTGCCTTAATGATCAGCACTACGTCGTCCTGAGCCGTGAATGTCTCACAGTAGGTCTCCAGCATCACATCAAACCCCTTGCGGAAGATGAGGCCGCCAACAAACAGAAATCTGTGACTCTTCTTTGATGCGAGTTCGAACCTGCGTCCCATGGGAGTGTAGACATCTGGGTCGATGCCGTTGGGGACCACCACCACCCTTTCGGGATCTACACCATTTTCAATCAGGATCGACTTCGTCCACTGCGAGGGAGTGATCAAACGATCGACGTTTCTGTTGATGCGTGAAACCCATCGAGTTGGGACCTGATGGAACTCCCACGGAAATATGACTACCAGCCTTCCATCCGAGGACGAGAAGTCCGGGGGCCAGCTGTGCCTGATCTCAAGCCCTCGACTGACGAGATCAGATCTCAACTCTGCCAGTGAGCCACCAAGTCGTTCTATGGTGCGCCTCGGGTTGCGTCTGATGGGCCCCACATGGTCGATAGTCAGAACGAAGTCGAGGTCGCCCTTGCCAATGAGGTACTGCTGCACCAGCGAGAGGTTCACCTTGGCAAGACTCCCCGAGCCAAAGAACTCGCCTTTCCACCTTACGGCCGATCTTTCCCCGGCTTCGCTCCTGGCTTTCTCCCGTATGGCAGACTCACGGTCCATAATCTCTTCGATACTTCGTAGTCGATTCTCTGCATCGGCTACGACACGTTCCCAGGTCCACCCGTTGGCGATATCCGAGCTCGCTCGTACCCCTAGTCTTATCATCTCCCCGCGATCACGATGCGCAGAGATCATCAGGTCTGCAAGGTGTCGTACATCCGGCCTCGCCCACCTTTGCCCAGCGAAAATTCCCCCTGCCGCATCGGGATCTGCGTCGACGAGGTCAGCCACATCCACAAGGAGCGAGTTACTGTAGTTCATGAACTCAGTCTGGCCGCTCCAATTGGTCGCAATTGTTGGCATCCCAGCAGACATTGCCTGCATATACGGCCTACCCCAACCCTCACCGCATGAAGGCAACACGAAGACGTCAGATTCCTGATAGATGTTAAAGAACTCGGAATCGGAAAGTGGCCTCGTATCCAGCAGAACTGTCGCCATATCCTTTCTGTCGAGTCCTAGCGACTGAAGATGACTGTCTATTTCCTGATCGAGTTCAAGTGACAGTCTTTGCCTTTCCGATGATGACTCTCCCACGCCGAATCGGGAGACCTTCAAGGTCAGCTCAACTAGATCCTTGCTGGTGAACGCAGCCGCCCAAGCTTCGATAAGGTACTTCCAGCCCTTCCTTGGCTGCCAGTCAAATATGGAAAGAAACCTGGTGACTTCGCCCGAATAGATTGGAGCGGAACGCTTGACCCGCGAGCGATCGATACCCCCCCTGACAACGTGTATCGGCGACGTGACTCCAGCTTCTTTGAAGGTGGTCGCATTGAACTTGGTCGCCACCCAGATCTCGTCGACCAGATTCATGGTTGAAACTGCGTCTTTTGGCAATCCGTCGGTCTCGAACATGGTCCTGACAACCATGACATCTTCGAGTCGACCCGGGCGCCAGAACTGCTCGATCGGCGTAGTGACACTAAAGTTGGTCACCACTATCTCCCTGTCCAACTCCGGCAACTCCAGGTCCCGTGCGATAACACTGTCGGGGTCGGAGACGATTGCCTCGGAGATGTATTCGTCGGTGACTCCGTAGTGACCCGCCCTCACCTCGCCGGGACGGAGGTTTCGCAGAAACCCGCGCGCCTCATCGGCGAATCCAGACGAATTGAGTATGCTCCCGTGCCAAGCCACCTGCATTGAACCGTCGCGTGGAATGCTTGCTTGCCTCAGACCTGAACTTCTTGCGAGCCAGAACGCCGCCCGGGGCTCCACAATTGCAAGCTCGGCGATCAAGATCTCGAGTTGGTCTGCATTCCGGTCGCGATCGACCGTGAGAAGCATGCGCCCAAGCAACTCCTGATCGGAGTAGACCGTTGCCAACAGAAAACTCGCCCTGAATCTATCGACATAGCTCCTAGCGGGGTGCTTAGCAATCTTTACTAGAGGGCAGAAATCACCCTTGCCTAGCCATCTTGCTCTTCCTGACCAGATGGTAGCGGCATCGATAGGCAAGCTTGCTATGAACCGGTTGACCGAAGCGACCGTCAGCTCGCGTTCTTGTGGCCAGGCCATCCAAGCTTTCTCAAGCGTATCGAGACTGTCGGTGACCCTACCAAGATCTAGTGAGGTCAGTAGTCGCAGGCGATCGAGCTTCTGCACTAGTGCCGCTTGATCCAAGGAGTCACCGTCAGTCTGAGGAACCACCGGGAGGACTGAGTACTGAATATCAACCAAGCTGCTCACCATGCTCCATCGCGAATCTACATCTCATCTCTGTCTAAAACGGTTCGACAAAGCGTGTCAACTGGTTGACTTCTGCCTCAACCAAGTTCGGTCGACAACGATCAGGGTCGATAGTTATTCATCGACAGTTGAATCAGTGGAGTTGAGTTCGACCAAGTTTTGACTTGTGGGAGTCCTAGCAAAGTTCAGTTCTTTAACTATTGGGTCGCAAAGGTACCCCTTTAGCGGTGGCTAGCCGCCGACAACTAGGCGCCTCAACCCAGTACATCCAGAAGAACCACTCGCCCACCGGGGTCACGCATCTCTGACTGTCGAAGCACCTTCTCAACGGTCGCCATCTGGCCCTTTAGTTGGGTAGCAAGCTCGTTCGTGCGATTAAGGAGTTCAGCAGCATCCTGTCTGTATTTAGCTGGCATCTTGCCAAGAGACTCCCCAGGTGTGTAGTTACCTGGCCAAGGGACCTTGTGTTCGAGTGCGAGCCCGACCTTGTCTAGGTGCTGCGAGTACCTTCGCAGCTCCTCAGGCCACCCCACTCGAGATCCCCCTACTACCAGTCATGACCTTCTCCGCTGCCCCATGCCACGCCTCGCCGAGTGGCCTAAGGACCTTCTCGGCATTTTGAAGGTGTTCTTTGGATTTGGTCGCATTAGCCTTGATAAGCTCGACCATCGAATAACGGTAGAGCTCTTTTACATCCTTGCCGCTCGGCCAGATATCTTCCCGCATTGTACCAATGCACACCTTCAAGATCTCTTGGGCGTGCATGAATGCCAAGTGGGCGGCTTCCAAGCTCATCATGTCCAGTGCTTCGCCCGCTCTGTCGAGGTCGACGAGCAGCCTGTCAAAGAGCATGATGAAGCGCTGCTCAGGAGAAGCGGTGAGTACTTGAGCCTCAAGGAATTTGTTTGGACGAATGGACATGAGCTCTCCAGTTTGACCTAGGGAAGATTCTTGATCTGTTGCGCCAGCCAACTACCCTGCGAATTCAGACCGCTCATAGTTGTCTCCATATTGGTGAACTCCGTCTGCAGCATCTGCTGTTCGGCCTGGATCATCGGCGTATATCCGTTGTACTGCTGGGTTAGCGTCTGAATCTGCTGGTTGAGGCTGGTGATTGTCCCAGTCAACGACCCGCCCAACGGGGAAGATGCCAGGTTGCCCTGAAAGGCCATTCCACCGGCTATCCCCGGACTGTAACTGAAATTGCCGAGATTAGTAGCAGTGCTAATACCAGACGCAGTCACATTTAGAGCCAGTCCGGCGAGTGTGGGGTCGCTCAGTGGCGCCGACAGAGTCTGTCCGCTACCGGTAGCAGTAACACCGTTTATCGTGCCGGCGACGTCCAGTCCAGCAAATTGGGATGCGGTGTTTGCGGTGGTCGCCAAGCCAGTCTGCCCCGCTCCAACCGCCGAAGATGTTACCGAGAAGCTGCTTTGTGATCCGAAGGTTGCTGACTTCAGTACGATCTGACTCCCACCGGAAACAGTGTTCACACTGGCCCCGATCCCGATGCCTGCGGATGACAAAAGGCTGTTAAGTCCTGTCGCAATCGAGGAGAGGCTCTCACCTGCCGTGGCTGCATAGGTAATATTTGACGTGCCCAGGGCAACTGTGATGTTCTCTGCCGCAGTAATGGTGCCACTCGAAATCACATTCCCGGTGTCGGTCGCCTGTGTGGCAGACTGCGACACGTTCACGTTGTAACTTCCTGGCATGGTTCCATCGCTGGCGAAGACGAGACCAACCGAACCAGCATAAGTCGGCGAACTAGGAGTGAGTGAGCCACCTTGGCTGAAGAGCTGGGCGACACCCGTGGGGTTCGCTTGGTATGCAGCTTCAAAGGTCGATTGGTTGAAGGTGATCGTACCGTTAGCGGTCAGATCCAAGCCCACGCTGGTTGGGGTGATGCCATTGTTTCCAACGGCGGAATCCGCCACCACGCCAAGGATCTGCGTAGTCAGGTTTGTCAGGTTCGAATCACCCATAAGCGGTCCACCTGTCTTCGTGGTCGCGTTATATCCGGCGTATGTGTTGATATCAGCTAGCGCCTGATTTGCCGCGTTGACCATGGTTTGAACCGCACCGGCCATCGCCGTGCCGTTAGGGCTGATGGTAAGTGTAACGGGGGAGGATCCTGGGGGTTGAGCAGAGACCAGGTTAATACTGACGCCTTGGAGCACGTTAGTAACGGTATTGCTAGACGAGTCGACCGTATAGCCCGTCGAACCACCTATTTGTATCTGGGCATCCTGTGCCGCAGTTACCGTTGCCATGGTTCCGAGCGAGGACGAGAAGCTTGAGTTGCTCATCGTTATCGCCCCGTTTGTTCCAGTCTGGTTCGAGGAGATCTGCAGGACATAAGCTCCACTACCAACCTGGACCGCGGATGCACTGACTCCGGCAGTAGCGGAGTTGATCGCAGAGACTACCGAGGAGAGGCTACCTCCGCCGATCCCGATTTCATTAGCTGTGAGCGTACCGGTTGACAGACCGGTCGCACCTATTCCGAGGGTGACGGACGAGCCATTTGGGCCAGCAACAGCGACGGTCGAACCGGATTGGACATTGTTGACTGCAACCGACGTTCCGCCGTCAAGATTTACAGCACCGGCCGTCCCTGTGGATGCGCCAGTCTGGGCCGCCAGACCAAGGGCCGACAGCGCCGTCCCGCCGGTTATCTGGAGCGAAGATGAGCTCCCAAGTAGCGAAGTATTCAGCTGGAGATCTCCGGTTGAGGATACGCCGGCGTTTAGTAGTGGAGTTCCGCTAGAGGTGGTAGCGGCCTGGACTGCCGCAGCAAGCTGCGATTGAGTATAAGTACCCGCAGCGATTGTAAAGGTCTGCGCCGTCCCGTTCACGTTAGCCGTGATCGTGTCGTTGGTACCAGCGGTGATAGTGGTCGAACCCGCCAACTGCGAGGTTCCAGTTGTACTCGCACCCGTCAGCGCCGAAGTCACATTTATAGAGTGGCTACCGGTTGTTAGGCCGGACCCTGCAAGCGATGTCACGCCGTACTGTCCAGCCCCCACTGCGAGAAGG
This sequence comes from Acidimicrobiaceae bacterium, assembly GCA_013044385.1. GTDB lineage: Bacteria > Actinomycetota > Acidimicrobiia > Acidimicrobiales > Acidimicrobiaceae > JABEUN01. The sequence continues at coordinate 5,682 of JABEUN010000040.1, forward strand.
ATCGGAGAGTTCGCCACCACCGAAGAGGTCGAGCTCACTGAGTTTGTCGACGCTATGACCTGGGCTTGTGCAAGCTGGTTTACGTTGAAGCTGAGACTTCCGGGCTGTGCTCCAGACGTGGTGGTTGCTGTGGCAACCGAGGAGTTAGATGACGCAGCCGTAGTCGCATTCCACAGGAAGTTCTGGGAGATTGCATCTGACGCGGTCTGCAGCGAAGAGAGGTCGGAGGACAGCTGCTGATAGTCGTTGAGATTGGAGTTGAGCTGGTTGATCTGATTCTGGATGTCGGCCTGGGGAAGCTCGTAGGCGACCATGAGCGCCTGGATCATCGCAGTGGTATTTGTTCCAGAGATGACGCCGTTGAAGGTTATCGGCGGAGCGGTCCCACCGGAGTTCGAGATATTCATTCCCGCAAAGGCCTGGGTACCGATCGGCGAAGTAGAACTCGTGGATGAAGTTGAGCCGACTGTCAAAATGTGCCCCTTTCCGCCTCGCCTGAAAGCCATACATTGACAACAACTAGATAAGCCTGGGGCAGTACCTTTGGTACCGCCCCAGGGACCCTAAGGATGGTTACTTGTTATGGCGCTGTCCCTTATGGGATCAGCTTCAGTATCATCTGCGGCAGCTGCTGCGCCTGGCCGAGCATCGCAACGCCCGCCTGCATCAGAACCTGCTGGCTCGAGTAGCTGGTCATGACCTGAGCCATGTTCGCGTCGACGAGGGTGGAGTAAGCAGACTGTACGTTCTGCTGGCTCACCGTGTCATTCGAGATAACCGCCTGGATCTGATTCTGAGATGCACCGACCGAAGCCTGAGTAGAGGCAACTGTCTGGATTGCGTTCTGGACCGACTGCATCGCCGAAAGGGCCGAAGCCGAGTTGGTGATGGAGAAGCTGGTCGTAAGGTTGAGGGTGGTTACCTCTGTGCTTTGGATTGTCAACGTGAAGTTGTCAACACCAGCGTTTGTGTACGCACCGATCTGGAAGGTCTGGTTTGAATAGCTTCCGTCCAGAAGGTTCGTTCCACCAAAGGACGTGCTCGTAGCGATCTGCTGCAACTGGTTGGCGAGAGCGTTCATCTCGTCGGTCAGTGCGGTGTAGGCGTTCGAGTTCGTTGCACCACCGTTGGCAGCCTGAGTTGCGATCTGGTTCATCCTCTGAAGGATGGACACCTGCTGGTTCATCGCACCTTCAGCGATCTGCAGAACCGAGATTGCGTTCTGGCCATTCTGAACCGCTTGACCGAGGCCGTTTGACTGAACGTCCAAGCCCTGTGCGATGACATAACCTGATGCATCATTGGCAGCCGTCTGGATCCTGAGGCCCGAAGAGAGCTCAGAAACCGTGTTGTTCATGGCGTTGCTGGTGTTATTCAGGTTGTTATAGGCATCTATTGCCGGGATGTTTGTATTTACGGAAAGGGTCACTTAATTTCCTCCTTGACATGGACGTCACCACTCCATTGGGACGACACCTTCGGTCTTCCAGAACCCTGGATCGCCTCTGGTATCTGAAGTTTCGGCCCGATCTTCTTGTAACTTGAGACCTTTTGGCGGACTCTCCTTACAATTTCTTCGGTCCTCATACTTCCCATCGTTTCCAGTTGAGGTGGATTGAATCTCGCTCCTTCCCTCACTCTGCTTTTCGGCCAATTTTTAGCACATCTTGAGCGGTCGTTGAGGAATTCCTCTAGCCGTCTATGTCCCTGCAATCCCCTCGACCAAAACCGGAACACAGCAGGACATTGGTCGGACTGCAACGGCCCTGAGCTGCCGTGTTTCGCTCGCTTGCCGGATTTCTCCGCAGCTTTGCGCCCCGGCAATCCGCCAGCCTGAACCCGGTACTTTGAGCTTGCAATCGGAGTTCAGGGGAGAAGCTCGGTCGCTTAAAAATGGATAGGTGTTCGCGCAACATCGAGGAGTGGGCGCCAAATCTCAGTACCGGAAAACAAGCAGCATCGACCTACCCCAGTTCCACCATTACCACTCGAATCCGATCACCGAGTTGACAAAACATCGTCCGCAGTCGGTCTACTTCTGGAAAGACAGCGAAGTCTTTCACCGGCAAATACCATCTGTGTCGCACACGTCGAACGGGAAGGTGCTCCACAGACGCTGAACAGGTAGTCGACGAGGGGCCGCGGGCATTACTCCAAAGTAAGATGGGTGAAAATGAAACTGAGGCCATAAGTGACAACTCGGAGCCTCTTATCGCAACACTCCGCATCTCACACGTTGCATTGGGTGAGAAATAGCTCGCAATGACGGGTCAGAAACCGCATTTCGCTCAGGCCAACGAAAGAAGATGTGGTGCGTATGTCTGCACCTTCGACCTGACCTCCTCGTCAGCTGCCAGGTCGACAAGAAGTTCCGCCACCAACGATTCAGCTGCAGGGTCCGAGAATGCCGCTGCACATATTGCCGCTGCCTCCACCCTGACCGACGGGGGTTGATCTGTTCCTCTGGCGATGCTCAATAGCGGACAGAATGAAACTAGGCCGACATTGCGGAGCCTTATCGACCACTCGAGTGCTCGGCCGGTGCCGGCCTTGGCGGCGACCATGGATGCGACCAACAGTCCACTCTGGGCTAGAGTCCCCGATAGATAGAGGCCGTCTAAGGCAACTTCGGCCCTTTCGGTGGGGATCTGCAGAAACTGCGCATAGAAGTACTGTTCATTCTCAGCCGGGATGGCCGAACCCAACTCCTCCATCGGAACTCCACCGGTCTGCATCAGCTCAACCAGAACTCCGACGTGTAGGTCCAAGGTTCCACGTTCACGCATATTCTCGAGCAACGTGATCGCTGCCCTGCGATTGTCGCCGATGCTGCTAAAGCAGAGCGCCATGTCTGTTGCGTGGTACCCACGGGAGATCTCCACGCCGTCGTCAGCAATCTGGAACTCGGGCAGAAGGTTGTAAAGTTCGATGGCCTGAGCCCAGTTACCTCTGGCCTGGGCCAGCTGGGCACGGTAGGAGATCAACTTCAGCTGGCTCGTATCAAATTCCTCAAGCGTCCCAAGCCAGCCCTCCGCCTCTTCGTACCTCCCTCTAACCAAGAGAGCTTGGAAGATAACAGTTATCGCTGTCAATTGGTGGAATTGAGTAGCAAACTTATCGAAATTGGCGTCTATCAGCTCGATAGCCTGGTCGAGTTCGCCAGCCATCATGTGTGTTCGCGCCTGCTGGATGATCGCGTCGCACTCGGTATCAACGTGGTGATTCTTCTGGGCAAGATTGGTGTTGCGAGTGACCTTCTCCTTGGCCTCCACAGTCTCCTTTAGATAGCCGTAGTGGTCGAGAACCAGCTCAGAGCAGTCGCCAGTTGCGGGTACAGGATGCAGACCCGGGACCGTCGCCCTTCTAACAACCCTCTCGTGAAGTGCGCCGGTGAACGCACCCTCGGTCCGCCTGAAGACCCTCATCGCTGTATGGGTGACAGACTTGCTGATGACTGTTCCGACAAAGTTGCGGATCTTAACCCGCAACATCTCGCTCAACAGGCTGGGATCGGCGAGGAACCATCTGAGCCTCTCAGGATCGGCAGATACCACCTCATCCGCATCCACCCAGATGACCCACCTGCCTCGGCAGTGCTTCAGTGCCCTATTACGAGCAGCTCCGAAGTCGTCGTCCCAGTAACCCCTAATCACTAATGCGCCACAACTCTCGGCGATCTCAATGGTGCGATCGGTCGAGCCGGTATCGTAGACGACAATCTCGTCGGCAATACCTTTAAGGGACAAAAGACACCTCTCGATGTCGAGTTCCTCATCTTTGACTATCAGGCTCGCTGACAGAAGCGGAAACTCAACATCTGAGTCTGCGATAGCTCCGAATACCTTGGCCGTATAGATGGGTCCGTAGGAGTAGACCAGCGAAGCGTGCGAGACGTACAGGCCCCCTGAATTCCACGAGTTCTCCAGAATTCGCTCGACGAGCGCTGACCACCCCGAGTCCACTGCACCCAGCGACGGCTCAGAAGAGTTGGCTGCACAGAGCTCTTCGAAGTCGGAAGCTCTAATAGCAAGGCAAGCCCCGGTAAGAGCTCCCTCTCTCGTGAGCATCCTTTGATACCCCTTCTCCCAGCCACGCGACAGCTGGGCTCGGAAATCCCGCCGGCTGAGGAGCTCTGGACTCGTAAGGTAGACCCACTGACCAGCGTCAGCTGAAGGGCTCCGAGGAGCAACAACTCCGAGTCGTGGAAGGCATCGCAGATCGGCTGCGAGCAGGCTAAGCCAGTGCCCTCGTCCCGACACTCCAGGTGAGAGAAGGATGATCGTTTCGGCAGAGGCCGCGGCGGCGCTCTGGAGGATGGCGTCGACCAGGTCGGATGGATCGACAGAGACTGTGAGCCATGACGGCATCTGCTTGGGCGCTACGCCATCCCCAGCTATCAGCAAAACCCTGTCTTTGGGACCAAGCGATGCCGAGAGGTCTCCACATATCTGGTCCCAGCCCTCTTTTGAGCTGGCTCTAGCGACGATCAGAGATCGGCTAATGCTGGCCATGTTGCACTGCTCTCCGCTCTGATTAGGTGTATCAACGTTGCTACTCGAACCCTTTAGAGCAGGACCGCAAGAAAGCGACCACCACCATAGCCTCCGGCAATTGTGAGCTGAACGTCCAGCGTCGTCTGCTCAGCCCCGGGAACCAAATTCGCCTTCACCTGGTCTGGGGTATCCTCTGGGAAGAGGTGTGCCGAACCCAACTTGACTCGCTTGGCATTATGACGCTTGTCGTTGAAAAGTGACGAGCTCACATTGAGGATCTCGGAGAAGTTGTCGAAGAGGTTCTTTGGAATCTCCTTCTCGTCAATCGCATCTTCAACCGCACCAACTGGCACCATAGACAGAGCCCCACCTGCGCCTATGACCAACTTGAAATCCGCATATACAAGAACAGCAGGCTCGAGTTCGTCGTCGACGTACACGCCGACGACCCCCAGGCCAGTAGGTGCTGGCTGATCAACCTGTCTTTTTGCCGTGACTTTGCGGCCAATCAGCATCTCAAAGAGATCCTCTTCGTCATCGGGTCTCGGCACGATGAATCGATGTTCTGCCATATTGACCATCCTCCAGGCTCCCTTACAAAGGAGCCTTATGCTTGAGTGCTATCAGATAGATCTCCGCTTCCCCAGCAGTGGCGATTACGCAGACATGCTCCTGCTCGGCAGTCGGATGTACGGTACCGTTGAAGAACGCAGGAAGGCCGAGCTTGAGTGTGGTGTCTATCTCTGCCATGCGTTTTTTGACTCCGCCACCAACCATGTTGGCGAGTTCGTTCATGGCGTCTGCGATGTCATCGTCGGAAATCTCGTCCCCGGGATCCATGAAGAGGAGGGTCTTGGCGAGATATTCGCAATGCTCCCACTTCGCAGCGAGACCGAACTCGTAGTTGTAGTCCTCTCCAACAAGTGGGATGTACGAACCTGGCAGGTCCCTGGGCAGGGGGCTCGGCGCCTCTCTGACCGTGACAGCGTCGAGCATGAGGCTCGACTGTGCGACTTCGTCAGTCGCCTCGAGCATAGAATCACGCCACTGGGAGATTCCAAGTACGGCCGTCATGAAACACCCGCAGAGTTCAGTGTCTCACGGAATGTCTCAACGGTGAAGGGCTTGGCGATCAGGAACAAAGCTCCCGCCGAGCGGGCCGTTGCCTGCATATCCGGGGTGCTCTCGGAGGTAACAAACCCAAACGGAACCTGCGACCCAGACGACCTGAGCTGGACCAAAAAGGTGTGTCCGTCCATCTCTGGCATGTTCCAGTCACACAAGATCAGATCTGGATCGTGCTCCGCCACTGCGGCAAGAGCCTCAATACCGTTGGCTGCCTCAGCAAACTCGGCATCTTCATAGCCCGCCTGCCTGAGATGACGCATGACGATCATCCTCATCGCTTTACTGTCGTCTACAATCAGAATCTTCACCTGAGTTGCCCCTCTTGTTCAATCCTTGTTGGGTGGCTTCCTAGCAAAGATCGGCACCTATAGGGGGTGCCTTTAAGTCTTTGTGTCAGAGATACAGTCAATAATTTGGCTTTCGCCGCACCTTAGCACTGCTGATCGACCCCCAGTTCAAACTGACCCGAGCGACGGGCGCGTAGTGACGATGGAGCTGGGAGCAGTCCCTTAAGTGCTACGCAGCGTTGGAGGCAGCGCTCTTCATAAGGTAAAAAGACGTACCGGCCCCACCTTTGCGTTCGAATGAATTGGAAAGATTCAGTGTGGTCTCGCTCCCGCCGAGGAATAACACTCCCGATGGGACCATGACCCTGGTCAGTTGGTTGAAGATGGAGCGCTTTGTTTCGATATCGAAATATATAAGCACGTTTCGCATGAAGACAATGTCCATCTTCGGCATCATCGGCCACGGCCTTGCGAGATTCATCACCCGCGCTTCGATTCCGGTCTTCAGGTACGACTTGACTTGCCAGTCAATACCATTTTTCTCGAAGTGCTTGATTAGAAGCGATGCAGGTAGACCACGGTTCACCTCGAGCTGAGTGTACTTTCCCGCAGTTGTGCGGTTCACCATCTCCTGGGAGAGATCGGTGCAGTGAATCTTCACGTTCCAAGTAGAGAGCTGCGGGAAGTTCTCTTTGAGCAGCATCTGTATCGAGTATGGTTCCTGTCCAGATGCTGTGGCGGCACACCAGATATTGAGCGTGCGCTTTGTCGCATTCCGTTCGATCACCTCTGGCAGCACATCGGCCTTTAACGCTTCGAAAGGCTTGACATCTCTGAAGAAGTAGGTCTCGTTCGTGGTCATCGCCTCGATGACCTCACGATGCAAATTACCAAATGGCTCTGTGCGCAGCTTCTGGACAAGAGCAGCAAGATCATGCAGTCCCAGCCGTCGTTGGATCGGAGTAAGTCTCGAATCCAACAGGTAGTTCTTGTCGGACCCTACGACAATCGCTGAATTCTCATGAAGGAACTTAGCGAAGTAGGTGAAATCAGCCTGATTCAGCGACATCACAGACCACCTCCTGCGCCGACTAGTGGGCCCCGCCGGGACTTGTCGCCAACCACACGACTCATGACCTCAGAGCTCAGGCTTCCAAGCGGATAGATACCCGACTGGATGCCAGCGGCCACCACTGCTCCCGGCATTCCCCAGACCACTGAAGTCGCCTCATCTTGCACAATCACTTCGCCGCCTGCGGAGCAGATCGCCGCCGCACCCTTTGCGCCGTCGGAGCCCATCCCCGTCATCACCACAGCGAGTATGGCACCTGCCACCGCTGCCACAGCGGAGTTGAACAAGACATCCACCGAGGGTCGACACGAATTGACGGGCGGGGAGTCTATCAGAGCAGCACACAGCTGAGAACCGTCACGCTTCACCACGAGATGCCGCTCCCCAGGTGCGATGTAAGCCGTACCGGGCAGAAGTCGATCTCCCTCTTTCGCCTCGGTCACTGCCATTTGACTCCTCTGGTTGAGTCTGTCGGCCAAAAGTCGCGTGAAGACGGCAGGCATGTGCTGGACTACGAGTATCGGGATGGGGAAATCCTTTGGGAGACTTGGCAGGAACTCCATAAGGGCAACCGGACCACCGGTGGATACCCCGAGGACTAGCAGCTGAGCCTTACTTGTGCTCGGTCTGCGAACCGACTCTGCGCGGTTCATTGCCACCGGCCCGACATTTACTGGGGCGGCTCTGAATCTGTCTAACTTACCCGAGGTCGGAACCCTGAAAGGCTTGGGTGGCGAGATTGCCCTTCTCGTCGCCCTGTCCACAACCGGTGGAGAGGCTGGCATGCTCCCCTTGAACTCATTCGGCACGACAGTAGGGGGATCAGTGTCAGCTGGAATCCCATCTACTTTCCGGTCAGGATGGACCAAGCCACCACGCAAGACAGCGGCGGCCCTGGAACTCTCGAAGGCCTGCCGAGATGAGAAGTTCTGTGGAACCATCGTTGCAGCAATCCTGGAGTGTCTTCGCCTGCCTAGGGCCGTGACCTTTTCGATCAACTCGTGCCTAGTATCTGCCATAGTGCCGGATTCGGCCGAAGAGATACTCGTTGGCTTGGTTAGGTAGTCAGACGCACCAAGTGCGAGAGCGTCAAATGTGACGAGAGCGCCAGCCTCGGTAAGGGTGGAGAACATCACGACCTGTATCGTCGGATCGATCGCCTTGATGCCCTTCAGAGTCTCGATACCAGACATGTTGGGCATTTCCACGTCTAGCACTATGACCTGTGGGCTGATCTCCTTGAGTTTCTTCAGTGCTATCTGTCCGTCTTCAGCCTCGCCGACAAACTCAAGGTCGGGCGATGAAGATACCCAGCGCTTGACGAAACCTCGCACTGTCGATGAGTCGTCGACCACCATTACCCTCACCTTGGGTTCCTGGCTCAATGCGACTCCAGTCCCAATAGAGCCAGCTTCTCCTCTATGACGTCTCTGGTGAACGGCTTCATGACGTACTCGTTTGCACCCGCCTCAAGGGCCGCTACTATGCGATCAAGTTCAGTTTCGGTGGTGACCAGCATCAACGGTGTGTTGTCATACTCTGGCTTGGCCCGAACCGCTTTGACGAACTCATAGCCATCCATGACCGGCATATTCCAGTCGACCAAGACTACTTCGGGAGTGGGCCCGGCTATCAGACTATCTAGACCCTCCTGACCATTAGTGGCATCAGATATGTCATCGAAGCCGATCTCCCCCAACATTCTCCGGAGTATCATCCTTGTCGTACTCGAATCGTCAATGACCAACGCTCTCACGAGCCGCCTCCCACAAAAATTCCACTTCAGATAGCGATGACTCCGGAGGTCTAACGACCTGAAACGGAGTCAGGTAACACCTAATTCACACTTGCCAACGTTCGGCGGCTCATCACCCGCCGAGGGAGAGGGATCAGGCGGCCTCGCTGAACTGGATAGCCTTGTCGAGTCCAAGAACAAGCAGCAACTTGCCTTGCAACTTGAACACTCCGGTCACCAACTCTGCGCTCAGCTTGTCGACGGTCTCAGGGGTCGCCTCATAACTCGACTGATCGAGCTCGACGACATCTCCGATCTCATCCACTAGCAGAGATACCGGTCCATCATCGGCCCTGATGACGATGTTCATCGGTGGCTTTTCGTATGCAGACATACCGAATCGATGCCTCAGGTCGAGAGCCGTTACAATCTGACCGCGCAGATTCACGATCCCTTTGACCAGCGGAGAGGAGAGCGGAACAGGGGTCATTTCCTGTTGCCGGATCACCTCCTGCACGTCTTCAACGGCAACGCCCAGATAGAGGTCTCCTAGAAAGAAGGTGCAGTACTGCTGTACCTTCAGCGACACCTCGTGCTCGTTTTCGCCCACAGCTAACGCATTGCCAATGTTCATTCGATTACTCCCACGCCTACCAATTCACCAACTACTGCTTCAACTAGGGGCGTCAGGTCTACCACGTCAGTGACTTTGCCCTGTATGACCGCGGATCCCCTGATAGCATCCCTTGAACCGTACGGATCGAGCGTGACCTGCTCCTCGGTGATGTCCAAAATCGAACCGACCACGATTCCAACGCTCCTTCCGAGTGAAGAGTGGACCACAACCTGCAACTTCGAATCGCTAGCGTCGCCGGCATCGACGCCGAGGGCAGAGGCGAGCCACAGAAGAGGCATGATTCCATTCCTGTACTGGACGACGGGTTGCGAACCGGCCCACTCGAGCGAGTCGGTCTCGAACTCCTCTAGGCGATCGACGCTCGCCAGCGGAACAGCCACACGGGCGGAATGGCCCAAGCCCAGTAGAAGCAGCGCCTCTTTGTCGGCGACGTAGTCTCCACGAGACTCCGAGACCGAACCAGACCTCGAGTCGAGACTCTCCGACACGACGTGGCCGGCCTTGGCGACACCCATGACATCGAGGATGAGTGCGACTCGTCCATCTCCCATAATGGTTGCACCTGCAAAGGTGTTTACACTCTTGATCTGCTTTCCGAGCGGCTTGACAACGATCTCCTCGGTGTCGACAACGTGGTCGACAACGAGACCGAACTGTCGATGGTCTGCTTGGAGCACAACTATGTTCGTCGCCCCTTCATCTTCAACCAACTCGGACTCCAACTTGAGCACCTCGGACAGTTTGACCAGTGGAAGTAGGTGTCCCCTTAGACGACAGACCGGGGCACCGTCTACGGCGTCGATATCCACCTTGGCCTGCTCGGCCTCGAGCCGAACCAGTTCAACCAAGCTGACCTGAGGTATTGCGAATCTCTCACCCGCTGACTTGATGATCAGGGCCGGGATAATAGCGAGTGTGAGGGGAATGCGGATCTTGAAGGTCGAACCTTTGCCAAGCTCCGAATTGACCTCGATACTTCCGCCGATCCTCTCAATATTCGTCTTGACGACATCCATGCCGACCCCGCGTCCAGAGACGTTGGTTACCTTCTCCGCAGTTGAGAACCCGGGCATGAAGATGAGGTGCTGCACCTCCCGGTCAGACATCTTTGACGCCTGCTCGACGGTGATGAGTCCCTTCTCGATGGCTTTGGCCTTGAGTTTAAGCGGGTCTATGCCCGCACCATCGTCGATGACCTCGATGTTGACGTAACCACCCTCGTGGTATGCCGACAGGGTCAGTATGCCTTCGTCGGGTTTGGAGTTGGCAGACCGGATCTCTGGCATCTCGATCCCGTGGTCGACCGAATTTCTAACCAGGTGGGTCAGTGGGTCCTTGATGGCCTCGATAATCGTCCGATCAAGTTCCGTCTCCTTACCTTCGAGCTCAAGGCGAACATGCTTTGACAAGGATTGGGATAGGTCTCGTACGACCCTGGGGAACTTGGACCAGATCGTGCCAATGGGTTGCATCCGAGTCTTCATCACCCCCTCTTGAAGTTCGGAGGTGATCAGGTTCAACCGTTGCGTAGTGGCAACCAGAGCGGAATTCGCCTCCCCCGCAGTGTGCTGGAGGATCTGGTTTCTAGCCAGCACGAGCTCTCCTACAAGGTTCATCAGTCGGTCCAACAACCCGACATCGACTCTGACACTGGAGTCTGAGATAACCGACTTCGCCTCGATCGGTTCCTTCGCTGCATCTGCAGCTGCTACTTTCGATGCCAAATCTGAAGTGGCCACCACAGGCGGGGCCAAAGCTTCTGACTGACTGGGGTTGTCGACAACCGGCTCGACCTTGGTGGGCTCATCAGCTGGGGCCGCCGCTAAAACGGGTGCAACAGCGACGGTTCCAGAGAGGGATCCGGCTGCCGCTTCGGTGAGCCGTGCGATCAGTTCTGGGTAAGTGACTTCACCGTCAGATGCAGTCGACTCTATCCTCGCCAACATCTCACGCACTGCGTCGACCATCGCAAGGAGGGCATCAGTAATGGCGGGATTGAGAATCAGCTCACCATCTCTCAACTTGGATAGCAGGTTCTCACCCACATGGGTGACGGACTCCAACTTCTGGAATCCGAGAAAGCCGCAGGTGCCCTTTATGGTATGGATGGTTCGAAAGATCGAGGAGAGTCTCTCCTTGTCCATGGGATCGGCCTCCAGAGCCACAAGGTCGCGATCAAGTCGGTCGAGATTCTCGTGGCTCTCTACCAGGAACTCGTTGACCTCCTCTGGCAACTGCCCCTGTGATTCTCCTAAATCCTGTGCCATCTATGCCTCCGAAGCACCGTCGAATGGTTCGACTCTGTTACTTCAAGACTTTCGGCACTTCATGTCTGGCCCTTGACTGTCAAATACATCACCTTGTCAAGTTTCTGGTCACATTTTCCCCAAATGGTCCTCAGTCCGGCTCGGCTTACATAAGAGCAGGAAGGGGCGCCACGATCCGGACCATTGACTAATGAAGTCCGGGTCGAACCACAGCATTGTGATTTTCAACGTGCGTTAACTGCCATTTGGATCTAGAGTGTGGGTGACCAAGTAAATGAGCCGGGCCTTACCCCGTCACCGTAGCGCAGGGAGGCGCAATGCTTGTACTTACAAGGCGAGCCAATCAGAGTATCGTCATCGGCAAGGACATTGTGATAACAATTCTGGATGTCCACAGAGATCAGGTTCGCATCGGTATCAAGGCTCCACGGGACGTTGATGTACATCGTCTTGAGGTCTTCGAGGCTCTAGAGAAGGCGAACCAGGAGGCTGCCATCTCGGACGGCGACCTCCTGATAACGGCCGAGGGGCAGGAAGAGCCGGCCCCCACCGTTGAGGAAAAGAAGTCGGCTAGCTGAGCTTTTCGGCCCGCGTCGGGTCGTAAAAGAGTGGCTTGAGCTGGTGGCGCAGCTCAAATGAAGAGCCTGGCTGGGGAACTTGGAGTGCGATACCGTTGCTCACGTTGAATACCAGCGGAGCATAGGTGTTCGCACTTGGAGCCGTTGAGCGCTTTCCAAGTGTGCACACCACCATAACCAAGGCGTCCTCGGCCCTCTCCAGACCGAGCCGGTCCTGGTATTCGCTGTCGATCTCGATGATATAGTCACCAACCACATCGCGGGGATGGGCAACTACGAATACCGGGCCACCTCCCTCATCGATGCACCGAAGCGCGAAATAGGGTCCAAACTCTATTCCAAGCTTGAAGAGATGGAAGTAGCGGGCCCGCTCGTAACCGGGAATCCCAGCCGGAAACTGGAAGATCAGATCGTTCGTGGAGCCTTCGGGCGTCAGCTCGAGTTCCTGGGTATTTGGCATGTCGTGTTTCTCCCTATGGCAGGTATTGGGCCAAGCTCGGCTGCACCGACTTGGACGTGACGAATAGTGCGATCTGATAGTTGCTCTGGAGTTGTTGGAACTGTGTCGTTGCCTGAGCCATGTTCAGGTTCTGGAAGTTCCCGAACTCTGTGGTCAAGTTCTGAACTGAAAGCGTCGCTTGCTGCTGGGACACTGTGAGTTGCTGAAAGTAGGCTCCCACGGTTCCGGCTGCGTTGGTGGCAGTTGCAAATGCCGAATCAAAGTTCCCGAGATCAGTTCCGACCGCTGCTGAAACGTTGGGTGGATTCTGACCTAGGTCCGATATCACCTGCTTGAGTGCACCAAACATCTGGCTGAAGGGATCCGTCACGCTGGCTTGCACTGCATAACCCGGTGCAACAGTCCTGGTTGGATCCGTCGAGTTGCCGTTGTATGTGACGGTATTGCCAGCACCGACACTGTAGGTCTGTCCCACACCCGATGTGCCACCAAAGATACCAACGCCCTGGTAGGTCGTATTTGCAATCCCGACGAGCGCATTGAAGTCACTCTGCAGACTCGAGACAAGTCCCGAAACCGACTGGCTGGTGATACCGGGGCTGCCCGCCTGCAGTATCGTGACCCTCGCCTGTTGGAGCAGACTCACTGCGTCCGACATCGACGAGTTGGCCAGGGAGGCGAGTCCAAGTCCGTCGCTTGCGTTGCTCTGGTACTGGTTATACCTCGTGATCTGGGACTGTATACCCAAGATCTGCACTAGAAGCTGTGGGTTGTCAGAGGGCTTTGTGACGTTGACCCCAGCTGACAACTGGGCCGTGAGGTTCGACAGCTGGGTCTGTGTCGTGTCGAGTTGGTAGGCCATTGAAGACGCGAGGCTCTGTGGCGTCAAACCTGGAATGTAAGCATTACTCATACGGCGGCCAACAGGCTCTGTAGGTTCGAAGTGACAGTCGAGATCACCTTCGCAGCGGCTTGATAGCCCTGTTGATAGTTGACCATCGAGACCATCTCATTGTTGACGTTCACGCCCGAGACGGCCTGGACGGCCTGGAAGGCACTCTGGTAGTTCGTCTGAGCCGCCTGAAGGGAGGAGTTGGCATTCGCCACGTCCGTCCCAATCCCTCCCGAGGCCTGCGACCAGAGCGCGTCTGGGCCAGTTGTCAGGTTGGATAGTTCCGCCCACGCCTGGGCATTGCTTCCATCTCCCGGCGCTGCTACTGCGGGAGGTGCCGGCGTTGCCGCTGCGGCGATGCCCCAAAGTCCCGGGTCAGTAGCCGTGGGTGTCGTAGGTGTGTTGGCAATGTTTGGATTTACGGCGATCGAAAAGGCGCCAGATGTGCCCACGGTCGTCAGATTGAAAAAGGGCATCGAGGTTGCCGAGATCGGCGTGGTCGACCCCGGAAGAAAGTACGACCCCTGGGCCTGCTGGGCATTGACAACGCTATTGAGAGACTGAGCGACGCTGAGAAGTTTTTGCTGATAGTTAGGAATCTGGCTATTGACTGCGTTGAACATGGCTCCCAAGGACCCCGTTGTTGGAGTAGCTGGGGCCGCAACTCCCGATACGGTGAGGGAGTAGGGCACTCCAGTTCCCGAGAGCGAGACCTGATTTACCAAATTGCCCTGTACGAGCATCACGCCACCGAGAAGTACGTTCACCGTTCCGTCGCTATTCTGCTGCACGGTAGCACCTGTCATGGAGCTCAACTGGCTGAGGATTTGGCTCTGCTGATCGATGAGTGTTTGATCAGTCTGAGTACCCGCAGCGTGGATCTGCCCGTTTAGAGAGCCGAGCGTCGCGAGCATCGAATTTAACGATGTCACCTGGCCCGAAATCGCGTTCTGAGTGCTCTGGCTTAGACCTTGAAGGAAGGTGGAACCCTGGTTGAGGGTGTTTGAGATGTTCTGTGCATTTGCCACTACCTGCTGCCTCGCAGCGAGCTGTGACGGATTGTTCGCCACCTGATCAAGAGACGACCAGAAGCCCGCAAGCTGTTCGGATATGCCGGTCGGAGATGGCTCCTGGAATACCGTCATGATCTGGGATAAAACCGACTGGGACTGTTGTGCGCTGGCCTGTACAGATCCCGCGTTCAATTCGATGTTGGTCTGGAACTGATTGGAAACCTGACCAATCGACGACACCTGAACTCCGGTTCCAACCCCTGAGGCCGGGTCGACCGTTGCATTCAGGTTCACCTGTTCTCTTATGTAACCGGGAGTGTTGGCGTTCGCAATGTTCTGTGAGACAGTGTCCAAGCCGGTCTGAAAGGCGTTCAGACCGCTAGAAGCGATGTTCAGCGCCGCGCCTGTCATGCGATCTGACTCACAAGGCTGAAGTTCTTACTATCTACCGTGCCATTGGCTTGGTATGTGTTGGGTACTCCGAGCACCCCACCAAGCAGTTCGTCAATCAGGTCCAAGCGTTGGGTCAGAAGACCGCGCAACACACCCACGAGAGCCTCGATCCGGCGTAGTTGTTCATTCATCTCCACCCTGGTCGTGGTGAAGGTAAGCGCCCACTCAGCAGGAGCCTTCTTTGCGATCTCAGTGAGTGGTGAATTCGGATCGATTCCCAGGCTCGCCGCATACGCCGCCGACTCCTTGCGCCGCCGATCATCCACCGTGTCCATCTGGGCGCGGATCACCGCCACCTCTTGGCACGCCTTGGCAATCCTGTTGTGTCGTCCTGCTCTGGCAACCAGTTCCAGCGCCTCGAGCCGAAACTCAAGTTCGTCCAGTAACGTCTTCTGCTCCCAGAGGATCTGTGCGAGGTTATCTGCAACCATGGTTTGTTGATCGGCAGATGTTGAATCAAACTGAGCAAAACTACCTAAATTCCCTTGAAAATGGCCATCTACGTGCGTTGAGTCTCACCGATCGTGGAGGAGTTCTGCCCTGTATCAACACTGCTGTGCCATTCGGTTGCTCTCTAATGCTCAGATTCGGAAGCCGCGAAGGGCCATTACCTATGAGCGCCTCGGCAAGAGCGAGGGTCTCAGGATCGGAAATTCCGGGAAGAAAGAGCTTGGAACGGTGATTGTTGACGACCGTATTTGAGGCCAGACCGTAACACGTTCTCAGCTGAGAAATATCCTGGAGCGCAGTGAGCAACAGGACCCCGAGGCCAGATCCCACACTTGCCAACTCCGCGAGTTCCGGAAGTGGAGCTGTATTCGCCGCCTCATCTAGAACTACCAGCGTCTTATCTGTGCCGAGAACCCCCGATCTTGCCAGCGCCCGGTCGATCAACAAAGAGTTCAGCGCTGCGAAGTACGGTGCAAGTCTCCTCTGGTCCGACAGCGGCGAGATCAGGTAGATGGTGAAAGGGGATACACCTGCGGACAGTGCCCTGACAGAGGTCAGGCTCCCCGCCTTGGTGAGGTGTTGGATCGCCGAGACGATGGGCTCAAGAACCGCTGTAAGTGTAAGTAGGACCGAGGAGAGTTGCTTCTCATCCCAGTATCGAAGCGAGTCGAGGCAAAGCCGAGCGTCTTTGTCCCCAAAAGGATCCAATCTCTCGAATGCAGGCTCGAGCGAACCCGCCGAGATCCAATCCATTACGAGGGGGACTCCACCGTCCATCCTGTTTGCCGCCAGCAACAGCGGGGCCAACGTCCTCTCCGCAAGTGTGTACCAAAATCTCGACTCACTTGATGCCGTCTGAAACCCGACCTGAGAGACCGATAGCAGGTTCGCTACCCGCCTCGCCACTTTGAAGTCATCGCAGTCGAGTACCGGATCCCACATGATGTCACTCGATTCGCCCGTGAGTCCGAGTCTGAACACCTGCGAGATTGCACTTCTTCTACTACTAGTAAGATTGACTATGTCATCCTTAACACTGGTAACAATCGCTGAACCCTGCCAAGCATTAAGTATTGGCGCTATAACATCTCGGGTCTTCCCCGATCTGGTAGGACCAAATACGACGACCGACGAGCCCCGTTCCAAACTCTTAAGCAGACCGGGACTCCATGGCCAACTCCGGTCGCCGAACCACCGAGCAGATAAAGTCGGCGTGGCAGATCGCATTGCCGCGGCGCTATGGCCACTGGTCCGACTCGCCCTCTGATGTCCGGCCTCTCGATCACGCAGTAAGAAAAGTCCGGCCAAGCCGAGCAGTACTACCCCAAGTACAGAAGCGTGCAAAGTCAGCTCACTTCGGTCCTTGTGCTGAATTTGGCCGAAGTTCTAATCGCATCGTCCGTGTCGGTAATCGGCTGTTCACTTGGATGGAGTCTGTGGGCAACCATGGACAGTCTGTCGCCGACCTTCCAGAGGGCCACGCCCTTGCGCAGTCTCGGCAGTGAACTTGCCACCGGATGGGGAATAGCCAAGAACCGCCTCATCGCCTCTGACTCCGAGGCTGGTTGGGCATATACAACGAAGGTCTCCGAGTCCAGCGCAAGTCCCGCAGAGGACTCAGCACCGGCTCGACTAAGGTCAGAGAGTCTGTGCTGAACTGCGACGTTGGCTATCCCGTGCGACCGAGAAAGTTTCCACAGCGATGCGAACCAGTCGACTACCGTCGCACCCTTCAACAGGGCCCATGCCTCATCCAAAACGAAGTAGGAGCCTTTTGCTCCCCTTCCTGCAAGGAGGCTCTGTCGATGGCTCAAAAGCAGATTGACAGTTATTCCCAACGCCGCGGTCCCGACCAGTGATGACAGATCTACGACCATGGAGCCGGTGTCAAATAACGAGTCCCCATCAGTTGCGACTAGGCCGGCCAGATCTCCATCGATCAGCCTCCTCACCTCGGCCGCAAGTCCCAGTCGGACCCCGACCTCAAGGGTGGAATAGGATTCCGGCGATTCGAGGAGACCTCTGTGTAGCTCGACCACATCAACCAGGCCCCTGCGCTGAATCGACGATCTGATCGACTGGTCAACGAAGTGACGCTCGATCGGATCCAATCTCCTTGCGATCACAGCCTCGACAAGGTCGTAGCTTGCAAGCACCAGACGCGCCAGGTTTGCAGCTGGCTCCAAAGCTGCGTCGTAGCCGGGGAATGGATTTAGGCCAAGTCGAGTCCTAGCGGAGGGTTGAATCCTTCTGGCGCCTGTCAGCTTGCATAGACCTTCGTACTCACCTTTCGGATCGAGTACAAAGAACTCATGTCCGGATAGGTATTGGCGATATAGAAGTGACTTGACTAGGGCAGACTTCCCCCGTCCGATCTGTCCGACTACAACCATATTTAGGTTCGTAAGATACCCATCTTCATACAATCTGAACGGGTCATACCGAAACACCCCGCCTTCGAAGTCGTTACCTATCGGGACTCCCCGTCCAGGCTTCGGAGATGAAGTAGGCGGAAAGAAGACCGACATGCTCGTCGAGGTCTCATACATTCGGCTCCTCATCTGATCGAACCTCCCGTGACGAAGCTGGCCAGAAAGGTCTCGAGCTGCCTACCATACGCCCTCTCGAGGGTGATGCCCGAACTCGCGGCGAGTGATACGCACCGCCGGACGTCCAGTTCCAGGTCCACTGAACTTCTCGAGTAGACAACTACGGTGCACCCGTAACCGAAAAGCCCAGCTCCTCGGGCGAGTTCCCCCTCGATCCTAAGATTCTCACCCATCGATGCCTCGTCACCCGCATCTTCTAGATAGCCGGTTGAACGTCTGAGTCGACCTTGAGCAATGGCTTCAGAGACCTTAGATCTCGTCTTCCTGCGTGCAATTTCTGGACTGATTGGCCTGAACTCCATCATGACACTCCTCCTCGGCGCCACAGGAGTGAGAACCGAGTCCATAAACCCTGGCGAGACCTCTCCGTTGGGCCAATCCTTCACGTAAAGACAGGCGATCTTGGTGTCATCCACGACTATCCGATCCCAGAACTCCATGACCCGCTGACCAGCTCGGGCCGAGCGGTCACAGCTGTACCAATTCGCATCGCCTAGCAGCCAGTTCGAGGCGACCCTCTCCAGATACGCATCACTGAGCAGTTCGAGCAGCGGATTTTTTGCCTCCCCGGCGAGCTGAGAAACAAGCAGCCTCGCTGAGCTGTCCACCCTCGTTTGGATTCGTTTCAGTCGTCGCTGCGATTCGCCGAAAGCAACAGAGACCGTGGTCTCAAGCCTGTAACTGCCACTTCGGATCAACTGGTCCAGCTCCACAAACAGGCCAGCTTCCTCTTCCGAAGTCGAGGCAGAGTCCTCAATGACGTCGGATCGAACCACGATCGAAAGATCTCTAGGTGCGCCATCTGAAAGAGCAACGAGCGCCTGCGACCAAGTTCGCCCTTGGGAAAGCTGGAGGTCAGGTTCTACTGCCCACAGTGGATTGGTAGCAACTCGAAACACCTTGGCGCTCCGACGGTGATTGGTTATGAATCCTGCACCCGGGGTTATCCCAAAGAGCGCGAATCCCACCTGAGGCATTCTTTTTCGACTGTGCTGCCAGATCGCATTCAGGCCAGATGTTGGCAAACGCCGTTTCCGGTTTACAAATGGCAGGCGCGCACTGCGGACCAGAGCCTCGATCGGCGACTGACCGAATACCTTGATTCTCGCCAGAAGCAGTCCAAATCCGGGAAAGGCGACAAAACTTACAATCGAGCCGAGTCCAGAGCCTATAGAGACTCCAACGAGTAGGCCGATCAATCCTCCGACCGATACACCGACCAGGTCGAGTCGGCTTAAGCCCAGTAGCAGCCTACTGGAGGCGGGCCTTGCTAGATGGACTCCCGAACTCCTCGGTGTTGCGGAATGGATGGAACTCATTCTCCGCCTCCAGTCGCACCGGGATCTGGAGAATTGAAGTCTGGAAGATGGTTGTAATCGCCGTCCCAATCTGAGAGAGCTTCAGGCTTGCCATAACCAGTCCAGCTGGCAAGCCGTTGCATGACCGGCGGTTCCCCCGATACGAAACTGACGGTAGATGCCTGTCCAAACTGCAGATTTGCCGCCGACGCCCAGGTTCTCGGAATCCGAAGTAGCGCCCTCGACCCAGCCTGCTCCAGGGCCGTTGCGGCCTGAACCTCGGCGAAAGGAACGAGCCTCACCAAAGCATAAGGCGATACGAGGGTAACCAGCAGCATCGCTAGACCCTCAACTAGCACACCAAATCCGGCACCGCCCGTTGACATCGAACTACTAATTGCCCCCACCGCAAGAGAGAGCGAAATTGCAATGACTACCTTCACCAGGATCAGTCCGGAAAGCACCTCCAGGACCCGCCTGAGCCAGTGCCTAGTTGCTGAAGCGAGCATCCCGAGCGCCGCAATCGGAACCAGACAGATCAGGAGGTAGATTGCTGCCGCCCTTACCACCATCTCAATCCAGACTCCCATCACAGCGAACGCCGATATCAGGATCAGACCAGGTCCGACCACCGTCGGTACTGCGCTCGAACCGATTAGTAGATCAGAAATCCGAATTAGCCCTCCCCCACCGTCGGCTCCGCCGAGGATTTGAGATGAGGCGAAGTCTGCGAAGTAGTTCAGTCCAGATGCTGCATACAACGTGACTGCAGTGGCAGCGGCCGACGCTGGGAGCTGCAGAATCGTCAGTTTAAGCAGTCTGGAGGGTGACCCTTCGAAGATGCTCTGAACCACTCCTATTAGCAGTACAGGCAGTGCCAGCGAGCTGGCGACCACCTCCACCATCGTCAGGTTGGATAGCAGGAAAGGAGAGCTCAATCTCACCTGTGTAGTAGTGGTGAATGCCTTAGAAAGACCGTTGACAGCCGAGATGAAGTAGCCGTCTATACCGCGCCGTACCAACGAACCGATGACGTTAAGAATCGCCCTGACCACAGTGTCAAAGGGAAATATGGCTGCCGAGACGACGTGGCTGTCCGACAAGTTAGTGGACACCTTGACCAGCGTGAAAGAAGAAGTTGACCAGAGTGGGAGCAGCACCAATGACCACTGCGGCACCTCCCGATGCGATGACGGCCTTCCGGCCGGAGTAGGACTGCTGGTAGTTGTTGGAGTGGGAACCGATCGCCCACATACCCGCCCCGACAATGAGGCCTATCAGAGCGATCATCAGGGCCCAGCCAGCAATTCCGTTCGTAACCTGTTGCAGTAGGTCCCCGCCAGGTAATGAAGTGACGTTCGGCGTTAGCGTCACGTCCAAGAGCATCCTGCCCACGACGATCCCTCCTTGGATATTCGCCCCACTCTGGAGCTGGCATCATATTAGCATATTCCACATGTTTTCATTCTATTTCAACAACCTTCTATATTTTTCACGGTATTTGGCAGAAGAGATCTGCCCAGCGCCGGTTTCTCATGGCCGATGCAAGAGCGCAATGGTCCAGGCCGGTAGTTACTTTCGGCGATGCCGCTACTCTTTCAGTGTCTATGGACTCGCTGCTCATCTACGTGGCCACGGCTTTGGCGTCACTGATCGTGGGCGCGGCGATCGGCATACTGCTCATCCGACGTAGGTCGCAGATCCCAAAGATTTCGTCCGCCCAAACCGTTGGAGTGGTCGCTAGAGAACGAAAGTTCGAACTTTCCACCGCATCACTCGACTCGTTGGAGATCGGTCTGGTTATCTGTGATCCAGATGGCGAGGTCGTTTTTCGAAATAGGCAGGCGTCGTCCATAATGAACGGACGCCATCAGGATGCTCTGGCGGCGAAGGCCTTAGAGGACCTGATAGGCCTAGCAAGACTGGAGAACTACTCGGAGAGAACTTTCGAGCTGTACGGTCCTCCTAGGCGCTCATACAAGATCCTGACCAAACCCCTGCACCAGGACGACAGGAGGGTAGGATTCCTCGCCCTGTTAGAGGACATCTCGGACAAACGGCATCTTGACGAGGTTCGAAGGGACTTTGTCGCCAACGTGTCACATGAGCTAAAAACCCCGATCGGGGCGATACAGCTCCTAGCCGAGACACTGGAGGCCGAGGATGAGATGGCGGTGATCAAACGCCTTTCAAACCGAATCCAGCTCGAAGCGATCCGTGTAGGGCGGATCATCGAGGACCTTTTGGACCTTTCACGAATCGAATCTGAGGAGACAGCGATCCAAGACGTCCTGTCTGTTGCAGGTCTCATAGACGAAGCCGCATCTAGGATGGAGCCGTCGGCCGATGTTCGGGGGGTATCTCTCGACCGCGGCTATGTACCGGAAGATGTATACGTCTTGGGAGAGCGTCGCCAACTGATTTCTGCGATCTACAACCTGTTGGACAATGCAGTGAAGTACTCAGACCCAGGGGAGAGGGTCTCGGTATCAGCAACCAACAACACGGAGTGGGTCGATGTGACCGTCAAAGATGAAGGCATCGGCATTCCATCCAGGGATGTCGAGCGAATCTTTGAGCGGTTCTACCGAGTCGACCAGACCAGGTCGAGGGCAACTGGGGGTACCGGACTCGGCTTGGCAATCGTCAGGCACGTAGTCAACAATCACAAGGGGCGAATCATCGTAGAGTCGAGAGAGGGCGTCGGTTCGACGTTCACACTCAGACTCCCGCTAGCCGATCCCGAGGAGCCATGAGCAATAGCCAGACGACCATTCTTCTAGCAGAAGACGAAGAGTCTTTTATAGAGGCCCTACTACTTGGACTCAAACGAGAGGGATTTCTCGTCGAAGTCGCACGAGATGGCGAGGAAGCGCTGAGGAAGTTCGACAGCGTCCGCCCGGACCTTCTACTCCTCGACGTGATGCTTCCGAGACGATCGGGTTTGGATGTGTGCCGAGAGATACGCACCAAGTCCAGAGTCCCTATAATTATGGTTACAGCACGTACTACCGAACTCGATACTGTCGTTGGGCTCGAGGTAGGCGCTGACGATTACGTATCCAAGCCATACAGGATGAAGGAGCTGGTCGCGAGGATCAGGGCAGTACTCAGGCGAACTCCGCTGGACGAGAAGCCTGTGGACAACTCCGAACAGCTGGACCTAGGCGACATCAACCTAGATTCCGCAAGACACGAGGTACACGTAAGAGGGGAGCTGGTCAAGCTACCGCTCAAGGAGTTCGAACTTCTGGAGTTTCTGATGTCGAACGCTGGGCGGGTGCTCACGAGGGACACAATCATCGATCGGATCTGGGGACCTTACTACGGCGGTGACACAAAGACGCTTGATGTACACGTCAAGAGGCTTCGGTCAAGGATCGAGGTCGATCCGTCCAACCCGAAAACCATCACCACGGTGAGAGGACTCGGGTACCGATTCGAGATTCCGAGATAGGTGAGTTTTGGAGTCGGAAGCACGCCTTGAAGAGACGCTTGGCCTAGTAAGAGGCCGTGGCTTCCGAATAACCACCGCCCGCAGGGCGGTGTTGCAAGCGTTAGTCCTCGGTGGTTCACACATGACCGCCGAGGACCTAGCAGCTATGGTCCAAAAGAGCCACCCCGACATCCATCTGTCCACGATCTATAGGACGCTCGAGTCAATGGAAGAGATCGACATCGTGGACCACGTCCACCTCGGTCACGGTCGTGCGGTGTACCACTTGACAACAGACACCCATCAACACCTGGTCTGTGAGGTGTGCGGAAGCGTGCTCGAAACTCCTAGCAGGACCTTCGAGCAGCTGGCAATCGACCTCAGGAGTGCATACGGTTTTGAACTGCGGACACACCACTTTGCCGTACTTGGCAGGTGCAAAATCTGCTCAACTGGAGCAACACCACCAGCTAATCCCTAGCCTGCCATTAACCCTTGAAGGTCACGATGGTCAAGGTGCCGTAGATGAACATCACACCAGCAAGTCCATAGACCAACGACTTCACTGCAACTCGTGTAGATGGACGCCTGATGTAGTCGTCCATAATGAACCGGAGTCCGTTCGACCCGTGCAACAGGCCAAGCGCCAACAAAAGCCAGTCAGATAGCCTCCACAACGGGTTCTTCCACCTGGCGGCCACGAAGGTGACGTTCGTCGCCGTAACGTCATTCAGAATGTGCATGATGAAAAAGTGGAATAGGGCAAGAAAGAACAGCACTAGCCCGGAGATCCTCATGAACAGCCACGACCAGGTCTCGAAGTTCTGTCTCGATCGTCTCTGGGAGGTCTTTGCCCGACCAGTGGTCTCGCTAAGAGTTCTGATAGCCACTAGTGAACACCTCCGACGAAGAACGGCTTGAGAATGATTACTCCACCAACCACGGTGAGCAGGATGCTCAGCGAGAATATACCGATGAAAACCCTCTTCTCATTCTTGATGGAATCGGGGAAGAAGTCGATCATAATGATCCGAAGTCCGTTGAGGGCGTGGTAGCACAATCCAAACAGAAGACCGACCTCGAAAATCCTCAATAGGACGTTCCCGTACAACCTGTGGATGGCGTTATAGATGCTCGGTGAGTTGACAGTGGATATGTCCACCACATGGAGCAGGATGAACATGAAGACCAAGAAACCTGTGATGCGGTGTAGGACAAAGGCCCACTGCCCTGTCTTGCCTTTGTAAATCGTGGAGTTGGCAGGCGTCACTTCGATCTCCTCACCCAACGATTACCCCACATGGTTGTGGAGACCACGAACAAAGCAAAACCGAGCACAATGAGAGACACGAGACCCAATGCCACGGCAAAGATCACTTGGGAGGTATTCACGCACTCGAAGTTAGCTGAAAGATGGACCCTTTGGCCAATCGAGGGGCATACTTGGTCAATTTCCTAGCTAGCAATCTCAAACCAGCCGGTTCGAACCCATACGAATAGCTCTTCGACCGCCCAGATATGGTGCCAGAACCTCGGGAAAGACGACAGCTCCGTCTGACTGCCTCGAAACCTCTACGAGTATCGCCCAGATCCTCGCCCACGCAAGTGCCGAACCGTTGAGCGTGTGGCAGAAATTGATGCCTGAGCCATCCAAAGTCCGATATCTAAGGTTCGCTCTGCGCGCCTGATAGTCGCCGAACCAAGAGACCGAGGAAACCTCGAGCCACTTGTCCGTACCTGGACTGTAGACCTCCAGATCGAACGTCCTCTTTGAGGAGGCCCCCAGATCCCCGGTGCACAGGTCTACGACCCTATAGACGAGCCCCAGCTCGCGAAGGAGGCTCTCCGCCCTGAACAGCATCTCGTAGTGAAGACTCTGAGCTTGCTCTGCAGTTGCGTAGGCGAGAATCTCAACCTTGTCGAACTCGTGAACCCTCAGAAGTCCCCGGGTGTCTCGTCCTGCCGAACCAGCCTCGCGTCTAAAACAGGCGGTCGCCGCCGTCAATCTGACTGGAAGATCTCCCTCACTCAGCACTTCATCTCTGAACATCGAGGTCAGGGGGACTTCTGCGGTTGGAATCGCCCAAAGTGAATCTCGTTCGATCTGATAAGCCTCATCGGCAAATTTGGGGAGGTGGCCGGTCGCAGTCAGGGTCTCGGTTCGAACGAATGTCGGGGGCCTGACCTCCTCAAATGGCTCACCGTTTGAGTCATCTGTATGTCTGTCAAGCGCAAAGGAGGTGAGCGCTCGGAGCAACCTCGACCCGCCTCCTTTGAAAAGGGGAAACATCGAACCCGACATCTTTGCCGCCCGCTCGAGGTCCAAGATGTCGAGTTGTGTGCCGATCTCCCAGTGTGGGACCCTGCACCAGTCTGGATATTCCGGCAGTACAAAATCTCCAGGAGTCGCCTCTCCCCCAAGCGGAGTCCAATAACGAATAGGAACGTTATCCTCGTCACTCTCACCGACAGGCACGTTGTCATCTGGAATATTGGGTATGCCCAACAGAAGCTGCTTCCTGTGCTCCTCCACCGATGTAGCGTCTGCCTCAAGAGTCGAAAGCCGATCGCCCAGGCTCTTGGCTTCAGATCGCAACAGCGCCGCCCTATCGGCCTGCTTTGACTTGAAAGCCTCCTGAACCTCTCTGGAAAGGCGATTCAACTCCGCCCGAGCGTCATCACGGATCAGGACCGCCTGCCTGAACTCCTCGTCTACACGACGCAACTCCTCGATCTGTGACGACTCGACTCCTCGCCGCATGAGCCGAACGCGTACAATGTCGGGGTTCTCACGAAGGAGGCGTATATCAATCATGAGAACACAGGCTAGTTTTTCTAACCGTGCCCGCATTCGACAATGACAAGTCAGCCGAACAGACTCCGGCGATCTTCGCCCGAGGTCTCGTTGTTGCCTATGGAACCCGAGTTGCGGTATCCGGACTGGATCTGGACTGCGCCTGTGGAGAGGTGCTGTGCCTGCTCGGACCCAACGGGGCAGGTAAGACCTCGACCATAGAGACCATCGAGGGGTACCGCCGCCCCACATCTGGGAGGGTTCGACTCCTTGGAATGGATCCCATCAACGAAAAGAGGCAGGTATCAAAGAAGGTCGGAGTGATGTTGCAAAGGGGTGGCATCTACCCGAGAATGACGGTCAAGGCCGCCCTAAACCTCTACGCGGGCTTCTATGAAAATCCGATTCCACCAGCGGAACTCTCTAAGAAGTTGGACCTAGACCACGTACTGGAACAGAAGTACAGACGACTATCAGGCGGAGAGGCGCAGCGACTTTCACTGGCGCTGGCGATCATCGGGCGGCCCGAAGTCGTCTTCTTAGATGAGCCGACCGCGGGCGTTGATCCGGCTGGCCGACTCGTAATCAGGGAGATAATTCGCACCTTGGCCGATTCTGGCGTCGCAGTACTACTCACTACCCACGAACTCGCCGAAGCGGAACGGGTTGCGGACAGAATCTCGATTATCTATTCAGGAAAGAAGATTGCGGAGGGAACGTTGGATGAACTCAGGGGGGCCTACGGAACCAACGGCGTGCGCTTCAACGCCGACCCCTTCGACGACCAGGAGCTTGCAAGAAGGCTCGGCCGATCTATCATCCGAGACAATGTGGGTGGTTTCAGAGTCGAAGCCGAACCTACGCCATCACTGCTTGCTGAACTTACGTCGCATCTAGCGTCAATGGAGATCAGGTATTCGTCCCTCACGACACTCGATCGTGGCCTAGAGGAGATCTATCTGGAATTGGTCGGCAACTCTGAGGAGAGTGAGCCTTCGGAGGTCGAGCCAACCAAGTCCTCGAGGCGCAAGAAAAGGGGAAGATCTTGAGACCTTACCTCTCTCAGACCAGAGCCGAGATTAGGTTGGCTTTTGCACAGCCAGATCTCCTCGCTCTGACTATCGGGATTCCGGCGCTCATCCTCGTCGGTTTCTCTCTCATCAAGGTCCTACCACTTCCGGCCGGAGTTACCAGTCCGCCTACATTCCTGGTACCTGGGACACTGGCACTTGCCATCATGGGGACAGGCATGATCGGCCAGTCGATCGGAACAGCAGTCGATCGGAACTACGGAGTTCTAAAGAGGTTGGGCTCGACGCCACTCGGTCGCTCTGGCCTGATGGCTGCAAAGATCACCACCATTTTGGTGGTGGAGGTTCTCCAGATCGCACTCCTCCTGATCGTCGGGCTACTGCTTGGTTGGCACCAAGTGGGAAACTTCGGTTCCTTCTTACTGCTGGCCCTGCTATCGACCGTCGCATTCTCGGGATTGGGATTGCTCATGGCCGGTCTCATCAGGTACGAGCTGATGACAGGGCTGACTACAATCCTCTGGTTCATTCTCATGCTCATATCCGGCATGATCTTCCCGCTGTCCAAATTGCCGTCTTGGCTTCAGAGCTTCTCCAGGTTGCTGCCTCCGGCGGCAACTTCTCAAGGTTTTTACCACACATTGGGCGTCGGCGGCCACGTTGCGGCGTCCACCTGGATCGCATTGGCGGTTTGGGCCGTGATAGCTCCGATAGCGGCGGCTATCACCTTCAAGTGGGAATGAAGGCTGGCTGATCCAGATAGATCTTGAAGCTTGACTGAGATCCGGCTTCTCGATTACTGGAAATTTCTCCTAGCATCGATGGTGTGAAAGCAAAAACCAAGGATTCAGGCGCCGGCTGGAGTTGGGGATGGGATATCTCACCCGTGGCCTATGAGCGCATTGCGTTCACTACCCTCATTCTCTTAGCAGTTATTATCGTCACCGGCGGCGCAGTCAGGCTCTCACAGTCTGGACTCGGATGTCCGGACTGGCCAACCTGCCAAGGAACGCACTTAGTCGCCGCGGCCAAGCTCCATCCGATGATCGAATTTATAAACCGGATGATCACGATCATCTGCTCGATTCTCGTCGTTCTTTCAGCGCTTGCTTCGTTCTTTAGAAAGCCGCTTCGGAAGGATCTGGTCTGGCTATCTCTTGGACTCGTTGGCGGAATCTTGGCCGAGATCGTCCTAGGCGGAATCACGGTCCTTGAGAAGCTCGCACCTCCATATGTCATGGCACACATGATCCTCGCCCTCCTCATCGTGTGGGACGCACTCGTCCTTTACCGAAGGTCCTCCCAGGACGACACGACCCCAGTGAGGGTGGTGACGCCACAGACATATTGGCTCGGCAAACTCATGGCCATCAACCTCGCGGCAGTTATCGTCGCGGGCACCGTCGTGACCGGATCCGGGCCCCACTCAGGTTCGACTATCTCACCAAGACTCCCCTTCCCATTACGTGACGTGGCAGTGCTGCACTCGGACTTCGTCTTGATGCTGATCGGTCTCACACTCGGCGCCCTGTTCTTACTTTCCCAGGCCGGAGCCCCTGACCTGGTACAGAAGTCCGGCCGGTTTCTACTGTATGCAGAGTCCGTCCAGGCGATAATCGGCTACACACAGTACTTCACCAAGCTGCCGGCATTACTGGTTGGATTCCATATAGCCGGCGCCACCGTGGTCTGGATCTCGATGCTCTGGTTCAACCTATCCATGTACGTAAGGCCAAAAGTGGCCTCCTTTGACGATGCTCAGGCGCAGCAATTAACCACGTCGGATTCGACCTCAAGGGTCGGGAGCGAGATCGGGAACTAGGCTCCGAGGCAGTTATGTCTTCGACGCCCACACTTGCACCGATAATCGACGACGAAGCTCTCGTAGATGAAGCGTCCAAGCTCGACCGCCCCTGGCTCGTGATCGTCTGGAACGATCCGATCAACCTGATGACGTACGTGGCTTACGTGTTCCAAAAGTTGTTCGGATACTCCGAACAAAGGGCAAATCAACTCATGATGCAGGTCCATAACGACGGCAAGGCAGTGGTCTCCTCGGGTAACCGGGAAAAGGCAGAACTCGACGTATCCAAGCTGCACGGATTCGGCCTCTGGGCGACCATGCAGCAGAGCGACTGAGGGCGAAGAGCCACGTGTCACCGCTTCGCTTACCCTTTAAACGGCGAAGGGACGGGCTGATCCTAGTCCAGCTTGACGACCACCAGCGTGGCGCACTCTCACAACTACTTGACCAGGTCGGAACGTTGGTGGCAGGCGGCCACGAGAGCTCTTGGAGACTAAGCCCGCCTACCTTCTCAGACCCTGCCGATCAGGCGGAATACCAACTGGGCATGAGCGGTGGATACACCGATTCAACCGAAGCAACCGTCACACTTTTTGCCGATACCGAAAAATTAGTGGTCAATTCCAAGACACTTGATGCACCTGAGGTTGATCTACTTTTAGCTGGCTTGAACAAACTGAGACTGGTACTCGGGACGATATGTGAAGTGGACGAGGAGGGAGGAATCTCTGATCCAGACGATGAGTCAAAACTGACCATATTCAGCTACTACCAGTTCGCAACGGCAATCATGGCATCGCTGCTCGACGCCATCGCAAGCTGAACTGTCTACGTACCAGAAATGGAACGAAAAGCTAGCCGGGCTGTTCAGTTACAGATAGGGTAACTGACAGACCTATCCTTTCACTTTGGAAAAGACAGAGGATGGCATGCTAACTATCAAGCGGCAGCCTGTTGGCTCGGTAAATGTATCTGGCTCGGTCCGAACTGCCATACCTAGACTGCTGGGCGGACTTGAGCGGTTCGACCTCATCCTGGGGTCCTTCCCAGATGGGGGGAGCGACGCAGTTTCATCCGACATTATCGCCATCGTGGTTGACTTCGGATCCCGGTCGGATGCTTGCGACCTGACCGACTCAGAGATGGACTCCATCTGCAGCTCACTCAAAGCTGGAGTGAACGTCCTGGTTCTCGAGCCACCTGGCAGAACGTCTGTGCGACTTGACCAACTTTCGAACGCGTCGGTAACAAACACATTCCCGACCTCGGAGTGGTTTCTCAAGCCGAACCGATCCATCGGGCAGGTAATCGATCGAATCCCTTCGGAGATCGCGGTCGAGTCTGCGCTGTCGACCTACGGTCCAGGCAAAGACTTTGTCGCAGTCGTGGAAGTGAATATCGGTCTGCGAAACCTACCCGTTGTGGTGGCTACGAAGGTGGGTAAGGGCAACCTAATAAGGGCGGGACTCGACAGTAGGACGCGTCCAACCGATCATCTCTCCCGCCTAATTTCACGGATGGTCACCCTGCCGGTGCTCAATTATCAAACGGCCAAGAAAACCTTGGGCGTTGGTGTAGTCGGCTACGGTCCATTCGGCGGTATGGGCCACTTCCACGGTGCTGCGGCCCAGGCGACAGACGGGTTGAGGTTCGTCGCAGCGGTCGATCCTGACCCCAACCGGAGGAAGGCCGCCGAATCGGAGTTCCCCTGGATCCGCACGTATGCCGACGCAACAGACCTAGCAGTGGACGACGAAGTAGACATCGCAATCGTGGCTACTCCGCCAACATCGCACTTCAGCATCGCTATGTCGCTACTTGGCGCATCCAAACATGTTGCAGTAGAAAAGCCGATGGCTATAACCGCATCGGAAGCAAACCAGATGATCGAGGCGGCTCGAGCTTCCGGCGTTGCACTGACGGTCAATCAGAACAGGCGATGGGATCAGGATTTCAGGGCGGTCAAAAGGGCCGTCGACGGCGGAAGGTTGGGCGACGTATTCAACATCGAGACGTTCGTAGGAGGTTTCGAACATCCGTGCCGAGCATGGCACTCAGATGAGACGGTCTCAGGTGGTGCCGCTTACGACTGGGGTGCACACCACATCGACTGGATACTCCAGCTGATGCCAGAACTCCCTACCGCGGTGTCTGCTCACGGGCACAAAAGAGTCTGGAACGACGTCACCAACTTGGACCAGATTCGCCTCAGGTTGCACTACGCCAGTGGAAAAGAGGCAGAGTTCTTCCAGTCCGACATCGCAGGATTCAGGAAGCCAAAGTTCTTCATTCAGGGAACACGCGGGACACTCACGGGAAACTACCGTACGATCAGGACCGAGATCGTCACAGCTCCACTCGGATACTTGGCAGAGAGCTACCACCACGCAGAGGCCCCCGCCCAACTCAAGTTGGCCAGATATGTTGGACCGGACGGACTTGAAGTCTCTGAGATTCCACTTCCGCCACCAGACAAGTTCGGATTCCACAGAAACCTCGCCGACCACCTACTGCTCGGCGAACCCCTTGAAGTCCGGCCAGATGCCGTATTTCATGTGATCCGAATACTCGAGGCCGCCCACTTATCCTCCAAGTCTGGCGGAACAGTCGTCGAGCTAGCCTGAGGTGAACGGTACGGAAAAACCCCGTCGCCTGGGCTGGGGGATCATCGGTGCCGGATCATACGTGTCCCGAGTTGCCACAATGCCCGCAATTCTTGCGTCGCCGTTCGCGCATCTCGTTTCAGTATCCACATCAGACCCGGCAAAATTCGCAGAGATCGACGGTCACCACTTCAAGGTTCACTCGGATCCGAGCGCAATCTTGCAAGACCCGTTGATTGACGCCGTCTACCTCCCACTGCCGAACCATCTACACCAGGAGTGGATCCTCAAATGTATCGACGCCGGCAAGGATGTTCTCTGCGAGAAGCCTCTCGAAGCGGATCTATCTAACGCCGAGAGGCTCTTCGATCGAGCCGAGGAGAGCGGCAGAATTCTCGCCGAGGCGTATATGACCCACTACCACCCGCGCCACAGGGCCGCTCTGGCCAGGGTCAGATCTGGGGTGGGTGGAAGAGTCCAGATGATGACGTCGAGCTTCACCGGGACCCTTCGGCAGAGCTCTGAGAACTACAGGTGGCGAGGGTCGCTGGGTGGTGGCTCCTTGGAAGATGTAGGTATCTACGCACTCGCGCCAATATGGGAACTCTTTGGTGAGCGACCGGACTCTATCGAGATGAGCTCTTTAATGGAGGACCGGAGCGGCAAGGGCGACCCGACTGACACCTACATGGCGGCAACCCTGACCTACCTGGACCCCTCGCGCAACGGTGAACCCCGGACAGCGCACCTCCAGATATCCTTCGTCAGCGGGGAGAGACAGAATCTCTGCATAATCTCCGAGAACGAAGTGATCGAGATCAGTAGGGCGTGCACACCCACCAACATCGACGACAGGTTTATCATTACTAACTCCGAGGGGGAAGAGCTCTCCGAGGTCACGGAGGCCAAGGACCCTTACCTCGCAATGATCGATGAGGTCTCAAAAGCGATGCTCGAACGGGTAGAGCCGAGCTGGGACCGACACAGCTCCATGGCGGTTTCGAAGCTGAAGTCGACCGTGCGGGGACACTTAAGCGGCGCCAAGGCGGAATGATGACGACCTCAGGAGCGTTTTAAAGACCTATGAGCGCGCCCTCGACCTTCGAAATGACGAATACGAGCGGAGTGCGCATCAGCTATGACCTGTGGGATGGGGCTGGCCGCGCCATCCTCTTGGTTCACGGCCTCGCCTCCAACAAAAGCCTTTACAGACCGATGGCCCGGGCCCTAAACGAGCTCGGGTACCGAGTTGTGGCATACGACCAGAGGGGACACGGACGGTCCTCGAAACCAGATTCGGAGTATGGCTTCGACGAGGTCGTTTCGGACCTGAACGAACTTGTCGACTATCTGCAGTTCCTCGATCTCGGCTGGAACTCGCCCCTCCTAGTGGGACAGTCTTGGGGCGCTTCAGTTGTAGAGGAGGCTGCTAGAAGGAATCCTTCGAAGTGGTCGG
This sequence comes from Acidimicrobiaceae bacterium, assembly GCA_013044385.1. GTDB lineage: Bacteria > Actinomycetota > Acidimicrobiia > Acidimicrobiales > Acidimicrobiaceae > JABEUN01. Next base: position 38,178 of record JABEUN010000040.1, read on the forward strand.
GATTGGTAACGATCGATGGCGGGATTATTCCAATGTTCGAAGTCATGCCGGTCTGGGAGGAGTGCGAGGAGCGGCTTGCACCACCTGAATTAGCGGGAATGAGTTACTCTGCTTTCGACTCATTGATAAGAAGAGCACACCCGGACTGGGCAGAGGAGTCCATACAGGGGACCCTCGAAAACATGGAGCTACGAGAGGATGGAACAATCAAACCCTGGCTGAGCAGGACAAACCACATGAAGATACTCCGCGGGCTCTGGGAGTATGACCCCGTGGCAGCTCTGGCCGAAATGCCCCTCGGAACACTGATGCTTGTAGCTGACGACAACAGCGACCACGGGGCACAAAAGCGAAGATACGCAGCGAAGATCTCCAGTCACTCGTCGGCCAAGTTCATCTACTTCCCCGATGGCGACCACGACCTGCAGGCTCAGCGGCCGCAGGAACTGGCAGAACTCATTGACTTCGAGACACGAAATGGGGTGCTCCGATGAAGGGTCGCCTCGTGATCATGGGTTCGGGCGAGACCGCCCCAACAATGGTTAAGGTACATCGTGATCTGCTAGGGGACGCGGCGCGGACCTCCGCAAGGTCCAAGGGATCGGCCGTACTCCTCGACACTCCGTTCGGATTCCAGGAAAATGCCGATGAGATAGTCTCAAAGGCACTTGAGTACTTCAAAGTCTCGCTGAACACCGATTTCTCGGTAGCGAGCCTGAGGAATAGCGAAACAGCAACGGCTCGCGAGCGGGAGAGCTTCATACGGGACATCAGTCAAGCCGACTACATCTTTGCCGGACCTGGCAGTCCTACTTATGCACTTCGCCACTGGTCGGGCGCCAAAGTTTCTAGCCACTTGGTCGATGCAGTGAACTCCGGCGGGACCGTCACTTTCTCCTCGGCAGCTGCTCTGACCCTCGGTGAATTTACTCTTCCTGTCTACGAGATCTACAAGGTGGGAGAGGAGCCGGCGTGGCGCGAGGGACTCGGTGTCGTTAACTCCCTGTTAGGTATCACCACTGCTGTGATACCCCACTTCAACAACCGAGAAGGGACCAATCACGACACAAGATTCTGCTATATGGGACAGCGCAGGCTCGACCTGCTGGAGTCCTATCTTCCAGTCGACGCGTACGTGATCGGGGTGGACGAGCACACCGGAATAATTCTCGACCTCGAGGCAAAGACGGTGAAAGTGGTCGGCATAGGGACGGTGACGGTCCGTCAGGCGGGACATCAGAAGGTAATCGACACTGGAACATTCCTAAGCATCGATGAACTCCTGAGGCTGGATAATTCGTCCACAACAAAGACCGGTAGTGTCTACGATCTCCAGGGGAAAGTACATGTCCGAAATGGTGATGCTGGACCTGCCGAGCCTGCTTCTGTTGACCCCCTGGCACAACGAATAGATGACCTTAGGAAGAGATTCGACACTGCCTTACTCAATGGCGATGCAGCGGAGATGACCGAGGCGACCCTCGATTTGGATGCCGAGCTACATGATTGGGGAGCAGACACGCTCCAGGGTGATCAGCTCGACCGTGGCAGGGCTGTACTCCGCCAGATGATCCACGCCCTCGGTGAGGCATCTTCATCCGGACTGATACCGATGAGCGAGACAATCGGTCCATTCGTCGACCTGCTGATCCGGCTCCGAGAGTGCGCCAGAGTCGAAAAGGACTTCACCATGTCGGATTCGATCAGAGATGGTCTGGCCAAGATGAAGATCGAGATCAGGGACACGCCTACGGGCCCAGAGTGGATCTTGATCGAGTAGTCGAAGGCTGCTTTGGCAGCAGGACAAGAGGTGCTGGTCGGCAAGTGTCATCGACCGAACTATTCTGTTTCTTCTGCACAGGCCCCCATCGTCTAGCGGCCTAGGACACCGCCCTTTCACGGCGGCGGCACGGGTTCGAATCCCGTTGGGGGTGCCATGCTGGGTCGGCCCAGATGCGACCGGCATGCTCTTGAATTACTCAGGATCAGGGACCGAATCAGGCTGATCGGATTCTGGTAGGGTGCCAGCGCTCTGAGATCTCTCAACGACTGACGCAACTTCGTCGCTTCAGTCGTAATGCGAGAAAACAAACAGACGACACCTTCGTCAAAACCACCTTGCCAACGAGAACAACTCCGTCCAGCGCTGACGACCGCTAACCCGGCTGGTGGCCCGTGCACGGTGCAGTCTCATTTGTTATTGGTGATTAGCCGTTCAGGGTCGAATACGGCCGTCGCCATCCGCCAGCCGATGCGGTTGAGTATGAGCAGGCCGAGGCCGAAGGCCAGGACTACACGAAGGTCAACGTGGATCGCGTTGAAAGCTATCAAGGTGGTGACCGCCACAGTGGGCAGACTGACGAGCACGGAGAGCTGAGCCGCCGCCCGAAGATCCCTAGATCGAGCAGATATGACCATCCCCAGCCAGATCGACCAGCCTGCTAGTAGTGGGGTGAAGATGACCTGGGCGACCACGTCTGGGGCCCGAACTAGGCCCGCAGCCACGCCAGGTGCAGCAAATAGCTCGACAAGGAGAATAAAGACCGCGAAAACTACATAGGCGGCTCCTGCGGACGGCAGGAACACGGCCGCCGCCTTCCCGAGTACCAGCTCCCGTCTCAGGATTGGTGTCGACAGTAACGGCTCGAGTGTCCCCTGCACTCGCTCTCCAACAATCGAATAGGCGGAAAGTGTCGCAGGAACGAGCGCAGGAATGGCGAGCATGTACACAAGTGAATGCTCGTGGCGCAGTGCCGCTGATTGGCTCGCGTGCAGGGAAAAGATCTGGATTATCGGTTGGATCAAGAACACGAACGGGAGGATCAGCATGGTGTAGACCACGTTGCCATTACGTCTGAAGTCACCCAGCTCCTTGCGTACGATTCCCATCACTCTTCGCCTGTTCAGTTTCATCTTGCTCCGTCTCGCTTTGCGTCGACCAGCTCGAGGTACACGTCTTCCAAGCTGTGTCGGAGTTCTCCAACGGAGAGGACGTCCGCATTTGCGGCTACCAGCGCCCGCACTACTTCCGGCGCCACATGTGTGGTGTCTGAGACTTCGATTATGTATTTACTCTGCCCTTCGACTCGCCAGCTGATCTGGCCCTCCACGGATCCGAACACTGACGCCGGATCAACCAACGGGAGGACGGTTTTGACGACCAATGCTCGCTTGAATAGCTGGTCGCGTAGCTCGTCAGGTCTGCCAATGGTACGCAACTTCGTGTTGAGAATAGCTACGCGATCGCAAAGGCGTTCGGCCTCCTCCAACCTGTGAGTGGTGAGAAAGACCGTCACGCCACGCTTTCGCAATTCATCGATGAGTTCGTGCACGTCCTTGGCAGCGGCGGGGTCAAGACCAGATGTAGGTTCGTCAAGGAACAGCACTTCGGGATCGCCGAGAAGTGCCCGAGCGAGTGCCACTCTTTGACGCAGACCTTTGGACAACGACCCACACGGGTCACCTGCCCGATCGGCTATATCTACCGCACGAAGCACAAAGTTGATTCGATCACCTGAATCACTGACGTTGTAAAGTTCTGCAAAACAGGCGAGATTGTCCCAAACACTTAGCCGGAGGTAGAGCCCGGGAGCCTCCGGCATGATTGCAATGCGCTGTCGAATCAACACTCCGTTTTCTGGCGTGAGGGGAGGTCCCGCAACAGTCGCAGATCCGGAGGTAGGTGCTATCAGAGTGCCAAGGGTTCGGACCGTAGTAGTCTTCCCAGCTCCATTGGGACCCAGGAACCCGAATACCTCCCCCCGGCTGACCTCGAAGGAGACGTCCTCATATGCAATTCGATCTCCGAAATGCTTGGAGAGGTTTTGGACCGAAAGTGCCAATTCTGAGACTGTGGACTCCGGTGTCATGCCATCGCCCTCGACAAGCCACGGCCCTCAGGTCGGCCAGCTGAGATTGGGTCACTAGGCGTCAAGGTGACTTCCTCCTCTGCCTTTTTCAGCATTTAATATGATATCATAATGCTAGATCACTTGAATAACTGATGTCAAAGGGGAGCACGATGGCAAAAGTGTCAGCTGCACCGGAAGTCGAAAATGGGGCCTGGTCGGTCCCCGGTGTCCCAGTCCTGTTCGTCGGGATAGCAATGGTCGCAGTAGCCGTAGCGCTGATCCGATCCGGTGCAGTTCACGGAGGAGGAGGCTCCTCCCGATCAACGGCAATGCTCGTCACAGGGATCGCACTTCTAGTGGCCGCCGCCTTCACATTCAAGGGGCTCACCTCCGTCGTGCCGGGAGAAGCGCGCGTCGTTCAGCTATTCGGCCGCTACCGGGGAACCATCAGGTTGCCCGGCCTGCACTGGGTAAACCCGCTCTCCGAGCGGCGCCGCATCTCGACGAGGGTACGAAATCACGAGACCTCCACCGCCAAAGTGAACGATGCCGACGGAAACCCTGTCGAGATAGCCGCAGTCGTCGTATGGCAGGTACAAGACACAGCTCAAGCGATGTACGCCGTCGAGGACTACCCACACTTCATAGCCACCCAAGCAGAGACTGCGGTCCGCCACATAGCCTCGAGCTACCCATATGACAGCCGCACCAGCGGCGTACCATGTCTGAGAGTCAACGCTGAAGAGATCACCCGGAGGCTCTCAGAGGAGATCACCTCCCGCGTCCAGGTCGCTGGCGCCAGAATCGCCGAATCCAGGTTCACCCGACTCTCCTACGCCCCCGAGGTTGCCCAAGCGATGCTTCGAGTACAGCAAGCAAGCGCTGTCATAGCAGCCAGATCCCAGATCGTCGAAGGAGCAGTTGGCATGGTCGAGCTAGCCCTTCAGCGACTCCAAGAACACGAAGTCGTCGACCTCGACGAAGAGCGGAAGGCGGCCATGGTCTCCAACCTCCTAGTCGTGCTCTGCAGCGAACAGGCCACCCAACAGGTGGTCAACGCCGGTTCACTCTACCAGTAGAAGGTGTAATCGTTCCGTGACTGAGCGCAAGAGCGTGCTTTTACGCCTAGATCCGGCTGTACACGACGCACTAGCCCGCTGGGCGGCCGACGAACTTCGAAGCACCAACGCACAGATCGAGTACCTGCTCCGTCATGCTCTTGCAGATGCCGGTCGAACACCGAGCCACGCAGGGAAGATTAGAAGGCCTGGGCGGCCGAAGGTCGACGATGCGCCGGTCCAGTGAATATCGGACTCGCCCTTCCTACCGGCCCAACGACCCACAAGCAGATATCCATCCATCGCATAAGTGCCTCGCCTACTGTCTGTCTGCGGATACGTCAGCAGACCACAGAGAAGAAGTCGCCGCAGCGGCGTGGCCATAGCTCCATACTTCACAGCTCCGATAGGCCCAGTCTGATTGACGACTGTCGGACTACCGAAGCAGAGTTGACCACCCCCACGAACGCGGGAAACAGCTGAAGATCGGAACTTGGGTGTTCTGAAGAGCCCATCGGTCCGGACAGACCACAACCGGACTTGTGAGGCACTGGCGAGGTCGACCTGTCCGAGTGATGGTCAATGATCTAGTTGCACCTGCCGCCATCATCGGACAGAACCGGTCAAACCGGCCCAGCGTCGAAAGCAATCTTCATGCATTCAATCACCGTCTCACACGGTCATAACTTTCAACAATGGCGTCAAACCGCTTTGACATAATCTATCGATGATTTGATTCACTAAGCTCATAGCCAACTCGTACGATCCAGTTGCGACAGTGATTGCGTGTCGAGGTGAGCGGGGTTACGCCGGACGTCTCTGAGTGTTGACCGTCAGCTAACAGTTCGACCCGCTCGAGATCCAGCACCGATCTCAGTATCGGATAGTGCAGAGACCGGGCGTTCTGAAGTTAACGCGACCTGGAGCTCCGTCATTGACACGCCTACGGCACAGACTAAGCATCGGTAATTACCAAGTGCATGGTTCGAAGCTCAACTGTGCAGGACGGCTTTTTCATCTAAGAGGTGAACTCAATAGCAGATGCATAACCCATTTCCCGAAGCCCAGTCTTCTAATGTTTCGACATCGAAAAGTGGACTGCGTTTGCAGCGCTGGAAATATCAAGCAGCGCCCGATGTATTCCTAAAACGGAGCTCTTCATACTCGACAGGTGACCTCAGAAAGTTGGGAGGACCGATACCCAAAGCAAACCACCCACTACACGAAAGTTGTCGGAATCATGATTCAAAGTCTGGGAGAAAGCCTTTGAGAGCGGCAAGCGGCTTATACGAGCGTGCATAGCCGCCCCAAGTCGTTCTAACATCGCCAGTATGGACATGACCGGACCGATCCTGCCGGATGCGTTCCGGAACAGGGTTCTTCAGATGCACGGAGACACTGGTGCCTGCTGGCTGGATGGACTCCCGGAGCTGATATCCAATCTGTCCGACACCTGGGCTCTTTCGGTAGGCATCCCTTTCGATCTCTCATACAACTATGTCGCCCCTGCCCGAGGTCCCGACGGTGAATCACTAGTGCTGAAGATCGCAGTCTCCGGTGATCGGCAAATAGCGAGGGAGGCGGCGGCACTCATGCGGATATCGGACAGTTGCTCTGTGAGACTGGTCACCTTTGATAGCTCCCACGGTGCGATGCTCACCGAGCGAGCTATTCCTGGAGACAGCCTCTCGGTTCTCGCTGACCGAAGCGATCATGCCGCATCTGAGGTCATCGGAAAGATATTCGAATGCATATGGAATACCTCCCCCGACGCTACCGATACATCGCTATCGGGCGTCATGGAAGAGACGTTCCTGCCGAACCTCCAACTTCCCGAGAGCATAAATCTCGCCCAGCTGGAACTGATCGAAGGCGCAAAGGTCATCTTGCGCAGGCTCTCACTCGAGGCGGACGAGTCGACCTTTCTCCACGGAGACCTCCACCACGGGAACCTCCTCTCAGCGCAACGAACCCCGTGGCTCATGATTGATCCGAAAGCAATGGTCGGCGAACGATGCTTCGATGTGGCTGGCTATGTCATAAGCCCACTTCGCTCCTCAACCGAAACTCCCAACCGTAGGGAGCTGATGGTGAATCGCTCGACCGTCTTAGCAGGCCAGCTTGGTCTGGATCCGTCCAGGATCTTGAGCTGGGCATTCATAAGAGCAGTGGCTGCCGAACTGTGGAATATCGAAGACCACGGAACTCAAATGGGAACCGGATTCCAGTTGGCAGAGACGCTCGAGGAGATCATCGGCTGACGGATTTGGTTCCCAGAAAGAGACGAATTCAATGGGTAAGCGTTCAGCCACTACCTCAAGCAGGACCGAGCAGATCTCAGACCACAAAGGCTGCGCCTCATTCACACCCCAGACAAACTCATGCGGGTGGCCGAACTGATCTGGAACCGCAACTACACTGAGGACTCCTAACCGTTAGGACTAGGACCTGTGGTGCAGCTTGGAGTGCACGCCGGCCTGTCAAGCCGGAGGCCGCGGGTTCAAATCCCGTCAGGTCCGCCAACTCGGGGAAACCCGTGCTAGGTCGAGTAGCTCAGTTGGTAGAGCGCACGCCTGAAAAGCGTGAGGTCACCGGATCGACACCGGTCTCGACCACTCAAAAGGCTCACCGAGGTGAGCCTTTTTTGGTTTCTTCCACCATCGACTAGATCGACAGCAACTCAGAGGCCGCCTTGACGATCTTGTCAGCCGAGATCGAGAGCTCGTTCTCGATGTTCTTGGCATAACCCATCGCCGGAACGTCCGCCATGGCGAGTCTCGCAATCGGAGCATCCAGTGCCCAAAATGCCTCCTCGGCGATGATGGCGCAGACCTCCGCACCGACTCCGAAGGAGATGTTGTCCTCATGGACTACCAGCACCTTGGAACAGCGGACTGCCGAGTCCAAGATCGCCTCTCGATCTAGCGGCGATATCGTCCGAAGATCGACTACCTCCACCTCAGCACCGAGATCGTCTTTGATGGTCTCAGCGGCCCTCTCTGCGTAATGCACCATGAGCCCAAAAGTGATAATGGTCATGTCTCGCCCTCGGCGCGCGATCCTCGCCTTTCCAATCGGGACCCGGTGATCCAGAGCTCTAGGCAGAAGTCCCTTCACCAGCCGATAGGCCTTCTTGTGTTCTAGGAAGAGTACCGGATTCGGATCTTCGACCGCCGAACGAAGCAGTCCGGCCAGATCAGATGGGGTTGATGGTGCAACTACCTTCAACCCTGGAACGTGGGCATAAAAGGCCTCTATGCACTGGCTATGGTACAGCGCACCGTGCACTCCGCCGCCGTAGGGTGTCCGGATCACCATGGGGACATCAAAAGTACCCTTGGAGCGGTAGTGGACCCTTGCGGCCTCGGAGACGATCTGATCAAACGCGCTATGGATGAAGTCCGCGAACTGTATTTCTACTATCGGGCGTCTGCCGACCATTGCAAGGCCTATCCCGATCCCCACTAGAGACGACTCAGCCAACGGGGAGTCCATCACCCTATCCTCACCGAACTCGGCCAAAAGTCCTTCGGTTGCTCTGAAGACGCCCCCCCTCAAGCCGACATCTTCTCCGATGACCATCACTTGATGGTCATCGATTAGAAGCTGTCGCTGCGTCTTCCTGAGCGCGTCGATGTAGGAGACCACATCGGACTCCTCGGGAATGACTTCACCCTCCTTGGGTTGCTCGTGATAGGCGTACACGTAGTCGTAAGACGAATCCGGCTTCGGGTCCAGCGCCTCCTCGGCCTTTGCAACGTCCAGATCGACCTGCTCCTTGATCTGTCCCAACCATAGATCGGTCTGTTCCGCGGTGATCAGACCGATCGCCTCGAGGTAGTTTCTCGTCACGACCAGCGGGTCGTTCCGCTTCGCGGCCTCTACCTCAGCCTGGTCACGGTAAGACTTGTCGTCATCATCTGAGGTATGGGGGAGGAACCTGTAGCAGTGCGCCTCGATGAGCGTTGGACCCTCACCCGCTCTCGCCCTGGCCCACGCTCGCGACACAGCATCGAAGACCGCAAGTGGATCATTCCCGTTTACTGCCTCGCCCGGGAAGCCATATGAGGCAGCCCTGATGTAGAGGTCCTGAACCGCCGACTCCTTGGAAAGCGGCACCGAGATCGCATACCCGTTGTTCTCACAGAGGAAGATGATGGGAAGTTTGTGCACCCCAGCGAAGTTGAGAGCCTCGTGGAAGTCACCTTTGGATGTCGCGCCATCGCCGAAGCTCGCCAAGACGACGCCGCCCTTCTCTCCGAGCTTGATGTCCAGAGCGGCTCCGACGGCATGGGGTAGGTGGGTGGCGATCGGCGACGAGCCCGTGAGAATCTTGAACCTCTCATCACCCCAGTGCGAGGGCATCTGTCGACCCCCAGACGAGGGGTCTTCATCCTTGCCGAACAGGCCGAGGAATATCTCATAAGGAGTAATTCCCATTGAGAGCACCAGACCTAGATCGCGATAGTACGGGGCTACTACGTCCTTGCCGACGACGATCGCGTTGGCTGCAGCCACCTGTGTCGCTTCGTGGCCGGAGGCAGGAACCATGAATGGTGCCTTACCCATCCGGTTGAGGGCCAGACACTTCTGGTCAACGACCCGAGAGAGCATCATCTGCTTGTATATCTCGATCATCTGGGCATCGGTCAGACCAACCTCGGCGTGCTTTGGTCTCACCCGGACCGTACTGCTCTCCCCTGCCGCAGGAGCAGTGGTCTGCTCTTCCTTGGTGGCACTCTTCTTGAAGATTCCCATTACCCCTACTCCCGTGATCCATGTCTGGAGGATTGGTCATACGACCATAGTCCACCAAAGGCTCACAATGTTTGACTACCGATCATCTCCAATGGTTACAAAGTTCCCGTCTTGGCAATGGTGGCTCGCCATCATGATAGAAATTACCTAGCCGACCGTGTTGTGTTCACTGACCCATCGGGCCTTCCCCGCCAGCGCTCCACAATGGTCTCGAACTGGATCCGAACTCCGACGCCCTCCTACACTCAAACAATACGCCGAAAACTGGGCTCTGGCCAATGAAGCCCCTACGGTTCTGTAGGGTCGCTCCGAGAAACCGAAACTACTGGCCACTTAGGGCAAGTTGAGGCAGTCTCTTTGAACTAACCACCCCCGTGGCTACGGCAGACTGTTTGAAACCATGAAGATCCTGCAGCTCACGTCCGGCTGAGGCTCGCTGGGGTCTGTTGAACTGGGCGAGGAAGCCGCTCGGCGCTGCCCGTTCGCCAACTTCAACTAGTCTTTGAGGCCATGGCAACGCCCAATGTTTCACACTCGGTCATACTCAGAGTCGAACTCAGTCACCGACCCGGTTCGCTAGGACGCCTCACGACGGCAATTGGAGAGGCTGGAGGCAACATTCTGGGTTTGGACATCGTAGAGGTACTTGGAGACGTAATCGTCCGTGACGTAACGGTCCTGGCTGCGGACCCCGATCACGCCCTCCTAATCCGCCAGGCGGTAGAACAGGCCGAGGGCGTCCACGTCAGGAGCACACTGGACAGGACCTTCAGGCTCCACCTTGGTGGCAAGATCGCAGTCGTTGGCAAGCATCCAATCCAGAATCGCGACGACCTTTCAATGGCCTACACCCCCGGAGTAGCACGGGTCTGCCTCGAGATCGCCGAAAAACCCGTCGAAGTAAACAGGTACACAATCAAGTCGAACTCAGTTGCAGTTGTCACCGACGGTACAGCTGTGCTGGGGCTCGGAAACATCGGTCCCTACGCAGCGATACCGGTCATGGAGGGCAAGGCACAACTGTTCAAGGAGTTCGCCGACATCGACGCATTCCCAATCTGTTTGAAGTCCAGCTCTCCGGAGGAGTTGATCGAAGCGGTGGAGCGGCTTGAACCCGTTTTCGGCGGAATCAATCTCGAGGACATAGCTGCCCCCGCCTGCTTCGAGATCGAAGAGGCCCTCAAGTCCCGCTTGGACATACCGGTTTTCCACGACGACCAACATGGCACTGCCGTCGTTGTTCTGGCGGCGCTTCGTAATGCGCTTCGGGTTATCGACAAGAAGATGGTTGATCTCTCAGTAGTCATCGCTGGGGCTGGAGCCGCCGGAGTTGCAATAGCGAAGATCCTCACAAATGCTGGCGTGGCAAACGTTATGGTGTCGGATCGCAAAGGCCTCATCTTTGAAGATCGCGAGGACTTTACCGGCATGAAGCAGTGGTTGGCCCAAAACACCAACCCTGGTCGGAAGATGGGTTCGGTTTCTGAGGCGCTCGCTGGTTCGGATCTCTTCATCGGAGTTTCTGGGCCCGGACTCGTCACTAGAGCCGATGTAATGACGATGGCAAAGAATCCCATCGTCTTCGGCCTTGCCAATCCCACACCAGAGATCATGCCAGAAGAGATAGAAGGCATTGCCGCAGTTGTGGCGACCGGGAGATCGGACTACCCGAACCAGATAAACAATGTTCTCTGCTTCCCAGGCATCTTCAGGGGCGCCTTGGATGCGGGAGCGATGAGCATCACTGAGTCGATGAAGCTCGCAGCTGCGAACGCAATAGCCAATGCTGTAGGCGAGGACGAACTCTCCCCCAGCTACGTGATTCCATCTGTCTTCAACAAGAGCGTCGCCCAAATGGTAGCTCAGGCAGTTGCAGAGGCGGCACGCCACGACGGGGTGATTCGACAGTCGTACCGATAAACCCTGAGGTCAAAGGAGTAAGGCGACCACGTCTCGACGGGTCCACAACCGCCTGATTCAATGGATTAGTTGAATTGGAATCTCCAGTTGTCACCGTAACGGCAGGCAGTAGCCAAATCTCAGCGGGCCTCGCCCTCAAAGGCCATGATACGGCTCTCGGCAAGTTCAACATAGTTCTTATCTATATCTACACCGACGTAGTTTCTACCTGTGACAACCGATGCTATTGCCGTCTGGCCACCGCCAACAAAGGGATCGAGAACGGTGTCGCCGAGGTAGGTATTGAGTTCAATCAGGCGCCTGGGTAGTTCGACCGGGAAAGGTGCAGGGTGGCCAACCCTCTTTGCCGATTCTGGCTGGAAGTACCACGTGTCCAATGTCCAAGCCATGAAGTCCTCTTTGGAGATGGTATCGATGTGCGGAAGACCGAGCTTCTCACGCTTCTTCCTACTTATGGCCCGGGAAAAACTACCTTTGGATGCCAAGACGATCCGCTCAGAAACATCCCTGAGGACAGGGTTCGATGCGGATGCGAACGACCCCCAAGCACAGTTCCCACTCGCCCCCTTCGCCTTGATCCAGAGGATTTCACCCCGGATCAGAAATCCGAGGTCGTCCTGCAGGATCGAGATAATGTCGGCCGATAGCGACCGGTAAGGCTTGCGGCCAAGGTTCGCCACGTTTATCGCGATTCGACCACCGGGCTCCAATACCCGATAGCACTCAGCGAAGACGTCTCTGAGCATCTCGAGGAAGCTGATGTAGTCCGTTGGGGCGCTTCCGGAGCGAACAGACTCCTCATACTCCTTGCCTACGAAATATGGGGGCGAAGTCACCACCAAGGCAACAGACTTCTCCGGAAGGAAGCTCAGATCGCGACTGTCCCGATTGAATAGCCGGTTTGTAACGTCACACCGATTGACCTCCTCATCAGCTGAGATCACCGGCGGCGTAAATCGACCATAGAAGGCTGAGGAGTCGTGGCTCTCGCGCCTTGAAACTCCGAATGTCGAGGTTTTGGTCCGCCTACGAACAGAACTCGACTCGTTGCTACCTTTGGGCGCATCCATATTGGTTCAGCGTTCCTCCGTCAACAAGGCTACCCGAACCATCTGTCCAAATTCCCACGGTTCGACGTGTTGGAACGCGACTCAGATCGGATAGTAGCCCGGTACATCACTATGGGGGGTGTCCAGATACACCTTGGCCTCAGGCGAACCGCCAAACCTGCCATGGGACCATCGAATTTCAACATGACCAGTCACCGAGACATGCTCGAAACTCCTCTTATCAAGTAGGGTTGCCACCCACCGCACGCAGGGCTGCCCCCTGTTCTCAGCCGAAATGTCGAACGACTTTAATTCAAAGTCCTGGCGGAAGTCCCACGCGGTCCCTACGCGCAACCTGAGGTGGCTCCTGCCAGAAGTGCCCAAAAGAAAATAAGGGGCCGAACCTATCCGTAGCATCCGCCAGAGGAGCATCTCCTCAGCCCTGGGGTTGGCAATGGCGCTCCTCCATCGGTCTGCTGTGACACGGGAGACCACAGAGGAGAATTCTTGATAGAGCGGCTCTATGTTCGTTGGCCAAGACCTTTCCATGGACACCTTGACGACTCTTCGCTGCTCACTTGTGAGCCTCGAGGGGTCGTTGGGCAAAGATGAATCACCTAATGCCGTCCGCACTGCGCTATACAGTTGGTAATACTCATCCTTGGCTACCTCTTCATACCAATTGCTGGACTTGGACCGCACGCCATCTTGAAGCAACTCCACGAACAGGTGATTTGGGGATGGATTGAGAAGTACATTGGACTGATATTTGCATGAGATGAGGTAAACATGATCGACACGGAGGTCGACTGGAACTAGATCAGCTCCCGGGTTCCGGTGCGGACCCTTCCACTCGATCCTTATCGGTCTGCGACCTCTGAGACCGGTCTCGGAGGCTAAAAACGCCGCACCGTTAGCAAACGATGCATTAGCTACTTCGACAGTAATTGGGTCGGTTGCCGCTGCAACGACACTATCCCAAGTCGACAGGTCGAGGTTTGAGAACTCCACCGGTCGAGATGAAAGTGAACCCATGACGCTGAACCCGCCTAGCATCCCGATCCCGGTCATGATCTCTGTCAGTTCGGTGCGCTGGTCTGGCACCATTTCTCCCAATCATGCATCAGAGATTCACCCTAAGGTGCCGTAGGTTCGCTACCGCACCTAACCCAGCCTCCATTGTGATCCGACGGATGGACGCAGTTCTTCTGGTTCCCTCCGCGTCTTGGTGTGATTGGGGACTGATCAGGTTGGGCGGCACTGCCTTGGCCATCTATCCAGCGACATTTCCGTCGGCAATTCGCAATGCGAAACGTGGTTCTTCTCGCTCGGGCATCTCACTTGGACAAAAGGTCCGATCGAGCCGCACATAGCTAAAGCGCGCAAGTGAAGGGGCTTTTTACCAGCGAAGTCGCCTGATCGAAAGTCAACCTTCGACAGACTGCCACTACCGGACAGCTATCTGCCAGAGGAGTCGACGTTGTACCATTCGGTCAGGGTTCCTGATTAGACGGTTAACCGTGTTCGAACAACAACTTCGGTGAGCAATCGAGGGGCGAACTAATGCCTCGAGCTGCCCAGCTTCAAC
>JABEUN010000041.1 GCA_013044385.1 Acidimicrobiaceae bacterium
ATTGCCTGAACCATGGCAAGGAAAGCAGCAAATCCTGGAACGCCGAAAGCGAAGCCCTCTAGTGCTTGTCCAATGAGCGTCGTTCCCTCACGGCCGGACGCTCCATGTCCGAGAACCAGTGCGATCAGTAGTGGACCAAGTGAAAGAAAAGCTGCTCCTGCCGGAAGTACGATCGCCACCGACGAACGAAGTCCAATCCCGAATCTGCGGGAGAAGTTCCTCAGATCTGACTTTGAGTAGTACTCGGCCAACTCGGGCTGGAGTGCGCTCATTATCGAGAAGGCGGCGATGGCGTATGGAAGTTGGAAGAACAGATATCCGTAGTTGTATGCCGTCACCTGACCAGTTACTTTGTCAGCGAGTGCGAGTATTACGATCAGTGCTACCTGATTCAGTGCAACTGATCCTGCGGTCCAACCCGATAGCGAAAAGATCTCTTTTACAGTTGTGTCGCGAGGGGACCATCGAAACCGGAGTCGCGCACCTACGGTGCGAAGAACCGGAATAAGCGATAACGCCTGGAATGCGACGCCGAGTGTCGTGCCTATGCCGAGCAGGTCCATCGAATGGCGGTTCTGCAGAACAGCCTCTACTGACGGGTGGGGGTACTTGGAGGCGAAATATAGCAGTACTACGATCGCAACGAGATTGTTAATGACCGGTGCAAAAGCGGGGATGGCGAACTGCCTTTTGGCGTTGAGAGTCGCAGTGATCAGTGCAATAAGGCCGTAGAAGAAGAGCTGTGGTGCGAATAGGCGTAGCAGATCCGTCGCTGCCTGTCTCTGAAGAGGAGCCTGCGCAGAGTGATTAAGGCTCGTGTAGACGTCTATTACCAAGGGTGCGGCGAGTTCGAAGACAGCAGTCGCTACCAACAACAGCGCGGTCGAAATGGTGAAGACCGCCGAGAGCGACGCCCACGCCTTCCTCGAGTCTCCTTCAGCCAACCTCGAGGCGAATACAGGCAGTAGCGTTGCGGAGATTACGCCGCCAAGTATCAGGTCGTAGATCGTGTTAGGTGCGTTGTTCGCCAAGTTGAAGACGTCTGCTAGTGAGTGACTTCCAAGTGCATAGGCAAGGGCGACAATTCGACCAAGTCCGAGCAGTCTGGATGCCAGAGTGCCGACTGCCATCAGTGCTGCGTTCTGGGCAGTGGAAGACTTACGAGTCAGCCTGCCGACCAGATTATTTATCCGCCTATTCATCTTGACCTACGCCGCCGGTTTCGGCGGCGGGGGACCCATCCCCAGCAGCAGCAAGTTCGGCCTTGCGCCGTTTGGAGGGGGACCTTATCCACCAGACGATCAACACAAGCAGGGACCCTCCGGTCAGGACGATACCAACTAGGGAGAAGGAGGTCGATCTTATCTCCAGCTCCGTTGTCTTTAGGAGCAGCCCAGACGGGGTCGAGAGGGTCACGCTCATCGGGAAGGTTCCTAGTGCTTTGGTAGAGGCGGAGAAGGAGACGGTCACACTCGACTGCTGGATCCGGGTTAGCTTCGACGATCCTCGGGGAAGTGTCAGCTTGTCTGAATGAATGTGTACGACCAAGCTAAGGGGGTACTTCAGCTGAGATACCAGAGAGATTGGGATGTTGGCAGTCTTCGATGTGAGTGTGAGAGCACCACCTTGTACCACATTAATTGCGTTGAGCTGACTGGCTATTGTCGAACGTATCGAGGAGATCAGGTCGGAGCTATCGCTCGTTGGAAGCTCGCTCCCTTCGGCGACTAACAGCTGTTGGTTGAGTCGACCCAAGATCGCCTTAGGTGGTTGGACTGAGCTGAACGCCCTGATCAGTCGAGATGCGTTTGCAACTGGGGTGGTAGATGGGCAAGAGCTGTTCCGTGTCTGTGCAGAGACTTCCGACTCTTTGTCGGTGGAGGCCGAGAAGGCGGTAAGTGCCTGCTGAGCCGATTTTGAGGAGAGTAGAGGTGTAGATTCGACCCTACTTAGGAATGCCTCGGCGATGGCCAGCGAGGACGAGTTGTCGATCGTCAATAAAGTGGTCACTGACCTCGGACTCGCGGAGTTTGGTGCATCGAAGTAGACCTGACCTAGGTCGGCGACTGCGACTTCAGACGCTACTGAAGCGTCCCCGCTAAGCGATAGATCAGAGGCGATGCCAGGATCGGCCACCAGTTCGGAGAGTTTGGCCCTCCGGTCGATCAAAGGCGTTACAAGTGTCAGTGGTAGTCCAGGCGGATAGCTGGATGGTGGGAGTATTGCAGCGGCGAATCCGAGTCTGGAGATGAGTTCGATGCCCTTCTTGGTGGGCTTGCCGGAGAAGTAGTAGGTGAGTCCGGACTGAGCGATTGCGCTACGACCAAGCAGCTGCCTAGTAGAGGTGAGCTGATCTTGGAATGAACCAGGAACGCTTCCACTGAGGGCGCATTCAGGTGTGACGGGTGAGAACGTGGTGGCAATGATCTGGTGATTGGGTTGCTTAGCCCAGCCCGTCAGCTGCCCGATCGCCCCTTGATACCTGCGTGAACTCGTCAAGGACGCAACCGCCTGACCATAAGGAGCAACTGTGAGTGACATCTGTGGAGTCGAAGCCAGAAAGCTCACAAATTGGGAGAGTACCGACGGTGCAGTAGTTGGCGCAATTTCGACGACTGGTACGACGTTCAGTGGATGTGCATTTGGAGTCTCGAGAATGATTATGGGTACGGTGGTCTGACTCACCACATTCCCAGTGGTGGTATTGATGACCCTGATGGCTAACGGGTACACGCCTTGACACCCAGTAGCACAACTCGGCAGGACGGGCGTGGAGCCGGTTCCCTGGCTTGAGTCGATCTGAATCGGGAGTTGATAGCTGGACCCACTGGCCGCTAACTGACCGAGCGGGGTTGAAGGCGCGATGATGAGCGGATATCCGAAGCTCCCGTGTGCTCTGATCTGGTCGAAGCCAGATCGGGAAGTGATTTTTGGATATACCAGGAACAGGACGGACTGCCCCGCTTGCCCAGCGTCACTCTGTACGTGGAACTCGATCTTCGATGCCGTACCGAGGAGTATGTAGTTGGGCACGTTATCGATGACTACCGAAGGAAGTTGTGATGCCGACGCCCGAGAGGTCCCAAACATGAGCTGGCCAGGGACGAGGAGTACAAGTGCGACTAGGAGGATGAGTGGGAACGAGGGGGTTGAACTAGACCAAAATGGACGCTTCAGAAAGCTGCTTGCGCGCCAAGACCGAGGAAAGTTCCCCTCGGAGATCCAGTGTTGGCGGAGTGGGACCCCTCTCGTCTTTGTGGCGCGCATATCGTTCGCGGAATCTAGCCGCCACAATCCCTTTTCAGTATCCAGAGCCGCTCAGGGTAGAGATTGAATCCCAAGTTCAGATAGAGTGCGAGTGCTCTTTCGTTGGACGCCTGAGTGTTTACGCTCACGCGTCGAGCCCTCCAGCGTCGAGCCCACCGCAGACCCTCTATGGCGAGGGATCTGCCTACGCCCTTCCTCTGATGCGATGGATCTACAGCGATTCTCTGGAGGTAGGCTGCGTGAGCACCGAGTCCATAAAGGCAGAAGCCGGCGAGCTCTTCCGCTCCCATTCCGGTAGTGACTGCTACCCGAATGTGAGAGCGTGGAGTCGAAGTTCTGGCGTCTTCCATCATCAGCGCATCCTGTTTCCAGAAGTCGTTGAAGCAGCGGTGATCGACCTTCATCAGGTCCTCATAGCTGTACTGGCGCACCCGCCGTATAGCTATGTCCTGGGCCGCGCTGCTGTTAGGTATCGGGAGGTCGCCCGACCGGACCAGGACGTAAAGTGAGTCCACGATCTCAAAGCCGAGTTCTTCCATCGCGTTGGCACTGCGCTGAGTGTCAGACTGGAACAGGATCGACGAGTAGCCCCTCTCCGAGGCTAGGTCGGTGAGCTGCTCGACGAGGAAGCTCGGCAAGGTGGAAGATGGGAGCTGGGGTACCAACAGGGCGGCTCCGGGCATGCCGAACCAAGGAGAGAGCTTGAAGCGCCGACCAGCGGCTCTCACGTAGCTGTTCATTGGGTTCCTAGGCATCCGGTCTGTAGCGATAGCTATAGAGTACCCAGTTCATTTCAATGAAATCGTCGAGTGTAGGATTGAAGCGTGGCCGTACTGTTTGGATCCCATCCCATTTTCGCCGATCACGACTCGGGAACTCATCACCCAGAGCGCTCAGAGCGGTTAAAGGCCGTTGCCCGAGGCATGGAAGCAGTCTCTGACGTGGTGGAACTGCTCCGATACACGCCTGGACCCGCTCCGATGGAGGCGTTGGTTCGAGTGCATGATTCTGAGTATCTAGAGTCGCTGAAGAGGTTCTGTCTGATGGGTGGGGGAGAGTTGGACCCCGATACGGCCGTGTCTATCCAAAGTTGGGATGCGGCGGTGGTTGCTGCAGGCGCGGGCCTTGACGCGGCTGACAGGCTCAGAGCTGGCGAGGCCGACTCCGCGTTTGTTGCAGTCAGACCGCCAGGACACCATGCAGTTTCAGGATCTGCCATGGGCTTCTGCCTAATCAACAACGTTGCCGTGCTGGCGGCGGACCTCTCCCAGCGTGGCGAGAAGGTCCTAATTCTGGACTTCGATGCCCACCATGGGAATGGTACACAGGACATCTTCATCGAAGACCCCTCGGTGTTGTACGTCTCCACACACCAATTTCCCCTTTTTCCGGGGAGTGGCAGGGTCCAAGAGGTGGGATCTGGAGTTGGTTTCGGAATGACGGTAAATATCCCACTACCTGAGCGAACTACCGGACCTACCCTCAGGTACGCGTTGGACCAAATTGCCCGACCAACCATTGAAGGGTTCGGACCTACTTGGCTGTTGATGTCCGCGGGCTTTGATGCGCACTACCGGGACCCTTTGACCGAAATGGGACTGAGTTCTGGCGATTTCGGTCAGATAGTACGGTGGGCGATGGAGTTCGTGCCGAAGCAGCGCAGCATTGCGATGCTCGAGGGAGGCTATGACCTGAGCGCGTTGAGGGACAGCACTTCAGCACTACTTTCAGCACTCGAAGGTCAGAAGTTCGCTCCAGAGGAGCCTGGGACTGACAAGCCAGAGTTCGATCTGGTCAATGCCATGGCGGAGGTACGTTTCAGGGCGCTCGGAGTGCATGGAGACGGCACAAGTCGATAACACCGGCACGACCACTAGCCTGCTTCGGTGACCTTTTCCGACATCAGTCCCGATTTTCAAAAAGCGCGGAGCCTGGCGGAGCTGTTCGAGCGGCGCGGCCGGAGAATCTATCTGGTCGGTGGGGCGGTAAGGGACTACGTCCTTAGGCACGGAAAAGTCTCAGCGGCTTCAAGCCGAGGGGGTCCACAGGACTCATTGGATCTCGACCTGACTACCGACGCTCTTCCCGACGAGGTCGAGGAGATTGTGTCCGGTTGGGCTGACTCGCTCTGGCTTGCCGGAAAGAGATTCGGGACGGTCGCCCTCACCAAGGGTGGGACCAAGTTTGAAATTACTACCCATAGAGCCGAGGCGTATTCCGATGAGAGTCGCAAGCCTGTAGTCCGCTTCTCCGATTCGATAGAGGAAGACCTCTCTAGACGTGACTTCACTATCAATTCCATGGCATTCGAACTCTCCTCGACCAATGAGCCAGTCCTGATCGACCCATTTTCCGGACTGTCCGATCTTGTAGCCGGAGTGCTCAGGACGCCACTTAGTGCAGAGGTGTCCTTCTTCGACGACCCTCTCAGGATGTTGCGCGCCGCTCGATTTGTGTCAAGATTCCAGTTGGTGCCCACCGAGGAGGTGGTCGCCGCCATGGTCTCGCTCAAGAACAGACTGCAGATTGTCTCCAAGGAGAGAGTTCGTGACGAGTTCGACAAACTCATGGTATGCGAATCGCCTCAAGCGGGACTTTGGCTCTTAGTTGATACCGGGGTTATGGATGAGTTCATACCGGAGATCTCTGCACTGAAGTTGGAGCAGGATCCGATCCACAGGCATAAAGATGTACTTGCCCACACCATCGCAGTGGTCGAGAAGGCGTCGCCGGAGAAGATTCTCAGGGTGGCAGCACTCTTCCACGATATCGGAAAGCCCGCAACTAGGCAGATAGGCAAAGACGGCGTCAGTTTTCACTTTCACGATGTTGTCGGTGCGAAGCTGACCAAAGCCCGGTTGCGGATGCTCAAATATCCTGAGAAGGAGATCGAAGTCATCTCAAAACTCGTCTACCTGCATCTTCGGTTTCATACCTATGGTGCGGGTTGGACGGATAAGGCGGTCAGACGGTATGTATCTGATGCAGGCGACCTCCTCGACAGATTGAACGAGTTGACCGTTTGTGACTGTACGACCCGTAATGAGAACAAGGCCCGTCAACTGAAGAGGCAGATGGAGGTTCTCATCGACCGGATCGCAAAGCTGAGGGAGCAGGAGGAACTCGACTCGATCCGACCTGACCTTGATGGCCTCGCCGTGATGGAACTGTTAGAGATTCCCCCTGGCCAACAGGTAGGACGGGCCTTGGAGTACTTGATGGACCTGAGGATGGAAGAGGGTCCACTCGGCAAAGAGGAGGCGACCAGACGTCTCCTTGCGTGGTGGAAAGAAAACCAGTCCTAGAGGCGACGCGGTTTTGACTCAAAGACCAGAAGGGGGGTGGCACAGCCACCCCCCTTCTGCAGTTCGAAGGGCCGATCTCAGTTAGTGGGCGTCATCCCGGCGAACTCCTCAACCATCACTTTGGCTTCGGTATCGCGATGCTGGACTGCAGGTGACTTCATGAAGTAGGCAGAGGCAGCCTCAAGCGGTCCACCAATTCCCTTGTCCAGTGCGATCTTTGCACAACGGAGTGCATCGATGATTACCCCCGCAGAGTTCGGAGAATCCCAGACTTCGAGCTTGAGTTCGATGTTCAACGGCACGTCTCCAAAGTTGCGGCCCTCGAGTCGGATGTAGGCCCACTTGCGATCCTCGAGCCAAGCGACGTGATCGGACGGACCGATGTGGACGTTGTTCTCTTCGATGCCGTTGTCGAGCTGACTAGTCACAGCCTGGGTCTTGGAGATCTTCTTCGACTCGAGCCGCTCACGCTCTAACATGTTCATGAAGTCCATGTTGCCACCGACATTCAGCTGGTATGTACGGTCTAGAACCAGTCCACGATCTTCGAACAGTCGTGCGAGCATCCGGTGGACGATCGTCGCACCTACCTGACTTTTGATGTCGTCTCCGACGATTGGCACGTTTGCGTCGGTGAACTTCTGTGCCCAAGCGGGATCTGAGGCTATGAAGACCGGGATGGCATTCACGAAAGCGACCTTTGCATCTATCGCAGCCTGTGCATACATCTTCTGGGCCTGCTCCGACCCGACGGGCAGGTAGGAGACGAGGACCTCTGCGCCAGAGTCACGAAGTACCTGTGCAACGTCCACCGGCTCTGCGGGAGACTCCTCAACGACCTGCCGGTAGTACTTTCCGAGTCCGTCGAGGGTAGGCGCCCGGAGAACCTCGACTCCGAGATCGCCCACCTGGGCGAACTTGATCGTGTTGTTCCGTGACGAGAAGATGGCCTTGCCAAGATCTTGACCAACCTTTGCGGCATCGACATCGAATGCGCAGACGAACTCGATGTCACCGACGTGGTACTCGCCCAGAACCACGTGCATAAGTCCTGGAACCATCTCTGTCGGATCCGCATTCCTGTAGTACTCGACTCCCTGAACCAGAGAGCTCGCGCAGTTGCCCACTCCGGCGATAGCTACCTTGATCTTCGACATGTAATGCCCTTCCTTACTTATCTACGCTCTACGACCGGATTCACCGGTCGACTGACTTACACCGAACTGGGTCACTGCGTGACCAGCCGTAAACTTCTCGCCCTCATTGGCAAACCGGATCTGATCGCTGAGCCACGTGAGCTCGCTCGAAAGTTTCTGCTCCATGCCATCGAGTGCCAACCTCTCATAGGTCTCGTCAGACCCCTTCTTCGTCTTCTGGATCTCGGCGAGTCGATCTTCGAGCAGGTAGAACCTTTTCGCGATTATGGCCGCCCTTTTGGTCGAAACGATGATCGATGAGAGGTATAGAGTGACCCAGAAGGCCCGCTCATCCTCAACGTCGACCTGCTCCAGAGAATGGACCAGTCGATCGCGCCCAGAATCCGTCAAGCAGTAGACCTTCCTACTTCTAGCTCTAGGCTCGTCGGTCCTGTGAAGGGCCAACTCTGCGGCAAGGGATCCGGTGATCTGACGCAGATCACGGGGATCGTCTGGTTCGAATGTGTCGAGTTCACCCCGGCTGAGCATCCTTTGCAACGCGGGATATATCGACCCCCATGAAGGACGGAACAGGGACCCGAAAGCTTCGATTATCCGCTTGTGTAGCTCATAACCGTGCATCTTCTGCCTCGCAAGAAGGCCCAAAATGACCAGATCAAGAGGCTGTGCCACACTGTCCGATCTTCCTGCCACCGTTTACTCGCCAACCTTTTCTGTAATCCAAATTTCGTGTCAGACCACGAAGATTCAGTGCACCCGAACAATCTAATGTATCTGAACAACATATCGATTCGATATGTTCCCTTAGCTCCTTGGGTAAAGTATAGCGCCGCACTTTGATCGGGCATGAAGATCGAAACTCCAACGCTGGTGCCACCCCCGCGAGCCGTAGTGGAGAGAACGAGAAGTGCTGTTCGGGCTTTGAGTTTTCCATCGAAGTGGAGAATCGATGCTCGCGTTAGGTACCCTGTTTGGGTGGGTAGTACGGATATGAATTCAGTTGATCGTTCGACTGGGGCGGGCGAAACCGTCATCGAGCACGTACTTATCCGCCACCATCTCCTAGAGGAAGTGCGGCGAGGGAGACTGTCCAAAAAGGAAGTCTGCGACGCTACGCCCGAACTGATGAGGGTCGCCAACTCGATGGGAAAGGCCTCCAAGGACATCTGTCCGATCTGCGGTAGTGAGGGTATGGTTCATGTCTCCTTCGCCTTCGGCAAAGGTCTGCCCGCATCCGGCCGAGGTGTCGGGTCGCCCGAGGAGCTCCAGAGATTGACCGAGTCGATATCGGACATGGACCTCTACCTGGTCGAGGTGTGCATCGAGTGCCGGTGGAATCACCTCCTGCGCAAACTCAGTTACTGAGGTGACCTCGGCCTAGTTCGGCCGTGTGTACTCCACGACTGGTGTCGAGGTGGGTTGTGGACTTCCTGTAGCGGGTTCCACCGTTACCGCAAGGGTTTGGTATCTGGTGGGGTCTGAGTAGGAGAAGACACTTCCGGTGGGCGACCCACCCATTACCGAGAGCGAGATCATCTTTCCACCGGAGACCCCCCAAAGTTGGTACGACATGTTCTTTGCCGTCTTGGAGAGGTTGGTTGACGTGATTGCTGCAGAGCCGTCCGCCTCAACTAGCGTCATGAAGGACTTGCCATTGGTAGATGTGAGTTTGATGGTGACCCTGGCGGGGCTCGCCAGTATCGCGGCCACCGCTCCGGGCCGAGAGCTGCGGTAGCCAGAAGCGGCTACCGCCCATCCAGATACTGTCACCACCGCAGCTGCGACCGCCAGGATCCGCCGCTGTTTTGAGGTGGTGCGCCCAGCTGTAGTTGGCGGGCTTGTGTCGAAATTGGAGTCACCGGCTCGGTGGTCGATCTGGTTGGTGTCTCGCTCGGCCTCGCTGATGATTGTGTCGTGAATCCAAGAGGGTGGTGCTATATCTTCACCGAGTCCGTCGGTAATTGATTCCCGAAGTACCAGCAGCTCAGATCTGCACATCTCGCACTCTGCGAGGTGCAACTCGATCTCGATAGTCTCGTCCACCTCCAGCGCATCGAGCGCATAGATGGGAAGCATCTGCATTGATGTCTCGTGATCTATTATTCGAAACATGGTGAGCCTCCGATGTCTGCATCGAGATGATCCCTTATGTGACCCAGACCAGACCGAATCCTGCTTTTCACAGTCCCTTCGGGCTGACACAGTATTACAGCCACCTCCCGATAGCTGTAACCACCGAAATACGCGAGTTCGATGGCTGCGCGCTCCTGCTCCTCGAGTGATTCGATAGCGTCTCCTAGATCGATTCTGTCGTCCTCGCCCTCACCGTTAGTGGCCTGGACTGGAGATCGTGCCGATACCTCCTCGCGTCGTTGCCGGGCTGTCTCGGACCTGATCAGGTCGATGGCCTTGCGGTGAGCGACAACTATAAGGTAGGTCTTCAAAGTCCCCCGGCTGGGGTCGAAGCGATCTGGATTCCTCCAGAGCCCCAGAAACACCTCCTGTAGAACGTCATCGGCCAACGATCCGGTACGTGACACTCTGCGAAGTACGCCGTATACGGCCGAAGCGTACAGACCGTAGATCTTCGAGAGCGCGTGGGTGTCTCCCCGCCCGAGCGCAGCCACCAGCTCCAGGTCATTAGCGGGCGCAGATCTGGCGTCGATCGAGATGATCTTGGATGAGTTAGCGGCCTCGTACATCTGAACCATTCAAACGCAGTTTGTGGGTGTGATAATCCAGTGGCGGCTCAACATGACTCCCGAGCTGCTCATCATTCGCTTTCACACTGAAATTAACCTGCAGAAACCCTTTGCAATTCAAAATTTCCCATCTTCATTAATCCAGAGCAGACACCTGCTCCGTAGCAACAGTTGAGAACCGTTTTGGTCTCCTTGGGATTGGGAGAATTTGGATGTCCAAGTTGATGGTCCGATGAAATCGGGGAAGGCGGCTGTCGCCGTGCTAATCGTATCGATGTTCGGTCTTGCTGGTTGCGGCACGACGTCGAGTGTCGGTTCTGGCACGTCTGCTTCTTCGTTGGTCTCTGTGACGATCTCGAACTTCAAGTTCATCCCTGACACAGTCCGCGTGAAAGCCGGTCAGGACATAAAGATCACAAACGATGACAGCGTGACGCATACCTTCACCGCTGCCAATGGCGCGTTTGGGACTGGAAACATACCTCCTGGCCAAAGTGTGATCGTCCAAGCCCCCAAGGTGACGGGAAATGTGGCAATAACGGACCCCTTCCTATGCACGATCCATCAGTTCATGACGGGGAAGCTGATCGTGACTCCCTGAACAGACCGTGCGGGGTGCCTAGGGCTGAAAATCCAGACATTGACTAGAAGGAGGAGTAGTGAATATAGATGATTCGGCGCTTGAAGCGCTCGTAGAGCAGTCCAAGGACATCCACAACGACGCAATGAGGCAGATGTCTGATGCCGTCAAGGAGACAGTTGAACTCCATCACGAGGCAGACCTCGAGCCTGATCCAGAAGGATTAGTGGAATTTGTAAATGAGCGGTCGACCTCGATCGGGGCCGGCACCTTCGGAATGGGAATCCTTGGTGGACTCGGATTCGGAGCAGCGCTACTGGCCGTGACTGCATCGGCAGCCTCGGCTTCGACATCAATGGAAATCCAGATCCTGCAGACAGCTGCATCTATCGAAGTTTTAGCGGTGGCGACCTATTCTGTAGCGCTCACCCTCCCATTTATCGGAGGACCGTCGGCGAACCCCGTCATATCGGGATTCGCGAAGACCACCATGGCTCAGCACAGCCAACACCTAGCAGCGTTCAATGCTGCGGTCAAGCAACTTGGAGCCAAGGCGCAGAATAGTCCTGACCCCGTTCTGCTCTCGGTGGTGAACGAGGCCAAACCGGGCCTCATGACCCCCTTAGACGTAGTCAACCTGGCATTGGAACTGGAACAGGGAGCCGCGGAGACCTACGTCAAAGACGTTGCTCTGCTGTCTGGTTCGAACAAGAGCGCAATAGCTACGACGGCGTCGATCATGGGAGTTGAGGCGCAGCACGCCTCGATTCTCCGAGCCGTCCAAGCGTTACTTCAGGCCGGGGCACCTCAGCTGATTCAGCTGTCTCCGACTTTGGTGACGTCTCTGCCAGCTGTAGCAGGATCCGTGGGCTTTCCCAACAGTTTCTTTCCAACCACCGCCGCAAGACCTGTAAACGAAGGAGCACTTCAGTGAGGATTAAAAGACCACTCCAGTTTGGTGGATACAACCATGAACTGGAAAGTAGCGTCAGAGAGCTTGACCAGATGCACAACGACCACTCCCTTCGGGCCATGGAGTCGATGGTAGATGAGCTGGTCGACCAGATTCGAGAGACCAAGTCGAGCTTTGGAGGACGGCAGAGTTCGAGACGCAACTTTCTATTAGGAGTCTCTGGAGTTGCAATTGGTGGAGTCGCCCTTGCGGCTTGCGGTACATCTGCAACTTCAAAGAGCTCTTCGTCGACCACTCTGGCGGCTAAACCGCAGCTGACGGGGGATCTCCTAATCGCTGCTCTAGCTGCGTCGCTGGAGAATCTTGGAATTTACGCCTACAACGCGGGTATCAATGCAGCCATCGAACACAAGCTAGGTGCAGTCCCACCGGCGGTAGTGACCTTCGCAAAGACCGCCATGGCTCAACACAAAGATCACGCAGCCGCCTGGAACTCCATCTTGGTGGCGGCCGGCGAGTCCGCGGTGACCAAGACGGATCCGGCACTGACTCCAACTGTGAACCAAGCTTTTGCAAAAGTGGTGGACGTGACCGGATTGGCGAAACTGGCTCTGGATATCGAGGACATAGCCGCCGCTACCTATCAAGGGGCCGTTGGAGCGCTCTCTTCGAACAAGGCGGTTGCAATAGCCGCTTCAATACAGCCGGTCGAGATGCAGCACGCAGCGATCTTGAACTTCGTTCTCGGCCAGTATCCCGTACCGAATGCATTCTCGCCATTGACGGACGCTCAGCCCCCTTCGAGCTACCTAAAGTAACGAGATGTATCGGTGACCGGGAGGGTTTCCTAATAGAAGCTCACCCGAACCGCCCCACCTCAACGGCTGGACCTGCAGCAGTCCGTCCGGCTGAGGTGGGGCGGTCCTGTTTTTACAGCTAGAACAGTGATGATCGGCGCAGACTCAAGCGCCCCGGTGACAGAGTTTGGAATGTCGGCGAGGCGGAATGGTTTTCAATCTGTAGCATCCCAAGCGGAAGGTTGCGGGTCTGAATCGGCACGGTCTGCGCGAAGTTGCTACGATAAGAAGTACGCCTGTAGCTCTTAGCACGGGACGTGGGAGGTTCAAGATGTCTGCTTACTCCGAGGCACCGGCTTCGAAGGTGACCGTTCCGTTCATCCAAAGGCACAAGGTCCGCATCGATGGTTTGAAGCCGTTGACCATGGTGACTGCATACGACGCTCCAAGTGCCAGAGTCGTGGACGAATCGGGTGCCGAGATGATCCTGGTGGGTGACTCACTTGCGATGGTGGTTCTTGGTTACAAAGACACACTTAGCGTGACCACCGATGATATGGCATACCATACGGCTGCAGTTCGCCGTACTGAACCGAAGGCGCTCGTCGTATCGGATCTGCCCTGGATGTCCTATCATGTATCGGTCGAAGACACATTGAACAATGCGGCAAAGCTCATCCGAGCTGGTGCCGAAGCTGTCAAGCTCGAGGGTGGTTCCAAGCGGGTCCATATGGTCGAGGCACTGGTAGAGGCGGAGATCCCGGTCCAGGGCCATATCGGGCTGACTCCGCAATCTGTGAAGGTGATGGGCGGATTCCTAGTCCAGGGCCGTACTGAGGAGGCAGCTCAGACTCTACTGCTGGATGCGAAGCGGCTTGAGTCAGCGGGAGCCTTCTCTTTGGTGTTGGAGGGAGTTCCCGATGTGGTGGCAAAGCTGGTTACCGAGCAGTTGGACATTCCGACAATTGGAATAGGTGCTGGTCCGAGCACAGACGGCCAGGTGCTGGTGTTCCACGATCTCTTGGGTTATGGTTTTGGTCGAATACCTAAATTCGTACGGAAGTATTCCGAGTTCGCCAGCCAGGGGATAGATGCCGTGACCCAGTTCGTAGCCGATGTTCGTAGCGGCGAGTTCCCTTCGCAGGCAGAGAGCTACACGGACACAAAGGGCTTACTTGCTAGCTGGAGCGAACGAAACGGTCAGGCTGATTTCGAGCAGCCATATCTGGTGGGCTGAAGCCCATACTGTTTGGATGTAGCCGAGTCTGTGCGGTGGCAGGAGCTGAGAGCCGGTCGCTAAGAATGGTCCTCTGATCGAAGCTGTGCGGTGCCGTTCTGTACCTTAGGTGCACGAGAGACGCATGCACTGATGACTTTGAATTGGTTACAGGCGCCGACTTTGCTGATTAGCTCGACAAGATCGAAACTCTGTAAGGATTCGGAGTTCGGGGTGTGGGCCGACTCGGCTTGGCGACGCTGTTTAGCCAGAGGGCGCCAGAGTTGGCCCTGAAGCAAGGCTGAAGTTGGCTTCCGATGAATTTCAGGGCCCTTTGTCAGCCAGGCAACCTGCGGTAATTTGATATTCGGCGGCGCAGTATTCACACCGGTAGGCGATTAGCATCGAGTGGCCGTGTATGTGACCAAGGTTGCCGCGGTCCGGCTTCTGCATCAGGCTTAGGCCGGAAGATCCTGCTCAGGTTTGAGCCCCACAATGTGGGTCCATGGGAGGTTAGTTCTATAGTGCGACTCTACGAGATCGTGACGATCATCGACTCAGCTCTTGAGGATGATCAGATAAAGGCCATTGTCGACAAGATTGTCGACATTACCAAGACTGGCGGAGGCTCGCTTAGACACGTCGACCGCTGGGGGCGACGCAGGTTCGCCTATGAGATGGCGGATCGCTGGGAGGGCTACTACGTCATCGTTGAGATTGAGGCAACACCTGAGATCGTTGCCGAGATCAACAGGACTCTGTCAATCTCCGATGGAGTTCTGAGACACAAGTCTGTAAGAATTACCGACAAAGCTATCGCAGCACGGATTCCACGTCCACCCCGTGCGCCCCAATCTGTAGCCAACTGAGCAGCTCCAGGCGAGTGCTCTTAGAAAAGGCGGAGTTAGACCGTGTCGAATGGTAATTCAGTAACGCTTGTAGGAAACGTGATCAGGGATCCGGAATTGAGATTCACTCCGGCCGGACTTGCTTCCTGCAACTTCTCCATAGCGGTGAACCGCAGGAGGATGAATCAGCAGTCTCAGGAGTGGGAGGAGTCAACCTCCTTCTTCGACGTGGTCTGCTGGCGCGAGATGGCGGAGAATGTGAGCGAGAGCCTGCACAAGGGTTCGAGGGTCCTGGTTACAGGTCGGCTCGAGCAGAGGTCCTGGGAGACACCCGACGGCAAGAAGGGCTCAAAGGTCCAGATTGTCGCCGAAGAGGTCGGACCTTCCCTGAGGTGGGCGAGTGCGCAGGTTTCCAAGAATGAGAGGCGCAGTGGTCAGGACCACGGGGCGTCGGCAGTAGCTGGGGGGCTCGGCACGTCCGACCCGTCAGCAGGAATGTACACAGATGATGAGGAGCCGTTCTAGCAATGGGCAAGAACAACACGAAAGCCCCAGCGAGGGTTCAAAAAGAGACTAACAAGAAGATCAAGAAGAAGGTGTGCACGTTCTGTGCTCGCTCTATCGAATGGATCGATTACAAAGACACCGACACGTTGCGTAAGTACATGTCGGAGCGGGGCAAGATCCGTGCTCGCAGGGTGAGTGGAAAC
The DNA here is from genome assembly GCA_013044385.1 of Acidimicrobiaceae bacterium. GTDB lineage: Bacteria > Actinomycetota > Acidimicrobiia > Acidimicrobiales > Acidimicrobiaceae > JABEUN01. The sequence continues at coordinate 15,496 of JABEUN010000041.1, forward strand.
TGTACCCAGCACCAAAGTGCCATCGCCATCGCCATCAAGACCGCTAGGGAACTGGCTCTTTTGCCGTATACCCAGAGGACGGTAAATGAGCGCACGTCCAGACCTGGCAGGGGACAGACCAAGCGTGATGAGGGACTCTTCGCAGAAGATTTCGAAGCCGAAGCTGAGGCAGCGGCTGACGTCGAATCTGACGAGGACGAGATCGAAGAGGAGGTATAGCGGTGAAGATTGTGCTTCGTACCGATATCGCCGGAATCGGCAAGCGGGGGGACCTCCTGAGTGTTGCCGACGGATATGCGCGCAACTATCTACTTCCACGAGGATTTGCAATTCCAGCAACGCCAGGCATACAGGCCCAGGCAGACTCGATGCGTCGCTCTCGGGACGTTCGTGACCTGAAGGATCGCAAGTCGGCCGAGGAGATCGCACAGGCCCTGGTATCCAAGACTTTGGTAATTCCGGCGCACGCCGGAAAGGAGGGCAAGCTCTACGGATCGGTGACATCACACGATATCGCCGATGCGGTGCTAGCCCAGACCGGTATCGAGCTGGATCGCAGGAGGATAAGTGTCGACGACCCGATCCGATCGGTCGGGATGCACGAAGTTCCTGTCAAGCTACACGCAGAGGTGGAATTCAGGCTCAATGTCGAGGTAGTTGCCGGTTGATGCTGTTCTGAAGTAGCGGACCCGTCCGTATTTGTAGACTTCGTTTAGCGGAGGTAGGGCCCCTTCCGGGGCCCTACCTGTTTGTGGATCTAAGGAACGGCGATGTTTAGGGTGGATGCAACTGGAGATGAGCGCAGACTTGATGCCCTGCTCAATAGGTCCATTCCACACAGTCTCGAGGCCGAGGAGTCGCTGATCGGAGCCATGCTCCTGTCCAAAGATGCAGTGGCAGAGGCTATGGAGGAGGTGCGGGCCGACGACTTCTACTCCACTTCACTTCAGAACGTGTACAAGGCGATCGCAGCTCTCTACCTACGGGGTGAAGCGGTAGATCCGGTAACGGTCGCTGAGGAACTCAAGCGCTCGAGCAGCCTGGATCAGGTGAGCGGATTAGCGGGTCTGGTTGAGCTGCAGGCCTCAACCCCGTCGATAGGTAATGCTTCCCAGTATGCAGAGATTGTCCGCCAGTACTCGCTGCTAAGACGACTGATCAAGGTTGCAGTCGAGATCGCTGACATGGCATATGGTCTGCCGCAGGACATCTTTGCAGTCATTGACGCCGCCGAGTCCAAGATTTTCGAGCTGGCCGAGCGTCCCGATGCCGATGGGATAGTTCCCATCAAGGACTCCCTCTCACAAGCGCTCGACCGACTTGAGAGCTTGTACGAGAATGACCAGCCGGTCTCGGGTACTCCGACCGGGTTCGTTGATCTAGATGAAATAATCTACGGCCTACAACCTTCCAACCTGATTATCGTTGGAGCACGTCCGGGTATGGGTAAGACCTCTTTTGCTCTCTCGTTGGCCGCAAACGCTGCACGGGTAAGTAGTGAGCCGGTTCTGCTCTTTTCCTTGGAGATGAGCCATATAGAGCTCACCGAACGACTCGTCTCGGCGGAGTCGAGGGTGGACTCTTCAAGAATCAAGAGTGGAAAGCTCACCGACCAAGACTGGACGAAGATCTCGCACGCGATAGGACGACTCTCCGAGACGAAGATCTTTATTGACGATAACCCCGACCTCACCATCATGGACATCAGGTCACGGGCTAGGAGGCTCAAGGCGCGCGAGGGTCTCTCCCTCGTCGTGATCGACTATTTGCAGCTGATGTCCGGACGGCGTGGTGCGGAGAATCGTCAGGTCGAAGTCTCCGAGATCTCTCGTGGGCTCAAGATACTCGCTAGGCAGTTGGATGTTCCGGTCGTGGCGCTCTCTCAGCTATCGCGTAATCTTGAAGCCCGACACGACAGACGTCCCCAGTTGGCCGACTTGAGGGAGTCGGGATGCGTAACGGCCGATACGGTTGTGACGTTGGCAGACGGCGAATCTCGAACTGTCTCACAACTGCTCGTTGGAGATCCAACAGAGGCGAAACTGCTCAGCTTCGATGGACAGAACCTGCGTCCATCGCAACTGGCGAAGGTTTTTTTCACTGGGGTAAGGCGGATATTTACCGTCTCAATCGACCACCCGTTCTTCGGACATCGCTCGGTCCGAGCAACCTCGAACCACCCATTCTTCACAGAGGATGGCTGGTTACCGCTTGAGGAGTTGAATTTCGGTAGGAAAGTTGCAATCTTGGCTGGCGACTCTGAAACGAAGGTCGAATGGGGCACGGTTTCCTCGATAACGGCGGAATCGATGGAACCGACCTACGACCTTACCGTCGAGGATACCCATTGCTTCTTCGGAAATGGGGTGCTGCTTCACAACTCACTCGAACAGGACGCCGATATCGTCATGTTTATATATAGAGATGAGCTTTACAATCCTGACTCTGTAGACAGAGGAACGGCAGAGCTCATTATCGCAAAACACCGTAACGGACCTACCGGTACTGCGAGGCTTGCATTCCTCAGCCACTGTACGCTTTTCGCTTCGATGGCCCGAATGGGCGACCGCTAGATTGCATGCCGAGGACACCGCCTTTCGACCTTGAGCAACAACGGTTCACTTTTGGTAAATAACCGCCGATAACTCAAAGGTGTGGTATTCCGGATGACATACCCTGAGAGTATGGGACGAGATAGGCGGAGGGCATCAGACGGCGCGCCTCCCTCTGTGGCCGAAGGGCAATCTATTGCTCCGGGATCGGCAAATGAAATGCTGGCTGAAAGATTCTCTTACCTAGTTTGGCAACATATTCAGGCATCTGACGAGCTCTCGAATGTATTTGGGGCACGTGCGCCCGGTGAAAGGGCCGACCACAGGTTGAATATCGCACGACACGTTCTGGCCCTCCTTGAGGTTGACGACCAAGTAGAGATCGGTATTCAATCGCTGGTGGTGGGGGCTGCTCACATACACAACAATGTCAGGCCGAGCTGGTATGTGCGGGCCTACAATCTTCTCTTTGCTGCCTACCATGAGTTGGAGGACGAGGGGGTGGAGGGACTCCCTGCCTTGAATGTAGTCAGGTCCAAGTACCTTTTGGATGTTGGAATGACGCTTGACACCTATTTCGATACCATGCGGGGGACCTTCCGACAAGAGCACGCTGAGCTCTCCCGAACGGTATCGGATCTCGAACTGCAGTCCAGAACCGATCCGCTCACCAATCTCTTCAATCGACGTGCTGTAGCTGAACGTCTTGCAGGAAGGGACGAGCACGGTGCCTTTGTTCTATTCGATCTGGATGGCTTCAAGGCCGTGAACGATCTCCATGGCCACCTCGCGGGAGACAGGGCCCTTTGTGAGATAGCTGCCGCGATGCAGGTTGGCGTCAGGAGTGGCGATCTGGTAGCCAGATTGGGTGGCGATGAGTTCTGTGTCTGGAGCCCACTCGCAGATGGTGACTCCTGGGAGCATGCCTCTACAATCGCCAACCGACTGGTGGATCTACTACCCCTAGTCAGGTGGGGTATAGGTGTTTCAGGTGGTTTGGCCTTATGCCCCGAAGATGGTCGCGGATTCGACGAGCTGTACGAACACGCGGATCAGGCACTCTACAGGGCGAAGTCAAGGGGTTGGATGACCCTTAGGCGCTGGGGGACCTCCGAGGAGCTCGTGATGTCGGCGCGCTAGTCGGTGTGGCTGCTTCGAAAACCAGACGGCAAGGAATCATCAACTGCTCGGCGATGTTCTACATTGGTCTAGAAGGGATGAGAGGTAGTCTTCGCGACTATCCAGTTCGACTTGGCCAACTCTGGGGGGAAAAATGGCAGAAATTGATGAATTCGCGTTGAATGCAAATCTCATCCAGAGGATGAACATAGGCGATACACTCACCCGAACGGCGTCTCGAAACCCGCATCAGTTGGCCATAATCGAAGGCGATCGCCGTATTAGCTATATCGAACTGAATCGTAGGGTCAACGCAATGGCCCACGCCCTTCTAGCGGCCGGGTACCTAAGGGGCGACGCTTTAGCCTTGATGGCGGGAAACTGCACTGAGTTCCTGATCACCTATTTCGCTTGTGCGAAGATCGGGCTGATCTGCGTGCCGCTCAACCTTGGTTGGAAGGAGCCGGAGATCGTCTACGTGCTGGATCATTCCAGGGCGGTGGCGATAGTAGTTGAGGCCCACCTCGTCGCCCAGCTCGGGCCGGCTCTGTCGGAGTCCCCAGGGATCAAGAGGGTCATTGTGACCCCTGGCCTCACCGGATCCTATGTATGGGAAGATGACGGGAGGGACTGGACCGAACTCGATCAGTTCACTGATGGATTCGACACTTCGGAACCCGAAGTATTCGTCGCAGATCGGGATCCCGTCAGCTACCTCTATACGAGTGGTACGACATCTGCTCCCAAATGCGTCTCCTCGAGCCACCTGTCCGTTTACGTTGAGTCGTTAACAGTGGATGTGGAAATGGGCTATGTCTCATCAGACAAGAGCGCGGCGATGATGCCGCTTTTCCACACCGCCCAGCTGAACGGGTTTATAACTCCGCTGGTGATCGTGGGAGCAACGGTCGTGCTGATGAGGGGATTCGACCCTGACCAGCTCCTGAACCTAATAGAGCAGGAGAGCGTCACCCATATCTTCGGCCTTCCGATGATGTATCGAGCACTGCTTTCTCGGAGCGATATCCGGCAGCGGAAATTGGACAGCCTCAGACGGGCCGTCTACGCAATGGCGCCGATGCCCGATGCCGATCTGCGGGCAGCTATCGAGATATTTGGCTGTGGGTTCTCACTGGCCTTCGGGCAGACCGAGATGGCGCCAGTGACGACGATCTTCAGACCCGAGCATCAGCTGAGTCATGCAGGATCGGTTGGCACCCCGGCGGTAAATGTCCAGGTAGAGATCATGGATGACGACGGCAAGATCCTTGGGCCAGGTGAGAGCGGTGAAGTTGTTTACAGGTCACCGCAGACCATGGAGGGGTATAACAGGAACGAGGAGGCAACGAGAGCTGCCTTCGCCTACGGCTGGTTCCACTCGGGTGATATCGGACATTTCGATGCCGAAGGATTCCTGTGGTTCGAGGACAGGAAAAAGGACATCATCAAGACCGGTGGCGAAAATGTTGCGTCGATAGAGGTCGAAAAGGCCATCTACGACGTAGCGGACGAGGTGAACGAAGTTGTCGTAATTGGCCTGCCTCACCCCCGTTGGGGTGAGGCGATTACCGCCGTTGTAACTTCGAGGCCTGGTGCTCAGCTGGATCAGGACGTGGTGCTGGCAAAGGCCAAGCAGCGACTTTCCAGCTTCAAGGCGCCTAAGGCGGTCGTGCTGATCGATGAGTTGCCGCGGACATCTACTGGAAAGGTCCAAAAGAACGTACTTAGGGAGCGGCTGTCCGACCTCTACAGCGACGAGGCGTGACTCGAAACGATAGCTAGGCGGCCGTTCAGTCGTTCAACTCGACCTCGAGCAGAGCGTGACTATCCACGTCGTATACGAAGCCGTATACATCTATCTCTTGGTCGATGAAGGGCGAGTGTGCCAGTCGGTTAGCGGACTGTTTGACATCTAGAAATGGGTCCCGGAAGGCCTCTATGGCCCACTGAGGACGTACTCCTAGGTCGGTCTCGAGCCGGTGCTTGAACTCGTCATCGGTTATCTTCTGGAGGCCACAGTCGGTGTGGTGGATGAGCACGATCGCATTGGTGTTGAGCACCCGTTGGGAGATGACGAGAGACCTTATGACGTCGTCAGTTACGACTCCGCCAGCGTTTCTGAGAACGTGTGCGTCTCCGACTTCCAGGCCTAACATTCCGAAAATGTCCATCCGGCTATCCATACAGGCCACCACGGCCAAGTGCAGCTTTGGCTCTACTGGAATGTGTGCAGTCCCTGCTTTGGATGACGCGTGGGCAAGTGCACTTTCTCGTAGTTGCGGGAGAATGGGATCGCCTGATCTCAATTCGGTTCTACCTCTCGTTCAAGTTCCTGCCGTCGGCTGGTCGATGGGCGAAGTGATTTCACCATATGAATCTATTCGAAACTGAAACGTAACCCAAAACCGTTCTCACGTAGTCACCTTCGAGTGGATCGGGCTAGATGCGGTGGCGGGTAGGATGTCGGTTCGCGAATGCGCTCGTAGCTCAATGGATAGAGCGTCTGACTACGGATCAGAAGGTTGGG
>JABEUN010000042.1 GCA_013044385.1 Acidimicrobiaceae bacterium
GTGAGGGCGAAGGTGCTTTGAGTTTTGTTTTTCACAGTTCAATCTTGCAGCACCTTCGCTCACTGCAAGGTCCTCAACTGTGATGCTCATCCCCCGCTGAAATCCGAAGAGCCAAATATATTCATCGCGAGTTGAAGGGGAGAAACCAGCCGCACTGATCCATGTGTAAACAGGTAGTTGTGGTGCGTCAAGTTCATCTAAATGCATCTCTAGGGGCGAAAAAATCTTGTTTAGTACACCTGGTACCAGATGGGGCGCCAGCGTCCCTGAAAGACAATCGCTGACCTCGTAACTGTAGCTAAGGTCAGCTCGCCCCTCTTCCCGAATGAGGATATCAATGTTGGTCCGAGTTGCATGGTTTGAACCCGAGACGCTCTTTGACGCTGTCGCTCTTGGAAAAGCGGCCGATACGCTCAAGTCGTTCCTCCTTCGAGGCCAGCGACTCGACCTGGTCATCTTGGATGACCTTGGGATACTCCCACTCACCCCAAGGGACTCCGAGGTGTTGTATCGAGTCGTGAACGCCCGTTACGAAGTGACGTCGCTCATCGTGACGTCGAACTTTGCTCTGAGCTCATTCGATCAGATCATCGAACCAAAGTCTCTTGCAGCCGCTCTTGTTGATCGACTCGCCCACCATGCTCACCTTCTCCAGACCGAAGGTGAATCTATACGTCTTACCCAGGCTTTGGCTGGAACGGGGGTGAAGCCCCTGTAACACACGATCTGAAAACGAGGTAGTAACGATCAGGTGACGGAGACTGCCCCCTCATGACAGACTCCGTGCAGAACTACTGTCCGCCAGCGTGCAGTTAACGTGTCCGCCACCGTGCAGGTTTCAATGTCCCTTGACACCAAGCTCCACATTCCGCTGCGACCTCGACAGATCGGTTTGATAGTCTCGTCGCCGTGAAGAATGCGCACAGACAGAACCGTGCCACCTCCGGAGCACACAATGCCGATCCCCATCAGATCGCCGAGATACTTTGTAGGTACCGATCTGCCATTAACGGTGACGCATGTAATAGGTATCAAGTCGCTAGAGGAGCCTACGCCTGTTCCATTGAAGATGACACTTGGGCCAGATGCAGGCAGCACGCCTGGAAGGGACGCTCATAGTCATAAAGAACGCCTGAGGTAATTCCAACGAGGACGAGGACGACAACCGCCGCCCGCCGACTTGCAATCTTTCTACTACCTTTACGTATCTCAACTATCACACGATCTGCCCGTACGACTACAATTCCAGACACTCGCGTCGACCCGAAACTGGCCTGCGAAGCTCTCTCGGGCTGATCAGGACGATGGGGGATCAGACGCTATTTTGATTTGGAAAGTAGTCTGCCGTCGGATACAGAACATCTTGCACGGTATTGTATGAATAAGTCCAGCTGAAGGAACCTGTATTCACGTTACAGGTTCCTTGCTTGGTTATGACATAATATTGCCCATATCGGAAGCCCATGGCTAGGACTCCCCACTCCCCAGCTGGAACCGACACGGAGTAGCCATGGTCCAAAACCTCTTGACTACGGTTGAACGGATCGGAGCGTCGCCCAGCACCTTTTGGTGTCACTGAAGGAGAGCGATAGCGGACGCGAGGGCAAGGAGGCCGACCGACACGCTGAGGCCGATGCTGAGACCGACCGGACCCTCTGAGAGCACTCCGGTAAGGACCGGTCCTAAACACTGCCCACATGCGAATGCCACGGTGAGCCCGGCGATCGCCGGCGTCCAGTGATGTGACTGAAATGATCGGCGCGCTACCGCAGTGACGGCTGTCACCACCGTTAGGAACGAGCCACCGAAGAGTAGTGCGGAAGCCATTGCAGCCTCGGGAGACCGGGACAGTAACGGCAGGAGAGCACCGATGCTTACTGCAGAGAGCACTAGGGCAGGAGCTCGCCCCGCTTGCAGCTTGGAGATCGGCCAAGCCCAAGCGAACGCACCAGCAACTGCGGCTGCCCCGAGTACGACCCAAAAAACGGTGATCTCCTCCTCCCTTGCACCATGGTCCTTCAGGAAGGCGACTATGAAGGTCATATAGGCTATGTAGCCCGCCCCGAAGAATCCGTATGAGATGATTACCGCTCTCAGCTGCCTGGCGGGCCACTGCCTATCGGTCACTGGTGGAGCAGCTGGTTCCGGACTGGAAAGAGCTGCTGGTGTAGCGATGGCAATAGCCACGACACCTATTACTCCGAGGAGCACCCAACCCCACCTCCAGCCATCTGCTGCAGTCGTGGCACCCAGTAGTGAGGGGATCGCCAGGCCTGAGATTACAATCCCGGCACCAGCGCCAGCGAAATATACGCCGAGGAGCGTGGCAGCGCGATGTCCGGAGGCGGCCGAGGCGGCGGCGGCAACGAGTCCCGCCCCGGAGATGAAGGTGACCGCACCAGAGAGTCCGGCAACGGTACGAAGGCCGATCAGAACCGCGAGGTTTCCACTCGCCGCAGTCGCGAAAAGCGAAACCACGGCGAACCCTAAGCTGCTGACGAATATCCGGCGAGTACCGTAACGACGAGCGAGAGGCGCAGTCAACAAAGCCCCGCCGAGATAGCCGAGGGCGTTGGCAGTATTCACCGCTCCAGCGGTCCCATAGGACCAGTGCAGATCGGCACGCATCGAAGGCAGCAAGAGGGCATAGGCGAAACGCGCCAGCCCTAGCGCCACTGCGGGGCCGAAGGCGAGACCCAACACCACAAGTGGCGCCGGGTTACGCGCGGGCGCTACTGGTGTCGATGGTCCCGCACTCGGTGGAACGGACGGATTCGTCATAGGCGCCGCTCCCTCCGCACAAGTTTCAGCTTCTGAGCCTCGATGAGGATGCTAGGCGCCGTACAATCGAGGCCGTACTCTAAGAACGCCCGGCGCACCACGCCTTCTGGAGGGTTACCATGCCAGGGTACATCGGCTCGGAAATGGCAGAGCCACGCGCCGGTCGAAGTACCTTGCCAAATGACAGCGTCGACCATTTTCGCCACCGAGCCACGTGATTGCAGCCGAAGTGGTCGGAACGTCAGACATGGAAGTGCCGGGGCGGTCACCCACCTCAACAAGTTCAAGACCACCAATGCTTTGAGGACGTTGATCAAATATGGGACTGAACTTGACGCCTTCCACTGCAAGTGAATCTGCACCGTCTCGTCTCCATAACAGTCGCAATCCGCACAATTTGTCCTCTGAACGCGACTCCTAGTGATGTGCTACCTTAACAGATGGCGGGTAACCGACTCCGCCGTGTCACTTAGAACTGCATCTCCCCTCGATCGAAGCGCGCTCCCGCTCAAGTTCATCTCATTGGAAATCTTCAAGCAACACGGCCGCGCTTGTCGTGATGGCCTCCTGTTCTGATGAGAGGTCGAGCGATTGGCTGAGGATCAGATACAGGACGCCAGTCGCCAAGAGTCCAACCAGCCACGAAACGTCAACCCCTCCCACCGAATTCACGAGCAGTCCCGTGTAGCTGAACTTGCCAAGTTGAGGAAGAACCATGAACGGAATCTCTGCGATAAAGCCGATCGCATAGGCGGTCAGCCCCCTCCAGTTCCACGACCTATAGATGCCATTCGGTGAGAACAGATGGGTGATTGCATAGTGACCCTTGCGAACGTAGAAGTAGTCCACAAGGTTGGTTGCCGTCCACGGAACTAGGAGATAGAGCATGAGTGTCAATGCGGTAAAGACCGTGTTGACGGCGTTGGTGGTGATCATCACCCCGATCAGATACCAGAGGATTGCCAGGCCGACGATGCTCGCGACACGGGCACCTCTTGTGGTACGGACCTTCTTGAATGCATCAATCCCCGTAAGTAGGGTCAGCGAGCCGCCATAGGCGCTCATCGCCATGGTGGCCGCCAATGCCAGAGCTAGGCTGAGGGCGGTAAGCGAGCCCAGACCACCGATGAAGCTGTTTCCAGCAGTCTTTATGCCTACGAGGCCGTCGGTTACGCCAAGCCGGACTGCGAGCCACGCACCAACCGCGATCAGCCATACTGCGGAGGCCGAGGCTCCAACAAAGACCGACGCGATGACCGATCCGCTCTTTGTCTCCGACGGCAGGTAGCGCGAGTAGTCCGAGACACATGGAGCGAACGTGATGTTGTACGCCGCAGATGCGGAAAACTCGGCCAAGAATGCCTTGAATGTGAAGCCGAAATGCACTTTCGGAATACCACCTCCAGCGTGGCCGGTCAGTATCCCAAAGGTAACAATGGCCATCAACGGGACCGAGATGAAAAGCAATACCCGGAAGGCTCGGTGGACCCAGTCGTGACCAAGGATCGCAAGAGCCGCTGCTCCCGCGGTTCCGATTATCGCAACAGCGATCGCATTCAAACCGTATGCAGCAGATAGTCCCTGCGAGAGGAGCACTTGATCTGCGACATTGAAGGCGACGTACGTGAAGAGTGCCGCAAATAGCACTATTACAACGCCTTTGTATCCAAACTGGGCACGCGACTGGATCATCTGGGGAAGACCGAGCTTCGGTCCCTGAGATCCGTGGAATGCCATGAAAAATGTGCCAACGACGATCCCAGTGAGACCGGCGACTATGGTCCACCAGATCGAAAGGCCGAGTGATGGTCCTATGAAGCCGATCGGAACCGTGAAGTACTGGAAGTTGCCAAGGAACCAAAGTGGCGTCTGATGCCAGAGCCTTCCGTGCCGCTCGCGCTCAGGTATCCAGTCGATCGAGCGCGACTCGATCCCGGTCATTGACTCACCTCGTTCGCGCATTGTCGCATTCTCCTCCAGGAAGGCATTCAACCAAAGGCCCACAGTCAGGGCAGCCTAAGGCAACAGTTGACGGAGTTCGAGAAACACCGCAATCCGGAGTTTATTAATGTGGGTCAGAGGTCGGCTTTTGGACGAGTGACTACTTTCTTCGTCCACAGACTTCCGACCAGAAAGTAGCACTTGATGGGAGAGGGGCTCTCGGCCCACGGCCCCTCGAACAGAAGGATTACCAGACCGGAGCGGCTCGTCAAACTTGCCGACAAGGTCGAGATGTAAGAAAAAGAGTCGCGTACAGAGGAAGCCGAATGAAGCTGCCACAACCGCCGACGCAGCAATACTGAGATAGCGGTGAAGCAGAAACCTGTGTTTCATACGCGTTGTGGCGAATGGCCACCAAGTCCACCACATTTCGTCTGAGCCTTCAGCCCGACCACCTGCCACAATCCGCATCAAGACCCGAGGCCATCCCCCGACTCATTTCAACTCAACTTCAACCAGAGTTCGGAGATACAGCCTTGATGGCACGGACAACCCGGCTATTAAGTCATATACTGATATTCGTATATCCAAATCTCAGGGAGGGTCAAATGACATACGACCTAGCGATCATCGGCTCGGGTGGAGCTGGGTGCGCGGCAGCGATCGCTGCCGCGAACCGGGATCTATCTGTGGTCATGGTCGAGCGTTCAACGATGGGCGGTACATGTGTCAATGTCGGCTGCATTCCGTCGAAGGCACTTCTTTCAGCCGCCGAGGCCGGGCACACAGCAGCTGGAACCCTCTTCCCGGGCATTACTACATCAGCAGAACCTCCAGACATGGTTGCCCTGATCACAGGCAAGTCAGAGATAGTGGAGCTTTTGCGCCGAGAGAGATACGAAGATCTTGTGACCGAATACGGCTGGACGGTGCTGAAGGGAGAGGCTAGGTTCGTGGACGGACCGGCCCTCGAAGTCGATGGTCTAAGAGTCGAGGCTTCGCACTACCTGATTGCAACGGGAGCCTCCCCATGGGTACCACCAATTCAGGGACTCGAGGAGACCGGATATCTCACCTCGACATCAGCCATGGAATTGGAGCATATTCCGAAATCGATGATCGTTGTTGGCGGAAACTATGTGGGCCTAGAACTCGGTCAGACCTTCGCCCACCTCGGATGCGCTGTCACAATTCTCGAGGCGCTCCCCCGCCTAGCGGCTGGTGAGGAGCCCGAGGTTTCGGAGGCGATCGAAGCTGTGCTCAAGGATGAGGGCATAAAAGTCTGGACTTCGGCGCCTCTCGTTCGAGTCTCGCGACTAGATCACGAGATCGTGGCGATTTTAGAAGACGGCTCCGAGGTAAGGGCGGAGGTAATTCTCATGGCGACAGGTCGTCGTCCGAACAGCAGTGGTCTCGGGCTAGACAAAGTCGGTATTGAAGTTAGTTCAACGGGAGCCATCCAGGTCGACTCTGAGCTTCGCACGAACAATCCCCGCATCTGGGCAGCAGGCGACGTGACCGGAGCGCCGCAGTTCGTCTACGTTGCGGGATCGCACGGCACGATGATGGTAGAGAACGCGTTCAGCGGCGCGGGCCGAAAGGTGGACTACTCCCACCTCCCTCGGGTCACCTTCACTTCACCCAACCTCGCGGCGGTCGGACTCACCGACGCCGAAGCGGCCGAAGCGGGCTTGCCTTGCACATGCCGAGTACTGCCTCTGGCCTATGTCCCGCGCGCAGTCGTCAACCGTGACACACGGGGAGTAGTTAAGATCGTCGCCGACGCGAACACGGGTCGTGTCCTTGGTATCCACATGGTCGGACCAAATGCCGGAGACAGCATCTTGGCGGCTACTTACGCACTAGAGGCAGGCATGACAGTCGACCAGCTCGCTTCGACTTGGGCACCATATCTGACGATCGCGGAGGGAATCAAGCTCGCGGCTCAGTCGTTCCGCACCGACGTGAGCAAGCTATCGTGTTGTGCATCATGAGTAGCTCTACTTCAGCCCCAGCCAGTTCCGAAACCGTCGACGTTCAAGCCACAATCACCTCGGAGGCCGGCAGGCAACTGGTAGCTAGGTTCTTCCGCGCCCTCGGTGACCCGACTCGCCTCGACCTACTGACGTTTCTGCTAGAACACGGAGAGTCGACAGCCACCGAGTGTGTGTATCGCTCAGGGCTTTCCCAAGGCCGCGTATCGGCCCATCTGGCCTGCCTAGTTTCGTGTGGTCTTGCGCAGGTCCGACGCGAGGGTCGATTCTCCTTCTACCGTATCGAAGACCCCCGTGTCGCTGCACTGGTCGAAATGGGTGTTGGTCTGACCGCAGATCACGCAGCCTCCGTCGCTGCTTGCCTTGTTGTCGCACGTCCTTCAGATGGATCGAGCTAACTGAACCCAAACATATCGGAGCTAAAATTCTGCGCCGGCTAGGGGGCTGATTGAGCACGCCAAGCTGTACCACTGCGAGGTTTAAGATCTGCCCTAGAGCCCGGGACGAACCATCAAAGTCCGACTCAGGCCATGTTGCAGCATCGCCTCCTATGGCGTGCTAGGAGATCCTCCGGATCAAGTCCGTTACGAGATCCCCAGAATCCTGTCGTGAATTCGATACTTTTGGAACTGTTGGACCAGCGGTACCCGCCGCGCACCCCGCTGAACGCTGAACCGGGTCACGGGATTCGAATGTCACGATGCTCAACCGCCTCCTCCCGATCTGCCTCAGAGAGTGTGGACATCCTGACGGGTGTGACAATGCTCCAGTGTCCACCCGCCGCCGGGCAACGCTGGAACCTCCACAGCCCGAGCCTTACGGATTTGAGAGACACTCCAGGAACCCATAAGGTCGTGAACAGGTGGCCCCGCCGACAACGTACCACGGTGTTTGGGTCGAACAGGTGGCCACGCCTCTTCGCCACCACCGCCGCCTCCAGAACAAGGGCTGCCGTCCCTACCGCAAGCGCCCTCCTGCGAGTCGATACCGATGTCATTGCGTACTCCCTTCCCGCCTATCCGATCCAGTTTTCGAGCTCCTACACTCCCTCTGGCCCGGTCTCTGATGCCTTAGGGTTGGTCGAGGCGACATCTCACGCAGCATTGGCTTCACAGCCTCGATCTGATAGCCGCAGCTACGGATTCTGGATCTGCGCATCCGACCACCCACTCGTCTTGGTCAGCCCCCGAGAGAATAACCCTCACCCCCGTGGGCGAGTAGCGGTGCACCGCAGCGAAGATCGTCTTCTGCCGACCGTGAATGGTACCGACCTCCACGACTCCATACAGGCGGGTGCCGACCTTGATCCCGATAAGGTCGGCGGCGCCGTGCGCGTCATCTAAGACCTCCACCTTCATCACGGACGAGATCGGGGTATGGAGATCTCCGTGGACCCCCTCCAGCTTCTCGGCTCGCGTGAGTCTGAGGACTAGTTCATCCCCCTCCAGCACCAACTCCGCCATTTGGATCGCCTCCGCTCCAAACCACCTATCTCATATATGTGAATGTTACCAGAAGCGCTATCAATTCACGTAAACTTGGATCATGCGAAGCGCGGATCTACTACTCCATCCAGTCCGACTGCGCATTATCCAGGCTTTCCTAGGCGATCGCGCGCTGACGACAACCCAGCTAGCAGCCGAGATCGACGACATTCCGGCGGGCAGCCTCTACCGACACGTGGCACTGCTTGCAAGGGCCGACGTCATCCAGGTGGTCGCCGAGCGAAGGGTCAGAGGAGCAATGGAGCGAACCTACACCATGCGATTGGCGGCGGCACAGCTTTCGCCTGCAGAGGTCAACAAGATGTCCCCCGACCAGCACCGGCATGCATTCATGGCCTTCGTCGCTGGCCTCTTGGGCGACTTCGATCGCTACCTCAATTCGGGAACTCCCGATCTGGCACGAGACATGGCAGGTTATCGCCTAGCTGCTCTATGGCTCAGCGACGACGAGTTGACGGAGTTCCTCAGGGATCTCGGCACGATAGTTCAACCACGTCTCGCAAATGCTCCGCACAAGGGACGAAGCAGGAGGGTCGTTGCGGGAGTTCTGCTTCCCACCCCTGACCAAACTCCACCGCGCCATCCAACTTCGTCGTCAGTCGCCGGAGACACCGGTCCCAAATAACCGCTGCCCCCAATAGCTATGCGGCTCAATCTCCAGAGTCCTTCAGCAACGCCCAGTCCTGCACGCCGGACCCATCACCTTCAATCCAACTCCGATACACTGATCCTTGGCACATAGTTGCGCTCCGTAAGTTCACGAGATCGCCCCCCCGTGGAATCTTCTCAGCTTGACCGGTCCTTCTTGGCAGCGCCTGAGATCGCTACTAGAGCTATACGGCGCCGCCGAGCTTATGCCGCCACAAGCCAGCTATCGATACGTCGCCGGGATGGCCACGTCCAGTCAATTTTCAGCGTGCTTTTGACGAATCTCATGTATGACAAACCTGCAGGTGACCGAGTGGAGCCGTTACGGAAGGCGGAGACTCTATTTCAAGAATTCAGACGGTATCCAAGTGGGTTGGTACGATCCGATCGGCAACCGGGCGGTGCTGGAAGCCACAGATTACAGCGACGACTTTGAGCGGGCACTCACCGAGTACGGAATCCTTCATGGATTAGAAGTAGCACACTCTCCACTCCTGCCGTCTGCGGATCACCCCGTCACAGAGTCCCTTGCCAGCGAGGAGAGCGACGTCGTGGAACATCCAGCACCCCCAGATCCGGAATTGTCTGAACTTCCGAAACCCTCAGGCCCTGCAATACCAGTCGATCTGGTGGAAGAGCCTTGGCGAGATCTGTGTGAGAATCTCCCAGGACAGGCAGTACTTGCAAAGGCGGCCGAACTTCAACGGGAGTCGCCGGTGTGGACCTTTATCGCCCGCATCACCAAAACCCACAATGACGAGCGAGCTTTCCGCATTGGGGGTAAGGGCGAACAAAAGGTGGCGCATCGCCTAGAGATGCTCCCCGTCGGATGGAAGGTCCTCAACTCGATCGGGATCGGATCTGGCGAGTCCGACATCGATCATCTCGTCATCGGACCAGGTGGAGTGTACAGCATCAATACCAAGAATCATCCCGACGCAAATATCTGGGTGAAAGGTAATACCTTCATGATCAACGGATACAGGACACCTTATGTTCACAAGTCACGTCACGAAGCCAAACGGGTGGGGAGGATCCTGAGCGAAGCGACGGGCATCGACGTCGAACCGGTCGGCATAATCGCCCCCGTGGGAGCACGCGGTGGATACGTGGTGAAGTCGCAACCTGAGGATTCCAAGGTCTTCATTCTCACGCCAAGCCAACTTGTTCCCTGGATGACCTCCCGACCCATTTCATTCGAAGACGAAGTGGTGCGGGCCATATTCGATCATGCCAGGCGTTCCACGACCTGGAGGTGATGGTAGTGGGCGGCACCGACTCAAGCGAAAGGGCATGCAGCGCTGCCTAGTTGCCAAACCAGTCGTCTCACATATTTCCCACGAACACGAAGAACACTTCAGACGATGCCAAAGTCGGCGGCTCGTTGCATCACGTGCCTCCAATCTCGTAATTTGATGTTCTGCCAGGGTTCCCTCTTGGCTTCACCCCTCATACCGGAATGAACGACAGAGGAGAGCACAAACTCAAGTGTCAGCCGCGCTGGCAACACCTTCTGGTTTCAACCGTGGTTACTTCAACCCGTTACAGGACAGCCGGTCGATCGGGGCTGACAGAGCAGAACGGCAACGTGCCTTACTCCATAACGAGGCCGATACTACAATCGCAGTGGTTTACACCTCGATCTATGCTCGGCAAGGTGCCAATCCAGAAATCCAGACGCCGACTTGGACTTTTCCCCATTGCGATCGCAACAGCCGCTCTTGCGGGATGCGGCACGGGAGCCAAGCCGACAGCTCCAAGTGGCGGGAGAAAGCACTTGAGTGACCCCCAGACCACCGGGGCCCTGCTGGCGATCGCCGTCAAATTCAATAGGGATTATTCCGACAATCTGGACGGACCGGTCTGGGATCGGTGGGACATAGCCAGCCAGGCGATCATCTCCCGCTCCAACTACCTTCGCAGGCACACCGAGTGCCAAACTGCTCCCGGTCCTGCAACGATCGAAGGAGCGAATCCTACCTCAAATGGGTACTGGCAGGTCCACTACTCGATCAGTGGATACCAGTTCACCGACTACTGGCACTACCAGAACGATCTGTGGCGATTCAACCTAGCACTAAGTAATCCAAGCGCAGTGAAGCTGTACCGACTCCCATTCGCGGCGTACGCATCCGCCATAGGATGCAACCCGTCCAACTGACCTACTACCCTTGCCGAATACCCCTCCACCAGAGACCGCATCGGAGCTAGCTTCCCAAACCTCAGGAGGCCAACGGACTCCTCCGGTGCGTCTCTATCATTCGAAAAGCGACGACCAATCCAGAGGCAAACGTGATCGCCGCCACGACGAGAATCGCAGCTTTCATTCCGAGAGCGTCGGCGACAAAACCAGCCAGCAGTGCCCCGACGGCGAATCCCAAATCTCGCCAGAGCCGATAGACGCCGAAAGCAGAGGCACGCCAGCTCGGGTGGGCGACGTCACCGACCGCTGCCAGGAGGGTCGGATAGACCATCGCAGTACCGGCTCCGAGCAACAGAGCACCAACGAGCCACGGCCAGAAGCTGTGGGTCAGGGCGATCTCGGCGACAGCAGCAGCCTGGACCCACATACCCGTAGCGATGAGCCACTTCCGCCCCCAACGATCCGACAGTGCCCCCGTCATGAGTTGGCCAAGGCCCCACAGTGCGGGATACAGCGCAACAAGAATGCCGATTCGGCTAACACTGAGGCCAGCGCTGGCAAAGTAGAGGGGGAAGATCCCCCATGCCAGCCCGTCATTGAGGTTGTTGACAAGTCCAGCCTGGCTGGCCGAGGAGAGGGAGCGATCCTTGAAGCTGGTGTGCGTGAATACCTCGCTGATCGTCAGATCTCCGCCCGCATGCGATGGAGCCGTCGTGTGTGCCAGCGCTTCGAGTCGAACATGGCCGATGGTCTCACGGACAAAGAGGCTCGACAGACCGAGTCCCAAACCCGCAAAGGCAATGCCTAAGTAGAACGGGTAAGGCCTCAACCCATATCTCGCAGCTATGAAACCGGTAGCCGCTGCAGTGACTGCGACGGCTGCGTACCCTGCCGCCTCGTTCAGACCCATGGCCAATCCCCGTCTGGCGGGGCCAGCCAGATCTATCTTCATGATCACAGTGGTCGACCAGGTCAGACCTTGATCGATTCCGAGCAGGATGTTTGCTGCAATGATCCATGACCACGAGGTTCCCCAAGCGAGCATGAACGGCACCGGCACCGCCACTAGCCATCCAGCAACCAGAACGGGTTTTCGGCCGATCCGCTCCGAAATAATTCCCGCGAAGAAGTTGGTAACTGCCTTGACGATGCCGAACGCAACTATGTATGCCAGTACGGCTGACATCGCCTGGAGATGGAATACCCGGTCGGCTATGAGTGGCAGAACAGTCCGCTCTTGGCCGAGCATCCCACCCACCAAGGCGTTGACACCTATGAGCAGAATGAACTGCGCGAGATTCTCCCTTAGTCCCAGCCTGATCGAACGACTATCGCTACCAATCCACATTGGCCACACTCCAGGGTGGTCTCGACCAAACGAGGCAGATCCGTAATTTGTATACCATTATTCCATAGAGTAATGGTATACACTGTAGGTGGTGCATATAGAAGCTGCAAATACACCTAGCAGTCGAGCCGGCGGTACGGTATCGAAGGGGTCATGAGGGGGTCACATTGGAGGGAAGAGAGGTCAAAGACCGACTCTATGAAGCCTTTGCCCAGACGGCAAAGGCGGTCGCAAATCCACATCGAATCGAGATTCTCGAGTTGATCGCACAGGGTGAGCGCTGTGTAGATGCCATCGCACGAGCCACAGGGCTGAGCCTGACCAACACATCGGCCCATCTGCAGGTTCTCCACCGATCTCGGCTGGTCGAGACAAAAAGAGCCGGGACCACCGTCTTTTATCGTCTCGCCGACGACGAAGTAGTTCGATTCGTGAACCACCTGAGGGATCTCACCCGTGCTCGGGTCGGCGAGGTAGATCGCGTCATCAAGGACTACTTCGACGCTCGGGACACCTTCGAACCGATCACCAGAGAGGACCTACTCGAGCGGGCCAGCAACCAAGACGTCGTCATCCTAGATGTCAGGCCAAAAGAAGAGTACGCGCAAGGACACATCCCCGGTGCCAAATCCATTCCGCTGGCCTCGCTGGAAGACAGGCTCGAAGAGCTGTCCAGGCAGAGTCTGTTCGTAGCATATTGCAGGGGACCCTACTGCGTTCTTGCTGTCCAGGCCGTTGAAAGACTTTCCGCCGAAGGTTACTCTGCCATTCGATTGGAAGATGGCATGCCGGAGTGGCGACTAGCGGGCCTCCCTGTTGAGAGGTGACCCACTCAAACACCTCACAATCAAAAAATGGAGATAACTAACCTCCACACAAATCGATCAGGGTCCAGCCATTGCGACACAGCGGGACCCTGATCAACTTTGCGGTCGGTCAAGTCCAGATCGAGGAGTATGACCACTGACCTGTAAAGCGACCTGGGTCAGCTAATCAGCAAGTTTGCCTCAGCTAACGGTCGCGTGTCCGATTATGCAGCCGCCGGAGTTGTTGTTTGCAACATTTGCCCACACACTCTGCACCGCAAAGCTCCCCGTCGACAGCGTGATATTCTGAGCTTTACCCGATCCAGTAGTGATCCAGGCGCACAGGTCCCCAACCTCCTCGCCTGACGGCGAGATCCAACCGTAGACCGGCGCCATATCGGTAACCGTCTCTGCGTACTCGTGGCCCTCAACTATCGTCACACCGTCGAGCACATTACCGGGATTTACAAACCCAGCGCCACAGCTTGAACCGACGTCGGTGAGGTAAGGAAGGTTTGTAAAGGCAACCGGCGGTCCGCCAACAGCGCCGCCTCCGTCCAACGTCGCGTCACGGGTGTAGTCATGCCATGCGCAGAATCCCGCATTTTTGTAGTTGTCCGGATTGGTGCCGTGAGGAGAGACAATCACGTACTGCGCATTCCGGTTAGCTGCGAGTGTGGTGTTCCCAAAGTGCTCTGCAGCCCTAACCGCCTCCATGGCGAGCTCATGAGCTGTGGACTGAGCAGGCGATGCCTTGGCTGTATCCTCCCAAACGCCAGCTAAAGCGCCGCCGGTCGGGTAGGCGACGTGGGCCACAGAAGTCGGGCAGAACGCCGCACCCTTGGAGACACCCTGACAGTAGGTCGTCATTGTCCCGCTCCAGGTGTCCGTCGAGGACCCGAGGCCACTGAAGAATGCCTGGAGGTCCGGTGCCATGCCGACAGGATCGCCGGAGAATGTCTTGTAGCCCGAGCTGTTGGTGCTCTCGGTTCCCCACTGGCTGCCGGCGAAGATCAGATAGACCTTCTCCTGTCCCGTCGATACTCCGACTGAATCGATACCGCCCCCGTAAACTACGCACTTTGTTGAACAGGCTGGCAACTGGAGAGCGGTTTGGCCCAGCATAGGAACTACACCGTGTCTATAAGGGTGGGTGAGCAGACTCGCTGCGGCAGGATTGACAGATACTGGGGACTGAGTACTAGCCGAAGCAACCCCGCCGACGCCAATAGTTGTCAGTCCGACAAAAGCAGTAATCGCTCCAAGCGAGCGATATACCCGCCTCGATATGGCGCCGCGCATGCGACGTCCACCGTGAGTTCCCCTTGTGACGCGATACACGTCTACCTCCCCATTCAGGTCCACAGAACTGTTACATAAGAGTTCTTTTACTTTCTTGCGCAACTGTGATGATACAACAGGTGGTTTCAGTTGGCTAGGGGTTGTCGCCAATTGGTGGAGGTTTGTTTTCGAGCGTTACGCGTTGGGCGGGCGCACATTCCAAGAGTCCGTCTAATCGAACTGAATCGACCTTGTCAACTACTTTTCAACCCAACAAGGTCTCTCAGCAGATCAAGTGACTATCGAATGGGCTATCAGGCAACCACCCGTGTGCTTGTTCGCAACATTTGCCCAGATACCCTGGAGGGCAAACTTACCGGTCGAAAGAGTGACGTCCTGAGTCTTTCCCGTGCCGCTCGACACCCAGGCACACAGGTCACCAACCTCCTCATTACTGGTAGAGATCCA
>JABEUN010000003.1 GCA_013044385.1 Acidimicrobiaceae bacterium
GACCGAACAAATCCAAAACCTCCCACCCCTCCTGCTCTCTTCAATATTTCCTACAGTGGAAAGGCGAGCAGGAGGAGTGGGAGGAGTAATCTCAACAACGATAACCAAGGGCAGAACTCACAGAGACAGTGGATCAGCTATCGGGGACCCCTCAATACCGGCGAGCGGCGACCGGAATTGGGAAACCTTAGCTTTGATTACCATGGAATCTCTTCATGGACGATCTAAGTATTTGTCCAACTCTCGAGATGCCATAGCTCCACTTACTTGGCGGCGGAATCTGCACAAGATTCAGGACATGACTATCTCCATGTTTGGAGGACTCCTCTGCGACAATCTGCGCCTGGGCGCATATGTCATGGATTGGTTGTAGTCCCTGTCGGTTGATTGATGTGAATCGCTTCGATTGGTTCTGTTCGAGAGAAGTCCAACTCCTCGCTGACCTAGTTATCTGATGTCACTTGGCTACCAATGTTCAACAAACACGGGGCCCTCGAAGGCGATCACACACTGCGTTCTAGGTTCTTACTTTTCACCGGCGGAACTGTTTAGAGTTCAAATGTTGTCGGTAGCTGGCCTACTTCTTTGTAGCTGCCTCTCACGGTTGATTGCGTTCATCGTCCCGTCGCATCCTCGACCAGATTGCCTCAGCGCCGATTCCTTCGATGTCGTGTGCTTGTTTCGAGATACTTGGCAGAGGATCGATGGGACTCGGATTAAACGCTAGAACTTGTGCTGGACAATGTAACTGGTGTTTGAAGCGGGAAGTGGCAGGCGGCTTGATGGGCGACGTCGAAATCAACCATCAACGGTTCCTGCTGAGCGCAGATTTCTTGTGCCCTTGTGCATCGAGTTCTAAAACGACACCCAGACGGTGGATTGATAGCAGAGGGCAACTCTCCCTTGATGATTACTCGTTGCTTAGATCTTTCGAGCTCAGGTTTTGCCACTGGTACGGCGGCTAGCAGTGCCTGAGTGTACGGGTGAGCCGGTCGTTCGTAGATATCGTCGCCTCGTCCGATCTCGACCAACTTGCCAAGATACATGACGCCGACTCTGTCGGCGAGATACCTAACCACACTCAGGTCGTGAGAGATGACTACGTATGTGAGGTCATGCAGTCCTTGTAGGTCCTTCATCAGATTTAGGACCTGGGAGCGAATCGATACGTCGAGTGCAGACACCGGTTCATCGGCGACTATCAGCTTTGGATTCAGAGCCAATGCCCTTGCCAGGCCGATTCGCTGTCGCTGGCCACCGGAGAACTCGTGTGGATAGCGTTCCAGGGCCTTGTCAGATAGCCCAACCTCGTTAAGAAGTCGACGGACCGTCGCAGTCCGCTCCTCCCTGGTTCCGATCGAGTTAATCTCGAGGGGTTCTTTGAGAATGTTCTCGACCCGCATTCGAGGATCTAGCGATGCGTAGGGATCTTGGAACATCAACTGCAGATTTTTTCTTTGACTGCGCAGCTCTTTGTGGTTCAAGCTCGCAAGGTCGACGCCATCGAATTTGATCGATCCAGCCGTAGGCGCCTCGAGGGCGACCATCATCGATCCGGTTGTAGTTTTGCCGCAACCGGATTCACCAACGAGGCCGACGGTCTCGCCGCGATATACGGTCAAGCTGAGGTCTGTCACCGCCTTTAGTGTCCCAACTTTGCGTTGCAGTACTATCCCTTTGGTGACCGGAAATTCCTTCGAGACGTGCTCTAGTAGCATTAGCGGGCTATTTGACTCTCGGACTTCCTGAGAAGCATCCAGGCGCGCTTCGGCCTTGACCTTAATCACGGACTCTGGGATGATGGCAGGTCCCTTGTTGCCCACCGGGTGGTAGCACGCAAAGCGGTGTTCATATCCAGCTGGAAGCGTGATTGGTGGGTCGTCAGCCCTGCATTCGTCGGTGGCATAGCGACACCTAGGGGCAAAGCGGCAACCAGTCTGGTCGATCGAGAGGTCTGGTGGGATTCCCGGTATTGAGTAGAGTCGTCCCTCAGTCTTTTCGTCGATTTCCGGAATTGACGAGAGAAGCGCTTCGGTATATGGATGGTGTGTGTTGGAAAAAAGGTCGGAAGTGGGCCCTTCTTCAGCTATTTTGCCAGCGTACATGACGATCACTCGGTCAGCACGTCCAGCAATTACACCCATGTCATGGGTGACTAGCAGCATGGCCATGTTTAATTTGGATTTGAGTTCGTCAAGTAGTGCGAGTATTTGGGCCTGAATCGTCACGTCCAGTGCAGTGGTTGGTTCATCTGCGATGAGTAATTTGGGTTCGCAGGAAAGTGCCATTGCAACCATAACACGCTGTCGAAGGCCCCCCGAGAGCTGGTGAGGAAAGTCACCCAGCCGTTCTTTTGGCTTCGGCATTCCCACTAGGTCCAGCACTTCCTCCGCCCTAGCAAGACCCTGAGCCTTATTGGCTCCTTTGTGAAGGCGAACGGCCTCAGCGATCTGCTCTCCGACTGTCAGACATGGGTTTAGAGAGGTCATCGGATCTTGGAAGATCATGCCGATCTCGTTGCCTCGGATATGGCGCATCTCTTTCTCGGATATGGTTGCGAGGTCCTTGCCTGCGAAGTTGATCGAGCCATTTGCGATGTATCCTCCAGGAGGGAGAAGCCGCATAATGGACATACCGGTCATCGTCTTGCCGCATCCAGATTCACCGACCAGACCTAAGGTCTCACCGGGCTCAATTGAGAAACTGACGCCGTCTACGGCCTTGACCTCGCCTTTGCGGAGCCTTACGTAGGTGCGAAGGTCCTTGACTTCAATCATGCTCAACTGTCTGCCCCCGGATGTTATGAACACTGTTTCCGAATTTTTAAAGAACGAACCACATGCAGCGCTGACGGCCCGATTATTCGGCTTCAGTGATCTTACTAGACATTTTCGACGCCTAATCGGTGGATGACTTTTGTAAAGCTTTGGCTTGCCACTGGTTTCTATCTGCAGTCGGGTTTCTTTTGGGCGCGAAGGTCGAAGCCAATATCCAAGTAAGTCCATCGGCAACGCTCAGCCAATTCCGAGGATTGTCGATTGGAATCTAATCAGTGGTTCGGAACTTTCCCCTTGGGTTCCACCCTCCCAACACTTGGGCCCAGCCATCCAGCCGGCTGGGCCCAAGTGTATTTAATGGGCGTTTCGGCGAATCCTGCTTACGGGGCAGCGCGGCCCCACAATTCTGCGGTGTTAGCCAGCGAACTATCGAGCCCGCCAGTGGCGTTTTTGTTGGTCCGACCCATAACTGTGCTTCGGTCTCAGAATGGACGTCCGACAGGACCTGAGTGGATGGCACTGGCCTTAACTGCATGCTTGCCTGAGCGGGTTTTTCTCGGTTTCACATAGGTGGTCAAATGTGGCGATAGACCTACTAGTGTCGTTCCGTTGGCCGGTGTGGCGCAGTTGGTAGCGCAGGCGATTTGTAATCGTCAGGTCGTCGGTTCGAGTCCGACCACCGGCTCCACTCATTGATCGACGGTGCGTCAAGTACCTCCGCAGAGTTTGCTCTTGTCAACTCTCCATCAAAGTAGATCGCACAAGAGGAATCCGAATGTCACAGCCGCTCCGGATCGGCAACGCGTCCCCCTCTGGATACCGTTGAGAATACGTCCCATCGATGCGTTGGGTCCCGACAGTCGATATGAAAGACGTCTGTTTGCAGGCGTTTTGACGTTTGGTGTTTACTCAAGGACGAAAACACCCATCCACCGGTACCGCTCCTAGCTCTGGGGAGATGTGACGCAGATAGGTAGATGAGGATACGTTAGGGCATCTGGTCTGTCTGGCGGGGGTAGGACCACCTGACGGGGAAGGACCTCTGCGAGGTCTTCGATAACAGATACGGTGCTTCGCAGCCACTGACTGCCGAAGGTACGCAGCGTGTGCTTTCCTGATGCGCAGCGAACTCTCCTCAACTCGGTGGAACTGTTGGATAGGTCCTAGTATGTCCGCTATTCGGCTTCGATATTTACGTTGGCCGAATTGAGTGTTCGGGGATGGTTGGTTCGGTGGCTGGCGAGAAGATATCTATCAAGGTTGTTGCACTTGCGATCTCAGCGACAACCTCAGCGAGCCTTCCAGTTTTTCTGACCGGAGCACTTTCCGTTCAGATCAGAGCTTCCCTCAGCCTTGGGCGTGCTGCCACTGGATTCCTGGTCGCAGTATTTTTCGGTTCCGCCACGGTCTCCTCGCTCACCACGGGTGGTCTGTCGGAAAAGCGGAAGGCCGAGAGCGTTATGAAGTACGCCGCCTTCTTCAGTGCTGTGGGAATGTTGGGAATAGCCCTTTTTGCTCGCTCTTTCTTGACCTTTGCTCTCTTTCTGGTCATTTCAGGCCTTGCCAATGGAGTGATGCAGCCTGCAGTCAACACGTTCGTTGCTGGTGCGATACCAGCGACCCGGCAGGGACTGGCCTTCGGAGTAAAACAAGCAGCAATTCCAACAGCTACCATGCTTGCGGGTCTGGCTGTCCCTGCAGTCGCACTCACCATTGGTTGGCGTTATGGGTATGTCTTTGCCGCAGCTATCGCTGTCGTGGTGGCGGCGGTACTGCCGAAAGGTAAGTCCATTCGAAGTTCGACGAGTCCGACGAACTCTACGGCGGTTCCGATTTCGATTCCACCTCTGATAATGCTCGCGTTCGCCATGGCACTGGGTGCCGGCGCGGCTAATGCTATGGGTGCATATCTGGTGGAGAACGCAGTTCACTCTGGCATTGCTCCTGGTTCAGCGGGTCTCCTGGCAGCTCTGGGATCTGCATCCGGGCTCTCAGCCAGACTCGTATCTGGATATCTTGCAGACAAGAGGTCTGGCGGCCATATACGCGTCGCTGCGATGATGGTGGGCATTGGGGCCATTGGATATCTGTTGTTCGCAACCCAGGATGCGATACTACTCATTCCCGCAACGTTGATAGGTTACGGGGCCGGATGGGGTTGGAATGGACTGTACAACTTTGCAGTGGTGAAGAATCACCCTGGTGCTGCCGGTCGGGCTACGGGCATCACCCAAAGCGGAGCATACGTTGGAAGCGTGATAGGACCGATTGGGTTCGGCCTCATCGTTCAGCACGTGTCGTTCCAGTTTGGCTGGACTCTTGCCGCAACTTCAGCCATTTTGTCGTCCGTTTTTATGTTATTTGGTCGGAAGATGTTGATTCGAGACAAGAACAGGGTGCTTCCAGGTTGAGATCGTTGAAATGCCGCGAAGTGGCTTGTTGCTAAGCCGTTTATCGGGTACCTGCCGCTTGATCGACCGAGGTGAAAGTATGAATCTGGCTACCTGTGAGAGATCTCGCACAGACATTCATTGATACGAGCTGAAGGCTGGTAAAGCCAAAAGCGTTGGCGGTTCGAGTCAAGTTGAGCCGGAGAAACTTCGCTTTAATGGGAGGCGCCCTTTCGAGTGGGGGGCAATCGAAAGGGCGCTATTGCGTTGCTAATTAGAGCTTGGCATAATGCGTCGAAATCCCGTCAGGTAGTAAAGTCACCACGTCTAGGGCCGAAAGTCCCAAGCCTGGACTGGTCGAGCCTTCTTTTGAATGGTGGCTAAAGGAGTGCGGCGGTTTTTCTCAACCCCCACGTTGCCTCAGGAGGCGAGCACCATTGACACACTTCTTTGGACATCTTCGGAGTTTGGATAGGCGTCCAGGAGTCGATTTGTAAGTTCAGTGAAGCCGATTCTCCTGCTGCGCCAGTTAATCATCGCAAGACCGAGAGCCCCCACTGCAATTTGATCAGGGAGTCTTGCTTCACAGACCCTGACGATGAGCTGACGATGGAAGTCCCAGGTGCCAATCATTCCCGATGCGACCATTGGAACAAGGTTGGATGGATTTACCTCGTCGGGCACGCCGGTAGCAGAAGTCTCGTACCGACCATCCTCGATCGCTACTGAGACAAGATCTGCGGGCACTACGTGCTGGGAGAAGAGTGCGAGATGTCTCCAGCCCCCAGGAAGGTCCGCCATTGTCGTAGGAATGATACCGACCGGAATGACGTGGTGATTCTTCCATAGGCTGACGAAGATGTCCGCTGGTGTATTTCTATGGTTTGCAATCAAGGTCTGAATTCGTTCATCCATCCACCAGCTTTCCCACACCCTGCGCACCATTGAAGGAGAGGTTCGCCTTGACTCAAGAAGCTTCATGGCTACGGCGAGCGCCTTGTTGCGACCGACCCAGATCTCCTCCAGTACCTGTTCGGAGGTGGTCGGATCGTTCAAAAGACTCTGGACCATCTCCCAGTCATCCCACCCACGCCGCCTAGCGAAGTCGATGATGTTGTTGGGCATTTCGGAATTCTGCTCTTCTGGTTCTAGTCCTAGATCCGCTTTGGCCCCCGGCCGTTGCCCTGCACCTTTGTGGTCAATTCCACAGAGGAAGGTGGGTGGCTGCACCGGGGCGGTGCACGATCCACCCCAAACGTCACTACATCTCAGCTGTGGCACTCGTTCCTCGCTTTGTAGACACTTCGTCGAACTGGCAGACCGAGATCTGCTAGAACAGTAACTTCAGTATCGACACGGAGAGTGAGTAGACTAAAGAAAAGCTTAGAAAAAGCTACTGGACGTGGTAATAAAGAGCACTACCACGTCATATATGGACGAATCGCTGTGACATTAGTTCGGTGGGTGGTGTCGTTGGGTTTAGACCGCTCGTGTGGTAGGCCCAACTTGGCCTCGGTGCCTACGCTTCTCGTCGTACATAAGTTGATCCGCATTGGCGAGGAGTGTCTGAAGGTTGGAGTCAACTCCGTAGGTGCTTGCTGAACCAATCGATGCTGAGATGGAGCAGTAACCTAGTGACTCTTTCAATCTTCGCAGGAGGATGTCTGCTCCAATAGCATCGGTTTCAGGAGCGAGGATAGCGAACTCATCTCCTCCAAGTCGGGCGACGATGTCAGTCGTCCTGCACGTCTGTCGGAGGACTTGGGCCGCTTTGACTATCATCTCGTCACCTGCAGCGTGGCCCAGGCGATCGTTTATGGACTTGAGTCCATCGAGATCCATCATCATGATCGTCGTGTTGCCCGGATAGCGGATACGCCTGCGTTGTTCGATCGCCATCGCGTTTCTAAAGCCGGCACGGTTTGCCAAACCGGTTAGGGGGTCTTCGGCAGCTGCTGATTCGAATGTATCGGCACGGGATCTGAGGTTGGCGAGGTCGTTGGCGAGACTGTCGGCGGCGGAGGCGAATCTAGCGAGAACTGCGACCATCCCTGCGGTACCAGCCAAATCGACCTTCGGTTCTTTTAGAGATAGCAGAACAATTGCGTCGGACTCGTCGATCTGTGCCACTGCAACGGCCCGTACTGGGCT
This sequence comes from Acidimicrobiaceae bacterium, assembly GCA_013044385.1. Lineage (GTDB taxonomy): Bacteria > Actinomycetota > Acidimicrobiia > Acidimicrobiales > Acidimicrobiaceae > JABEUN01. The sequence goes on from JABEUN010000003.1 coordinate 7,319, forward strand.
GAAGGTGAAACTACTATTTTCCACCACCGCGGCCTTTGCACCTTTCCAGTGCTTCACGAAGACACCAGTACCCATGCTGTACTGGTCGGCGTCACTACTTGCGGCTCTTATGTTATGTAGCCCATTGCGGTTGCTGGAAGCTTCAGGCAGGAACTCGGGAGGAAGTGTCAGCTGATCACCGGGCTTAACCAGATCAGGGAAGGATCTGGCCAAGGCTACTTCCACTTTTCCACTGACGAATTTCACTCGCGCCACTGCGGTGGCCCCGGTTGCATTTCGCACAGTATCGAATGCCTCGACAAGTCTCATGGCCATTGGGTCCACCGGGAGAAATGTACCGCTAGCGTCCGATGCCCTGAGCACTGTCATGACATCAGTGTAATTACCAGAATCGAATTACCAATCGAATGTTGAACTTTGTGCTCCTTCGAATGATTCTCGATGAGCTGGTTGACTTCGAATGGCGGCCGAGTAGGCCACATTAGGTGCATATGAGTAGCGAGGTTTCGGATAAGTTTGGGCGTTGTTCAGTGAGGAGGCGTAGGGAATTGGTGTTTCAGGATGATTCGCCACGATCGGTAGCGTCTCTAAAGTCGGTGACCGTGGTCAGAAGCGGGAGGACGTTGCTCGAAGTCGACAACTTGACGGTGACATCAGGTGATTTCTGGACCGTGCTCGGCCCAAATGGAGCTGGCAAGACTACGTTGCTCAGAATTCTCGGAGCTTTGGAGCGTCCGACTTCAGGGGTGATGCATGTACTTGGCGAACGAATCGGCCGCAATGACCTTAGAGGGCTGAGACGGAGGGTAGGTACCGTGTCGCCGATGTTGACGGACCTCTTCAACCTGAACTTCTCACTTTTTGATACCGTGCTCACGGGTACATCTGGAGACCTCAGTCCGATTTGGACGACTTACGGTGAGTCAGAGAGAGAACTAGTTTCAGATATGTTGCTGCAGGTAGGACTGTATGAGAGACGTCTGGATTCCGTTGGTCTTTTATCGGCTGGGGAACGACAGCGGCTATTTCTAGCTCGGGCCCTGGCGGCAAAGCCAGAACTTCTCTTATTGGACGAGCCTGCATCGGGTCTAGATTTCGGAGCTCGTGAGGACCTGTTGGAACTCTTGGGACGCTTGATGGTTCAAAACGAGCATCTTCGGGCGATTGTCATGGTGACTCATCATGTCGAAGAGATTCCGACGGTCGCTTCACACTGCGCGCTGATCTCGTCGGGTCGGCTGAATTTCGCCGGGAACATATCTGAGGTACTGACGGCCGAAGCCCTTTCTGAGACCTTCTCGCGAAATGTAGCGCTGCGCGCAGTGGGGGGTAGGTACTTTGCTATGGCAGAGTCTTGAGATACTTTTCCCCCAGGCTCAGTCGATCCTTTTGAGTTCCTCCCGGTATCGCTTCCCGTTTGCCACATACTGCGTCACTGCCTCATCGAAATCGCCCTTAGCGACCCTGTTCGGTATGATCTTTGCCGGAATTCCCAACGCCATTGCATAGCTAGGTACTTCGGAGTCGTTTGTGACTACCGCATTAGCACCCACGAGCGAGTGGGATCGCACAACGCACCTATGAAGTACGACTGAACCCGACCCAACCAGCGAGTCCGATTCAATTGTGCACCCTTCGAGATGGACTATATGGCCGACTACGCATCGATCTCCTACGATCGTGGGCAGTTCGTCTGTGGCGTGTATTACGGTTCCGTCTTGAATGGACGTGTCGTTGCCAATGATGATCGTCCCGTAGTCTCCGCGAAGTACTGCGTTCGGCCAAATAGACGAGCCGCTTCCGATCGTCACATCTCCGATGACGACGGCCTCAGGATGAACGTATGCGTCCTCTGCAATCTTCGGAACTCTGTCACCTAATGCGTAAATTGCCATGCTATGACATTAGCAACCTAGTCAGATCCCGTACATTCGGGCGGGGATTCAGGCTTGCTCTCTGAAGCGGAGTGCCGCACGACCTGTGGCAAAGAATAGGGCCGCTACGAGGGCCGAGGAAGCAACGACTACGTCTCCTGACCTAACCGGTAGTGCGACAATGGTGGGGATTAGGGCACCTGCTACCCATGCAAGTTGGAAGCGCATCTCGTACCTTGCGAAGGTTCGACCGTGTTTTTCGGTGGAGATGTGATGCTGGACGATCGCGTCGAAAGAGAGTTTTCCCGCAGACGCCACGAAGCCCACTACCAAAGAGAGTGCGATCTCGGACGCGATCGTGGGCACTGTCGCTGCGCCCAGCGCTGCCACGGTCTCGATAGCTAGGGCGAGGAGGAGAAGCTGTTGCTCTGTAACGAATCGCCGAGCTCTGGGTGTCAGTGTCGTCGATAGTATGGCACCCGCTGCGCTGGCAAGAAGCGCTAGTCCATAGACGTAGGCGTGAGAGTTTTCGCGCTTGAGGGTGAAGGCGAGCAGGAATGTGAAGAAACCAACACCGGCCCTTAGCACTGCCATAGCTGCCGACGCCATCAGCACCACCGAGTCGCCATAAGTCGACCGCTGCTGAGGGGCTCTGTCTGTTACTCGGTCAGTCTGGGTTTCAGGTTCGATGATGTTGCTTTGCAGCTGTTCGACGAGTGAAACCTGGATATCGGGTAACGGCGGCTGATTAGCCAACCTCTTGGCGGATCTGGCCAAGGCACTTAGCTCTCCAACCATCAAGACGAGCGGTATGAGTTCTAGCCTGAGGAGCCAGGCCGCTCCGAGGTGAGGGATTTTGAGCACCGCCACCGCCACGGCTCCAGCAGCGATGCCGACCATTGCGCCCAAGAGGCTCAGCCGGGAATTAGCCCTCACCAATACAGCAGTTGGCCCAGGGCTGTCGCGCGAGTCTGTTCCTGTCGGCGGGGCCGCGTAACCGAGGAGTTCTGGTACCAGAGCTGCCTTTGCCACTAGGTAGAACTTCGATGAGATCAGTATCGCCAAGGCGAATGGGAAGATGAGAGGTGACGATATGTCTCTTGCCATCATCAGTGCTGCCGCCATTCGGACTACGGCAGACATCAGTAGGACAACCCTCCGAGTTACCGATCCGCGGTCTAAGGCGGGAGAAAGGATCGGAGAGATAATTGCAAACGGAGCGACGGTAAGCCCTAGATAAAGAGTTACCTTCGACTTAGCTGCGTCGGGGGAGATGGAAAAGAAGAGAGATCCCGCAAGAGCTACCGTAGTGAATGTGTCGGCAGCTACCGAGTACGCATGGATCCTGTAGAGAGATCCGAGGGGGGAGTCTCGTCCAAAGTAAGTGGAAAAGTACGCGGAAAGCTGATCCTTTGTTGTCGAGATCCGACGCGTCTGATCCACACCTTCATGTTATGGGAAGTCAACGTTTGTTCTCCTTCTGCGAGCTGGGTTGCATCGCAACCATCGCTGTTGACGGTGTAATCTTTGCTGAGCCTTAGGAGATCGATGAGTTCCAGTGTTGTAGATTCGACCTCGGGTCAGCGCCCGAGGAGGACTCGGCGTGCTCGGACAACCATTGGCCTTGTTTCTGCATGTTCTGGAGTTGCACAGGGTTTCGGACGTTTCTCCTTTGCCGTAATGCTTCCCGAAATGGTCAGGACCTACCTCCACTCCTACTCGTTGGCAGGAAGTCTCGGCCTTGCAAACGTTGGGGCATACCTCATCGGTACCGCCTCAGTGTCAGGACTTGCGGCGCGAAGATCTAGTAGACATCTGATGTTGTTCGGTCTGGTGTTGAGCACCACTGGTATGTCACTAATGGCAATTTCACCGAGCCTGTTCCTCACATTTGTGGCGATGGTGCTAGCAGGAATCGGTGGCTCATTCATATGGGTGCCCGCTCCGGGAATGGCAGCAAAAGTTGCACCACCTCGACTGCGCGGATTGGCCATGGGTTTGGCTGCGGCGGGAATTGGTGTGGCTGTGACGGTATCAGCACAACTTGCTCGTTCACTCGCCAATTTGCCAGGTCAATCGCCCTGGAGGGTTCAGTGGGGAATTCAGGCGGCTTGTACCGTAATCGTGCTCGTCCTTGCGGTGGCATACCTGCCAAAAGAGCAGGTCGGAACTAGCGAGGTTCGTGGAAGAGCCAGAGACCTCACGCTTGCTCCCGGGTGGCGTTCGGTTACTCTCGCCTACACCGCCTATGGACTTTCATATGCCCTATTCTTCACGTTTTTCGTGGCAGAGATCGAAAAGCACTCCCACTTAAGCACCTCTAGGGCATCTTTTGACTACGGGATCATCGGCCTGGTTTCCATCTTCGGCGGGGTATTTGCGGGAAGGGTATCTGACAGGGTGGGACGCGTCCCGGTGATGGCGACAGGATTCGTGATGATGGCGGGATCTTCTATTCTGGTGCTATACGGAGGAGGCTGGGCACAGCTTGTGGCGGCGGTGGCATTTGGACTTCCGATGTCGGGGGTGGCCAACGCTGTAGCGGCCTATGTAGGGGATCTGGTGCCGCCGCGTTCGTTCTCTGGCGCCTTCGGTTTGGTCACACTCTGTTTCGGTGTGACTCAGGCGATTGCAAATCAGCTCGGAGGAACATTGGCCACCCTTCTTGGCGGTTTTGCTGTGGACTTTAAAATCTCCCTCGTAGCAGCTATGGCCGGTGCTGTTTTGAGCCTCTCGGCGGGACACTTTGCCAAACGTGCACGTCGGGCTGGTTTGAATTCACAGACCTAGCTCGGTTGCTAGCTCGTGATAGAGCTGCAAGTAGCTGTCGGCGGCCTTGGATTTAGGAGCCGCAAGCGATATCGGAGCCCTCCGATCCTGCATACGATCAAAGAGCGTAGAGCGACTGATTTGGGTTTCCAGCACGAGACTTCCACTTGCTCGAGCCTCGTCAATGCTTTCCAGATCTACGTGTCTTCTTGGGTCTACCATCGTGAAAAGTACTCTGGTTCTGCGTTTTGTCAGGGTTGGAATTCGATCTTTTGCCTCTTCGAGTGCATGCAGGGAGAGCTTGGATGGAGTCATGACGAAAATGACAAGGTCTGAGGCCACCAAGGTCGCCTTGGCTAGTGGACCAGCCGACGGAGGTAGATCAACCACTATCAGTTCGTAATCAGTGGAACCGATATCGAATATCCTCTCGATGCCCTTAGAAGGACTCTTTAATGTGGCAAGATGCGCGTCGAGGTTCAAAGTCTCGACTCCATAGGGAATCAAGTCCAGTCCCTCATAATCGGTGCCGAATACGCTGGTTTTGAGGGCAGCCCGTGCAGTGGTCTTTCCGGATGCGACCTTGGTAATTGATCTACTGTCGGTTCGTACAGTCCTGAGCATCCAAGAGGCAGAGCCTTGGGGATCTAGATCGATCAGCAGGGTTCGATAACCCTGTCTTGAAGAGAGATACGCTACGTTTATCGCAGTTGTGGTCTTGCCGACGCCACCCTTCAGCGAGTAGCAGGTGAGTACCTTCATAGACCTCTCCTGTGTTTTGCTTTATTCCCGGAGTTGGGTTGCCGCTTGATGGAGCTGATTAGGGCTACCCAGTGCCTTGATGCGCTTGGTGAAATGAAATGTGCTAGAGCGGTCTCCACGCCGTCTGGGATTTCGAAGATGCTCTGGTCAACGGATTCGATCTTTAGCTGGTCGAGTAGGGCGGCCAAGGTCGCCCTGTCCTGTAATTTGCCGAGGTAGTCCTGCAAGACTTTCATGTCCGAGATTGACAACGAAGCTGCCTTCTGGTCGATGATCGAGGAGTAGGCCTCAAGCAGATACCTGAGCTGCTTGGCACTCTTCCTCAGTGCGTGGAGTCGTTCGGCATCGGTGTGGGTCCTACTGTCGCTGGCTAGTTTGACCATCCGGCGTCGGGATCCTTCGAGTTGAAAAGCGGCTCTTTCGCCAAGTGGGGGCTGATCGGTTGGATCGGAGATGATCAGCTGTAAGGCTAGAGAGGACCAATCCTCAAGCGTGGAGTTGAGAGATTCACCCTCCAAATAGCTCCTAAGTGCTTCTAGGGATGCCTGTCTCAGTTTGTTGATCTTTCCAACAACTTCTGGAGTGTTGAGCCAAGAGATGTGGGGGATCTCCTCGAGTGCCACGTCCAAATCCCGGAGATCTCCAGCCATCGCTGCTGCCTCTCCGAGCCTCCTCCGAAGGGGTCTGGCGACTTCGCCTCGAAGGTTCGATTCCGCCGCAGCGATCAACGATCTGGCCCTTCTCGTGGCCACCCTGAATTCATGTGCGAACTCGGTGTCTATGTCACGAAAGAGTCCGTCCAGGTTTCGCTTTGCAGCAGCTAGTAGGTAGGCGAGCAGCTTTCCTAGTGCTACTTCGTAGCCCATCGACCCGTCAAGTGGTACATGAAAACCGGCCGAATAGTCAAAGCGCCGCCTACCGCGTAGCCAAAGAATCGCCCTCCATAGGTCCACCGATGAGTCCATTGTCGCCAAGGAAGAACCGTACGCGGTCACCGCAACAAGGGCTCTGGCGAGGTCTGATTCGTATCCCCGTTTCGGCCTAAGTCTTATCCAAGTCTGGTGTAACTCACTGACAAGGTCTATCTCAATGGTTCCCACGTGCTTGTTCAGGTCATCGAAGATCAGCACCTCTGTGAAGCTGACTTCGAATTCGGCAACTCTCAGTATCGCCCGACCGCTGGTCAATTTGGAGACCCTGTTGCCCAAACCAGTAGGTGAGATCGCAGAAGGCAGAGCGAAGTCAGAACCGGCATCTACATACAGAGTTCCTCTTTGGCCATACTCTCTGGGTGGAAGTAGGTAAATTTCAGCCTGGTTCGAGCCAGCGGTAACCCTCGACTCAAGGTCCATCCCCGTAGAAGCAATCCGCCAGTCCAGTGAGTCCCACAGACCCCTGATTTGCACAGTTTGAGGGCGGACCTCAATCCTGTGGTCCTTGAGTGACGCTGCTATCACTTGGATTATGTCCTCAGTGGAAGCGGCTATTGACAGTGACACGGGGGAGGCATTTGGGACCACGCTGCCAAGCTAGCAGACTCTTGCAGTGCGGCTGAGCCCGCTGGTCACAACTAGAAGTTACAATTGCGGAGCCGCTGTCCTAGAAAGGAAGTTTAGTTGTCCAAATTGCAAATCGACAGCCCAACGTAGGTCGAATTTCCAGAGGTACATCCAGCCAGCTTTTCAATACGCAGAAGGTTTCAAAAGGGTGTTTTTCAGGAGTTATGTAGCTTCTGCAATTCTGATGTGAGTGCCAGGACCATTTCCGAGTTCCAATTCGATCTCTGCGGTCAGCGCTGTCTGCAGGACAGTTTTGTTGGCTTGGGCTCAGACTCAATAGGAGGAATGATGTTTAGTTTTATTCACTGTTCGGACCTGCACCTAGGTACACCGTTCGGCGGGCTTAGGAGGATTGGGTCAGAACTCACAGCCGGCCTACATAACGCGACCTTCGATGCATTCGACCGCCTATGCACTACTGCAATCGAGACTCAAGTGGACTTCATGGTGATTGCTGGCGATGTTTATGACGGCATAAAGTATGGTCCGAAAACTGCTCGGTTCCTACGCGACCGTCTCGAGGAACTGGTCCAAGCTGGAGTGGCAGTCTATGTGTGTCTCGGAAACCACGATGATGTCGACGACCTTCTTGCCGGGATCGTACCCCTTCCTAGAGGAGTGCATGTGTTCTCTGGAGATGCACCGGAGACTTTCATCCATCAGACGAGGTCTGGTGAGTTGGTGGCTCTGCACGGTAGGAGCTTTCCAACTCGGATGGTCCGCTTCGACCTTGCCACCGGGTTTCCTATGGCAAGTGCCGGTTGTTATAACATCGGAGTCCTCCACTGCACTTTGGCGGGTTCAGTCGGCCATGAAACTCAAGCCCCGGTTTCTACTCAGAAGCTCGCATCATTCGGGTTCGATTATTGGGCGCTTGGCCATATCCACACCAGATCCTTGACGGAGGTAGGCGAGTGTTTGATTAGCTACTCCGGGAATCTTCAGGGTCTGTCCATCAAGCCCAGTGAACGAGGGGATAAGGGAGCTCTGCTGGTCACCGTGGAGGGTGGGAGGCCTATTGTCGAGTTCCTTCCGATCTCAAGATTCAAGTTTGACTACCTGACCGTTGAGGCGGCTTCGAACCAAAGTGAGGCTGAGACAGAAGATGTAGAAGACCGTGTATTTGGCGAACTTCTTCGCATTCAAGAGGATCTCAAGGCTGGAACAGTGCTGGTTTTGAGGATTGATCTGGTAGGTAGGTATCGAGGACGGGCATTGGAGGCAGATGAACTCAATATGGTGGCAGACAATCTGAATCTGTCGCTTCGTAGGGCGGGAATCGAAACCATTTACGTCGAATCCCTGAAGTCCTCGATGCTGCCAGAGTTGACAATCGAAGCATTGAGCAGCCTTGGAGGACTGCTCGAGGCGTTCGACGGTGCCAAGCGGGAACTTTCTGATCCAGATTTAGTGCAGGAATATTTCAATGCAATGGTGCCGTCTGGAAAGAACGCGGCACCACCACTTTTGCGAACTGAGTTCGTGGATTCGATCGATCCTGTTCAGATCATTGCTGAGGTCAGCGATGAAGTTCTAGCCCTCCTCCTCGAGGGGGGTGGCGAGAGTTGAGGATAAGTTCTATCGCACTTGGGTCCAGGGCGAACAACCTTAAAATTGATGGCATCGGATCGAATCTGGCTGTGATCTTCGGGCCAAACGAAGCGGGAAAGACCACTCTAAGAAGGTTTGTCAACCAGACGCTATTCGGAACTGGAAACTGGAAACCAAGCTACGTAGATGGGAGTTTGGGGCTCGATCTAGCTGGAATCCAGTACTTGATTGAACGGGATCGCAAGGGGCGCAGGATCTTACAGGTCGGGACCAACGAGCCTGTGTCGTCGAACACAAACACGGTGATTTCCGTGTTGAGCGGTTCCAATCCGCAGCTACTTGACCAGTTGGGCCAACTGTGCACGTTGGGCCTCAATGAGCTGGCCCTATTGAAGACGGCAACACCCTCCGAGGTGGAGTATCTTCTAGCGGGCCTGCTTGAGTCTGGTAATAGTAGTGGCAGCTTGAAGAGGCTAGAAGATCGACTGAAAAAGGAGTTCGAGGAGATCTACAAGCCCCGGGCTTCCTGTGCACTTTCAGATGCAGCTGGTCTTTACCGGGATCTCGATGCGAGGAGTCGACGTGTCGAGGAGGGGTATAGGCGGTCCCAGGCGCTAACTGCCGAGGTGGCCGAACTAACTCAATCAACCGAACTACGCAACCGGCGAATAGTTCAGTTGAGACGACTGGACCTGCCATTCGACAAAGTAGTGGAGAGTTCCGAGGAGCTTTTACGCCGGCTGTCTGAGATACCTACCCACCTTTTCGACCTACCGCTACTACATCATGATTCGATCAAACTGATTGCTGGACTTGGACAGAAGTTGACAGCTACTTCTGAGACGTTGGAGAGCTGCTCTGCAGAGTTGAACAAGGCAGAATCCGAGATCGCCTTGACGAGATTCGGCGAGTCCGAGAGGGAAGCTTTCGGACTTATTGGTGCCGCCTTAGCTCTTGAGGTGGATGTGGCAGCAAAAGAGATCTCGGAGCTAAAGGGGGAGTCTCGAAAGCTCGAAGAGGCCATTTCGGAACGAGTCGTGGAGCTTGGCATCCCATTTCCTCCTTTCAGGCAGAGCGGTGTTGACGAGACGGGGGCGTTGTTACATATCGTCCAACTCGATAGGCGCGCGATCGAGTTGGAAGGATTTATCGATCAGACTGAAGCCGACCTTCGAAGGCTCAACATGCCTAAGCGTTCCTCTCTGACTGAAGGAGAGGCGCGATCTTTTGAGCAGGAGTTCACGATATTGCGGACTTATACAGAGACGGCCAAAGCTTTGGAAACCGCAAGGGACAGACTTTCAAGAGTGGATCTCGGGACACGAGTCGCAGCTGGCCAAGACCCACTCGCTCTGTTTATCGTCGTTATCCTTTCAGTGACGGCATTGGCAGTCTCAGCAGTTGGAAAGAACTACATCTCGGCCCTACTTGACCTGCTCGTTGCATCCTTAGTCGCATTCATGTTGCTTCGAAACCGTAATACCGCAAGAAGTTCGCACCTAAGCCAGAATGCTGCCGGTGAGCAGGTGGAGGTAGTGCTGAGGGACTTCAAACGCTGCGAGGAGGCCCACGAAGCTTCCAAGGGCTCAGTAATCGGCTACTTTTCGGGGTCCTTGCCGGGCGATGTCCAGCTTGAGCAACGGGTGGCCAACCTGGGACGGAGACTAAGCGACTATGAGTCGGCCGTCCGGTCTGAACAAGAAGCGTCAGATGAGTCAACGAGCTTGATGAGAATGCTTGAGGAACTGCGGATCGAGCTGGAGCTTATCCACGGTGAATCGGATGAAGTCATTCAGTCTCTGTTTGCAGTTCCGTACCTTCCGCTGAAAAATGGTGCGCTCGGTACTTTCTACAGGGCTTTGGCAAATTTGGCCGATAGGGTCGAGCGATTGAATTCTCTCGAGCTAAGTCTGCAGGAGAGACGGGCGGTTTACAACGCTCTCGTCGACGAAAGAAGAGAGATCTGTGAATCGGTCTGTGCACTACTTGACATCACGCCACAGTCTGACAGGATAGCCGGACAACTTTCTGACCTGAGAGCCGAACTTGCAGCAGCCGAAAGGACCTTTAACCTCTATTCCATGCGCATCCCAGAACTAAAGGCGGCCCTGTCTTCCCAGCGAATGCTTTGGGAGGAGACTAGGGAGAGTCTTTGTGAAGCATTGCGGAGATTCGGAATTGACGATTCCAGCGAAAGTGTAGATCGAGTCGTTGCACAGTTTGGGTTCGACAGCGATGCACTGTTGGAGACACGACAAGCGCTCGGTACACTGCAGTACTCCTTGGGTTCGCTCGTTTCGAATTTGGGAGGCGAGTTTGAAGATGACGATGAGGCAGCTTCACTACTGCACGTCGCAGAAGAACTCTCATCTTCATTCGCTGCCACGACGGGCCCGAGGATCGGAAGTTGTCGAGAAATTGCCACCTATGTCAGCTCCTTGGTTTCGAGTCTTGGATTAAGGGCCAGACGTCTGCTTGAGTCACTAGAAGACGAAGTGAAGTCCGAAACAGAAAAGATCGTCTTGAAGAGAAATGAGATCGCCGAGCTGGAAGGAGGCGATCTCTTCAGTATTGCTGACGACATTGGCGATGCCGGTGAGAATATCAAGTACTTACTTTCGCGAGCAACGAAGCTGAAGGCCGGGATCACGCTGTTGGGCGCGGCCAAGAGAATCTACTCAAAAGAGCAACAACCAGTTGTTCTGCGGGCAGCTAGTGAATTCTTTTCAAGAGCTACAGCGGGGAGGTACATCGAGATACTTGTATCAGAAGAGTCAAAGTTCAAGGTCGTTGACCTGCGCGGGAGAGAGATGAACATCGAAGATCTCTCGTCGGGGACGGTCGACCTACTGATGATCTCTCTGAGGATCTCGTACCTTTCGATACCTGAGTCGATTCAGAGCACTTGGCCGGTCATATTCGACGACGTAATGGTGAACATCGATTCCGAAAGGAGGGGTCAGGTAGCTAAAGCTATTCTTGAGGCTTCTAGATCCAGACAAATTCTCTATTTGACGTGCCACGGCGATCATCGAGACCAGCTAGTCCAAGGCGCATCTGAATTTTTACAACAGGACCCGGAGTTCGGCTTTTCGCAATTCTCACTGGACAGAATCGAGCTTTAGTGTGGTGAGAAATGTGTTCCACCGAGTCGAATCGCATTCCCATAGGCTGGACGCCACTTCGAAGTGCGACAAAACCAGGACATGGCCAATCGACAGCACAGAGCGGAGACCGACCGCAAAGGTTGTAATGACAGAAAGCGATACCGTTCAGATCAGTGTGCGTTTTACAGATCGTCATCGACAGAACGACGTCTCCCTTGCCTAGATCGCATTTGACTTGGCAGTTGACCAGTGCTTGCGCCTCTGGCGGTTTTCACAGGCCCTAGTTGGATATCTTTTCTTGAAACGTACCGTTCTACAAGGAGGTGGTAGGTGTTGGATTCGGGATGGTCGCTGTCGTGCGCACCGCTGGTGATGATGCCCGATGGTGGACCTGCGCGAGAAATGCGAAACTGAATCTAGGCCGACTAAGTGTTTGGCAGCTTGGATAGCTTTAGAAATTGAGCGGGTCGTACCACCTCGCCAGAGCGGAACTGTGCCTGAATGTTACACCACCCAATCAGCTGGTCTCTGACCAGTTGAAGTGGTCGAGAGGGCCGCTACCGCTTCCGATTGCCCAAAGAGCAGAGCCCTTTATGGATCGTTGCACATATGCCTTTCCTGCCTTGACAGCGCTCACAAGATCGAAACCCTTTGCCAAGTGTGCGGCGATGGCAGAAGAGAGTGTGCAGCCGGTCCCATGCAGGTTAGCAGTGGCGATCCTGGGAGCGCGGAGTTCCAACACGCTATTGCCGTCACATAACAGGTCTACGCTCTCTTCACCGTCGAAATGGCCGCCTTTTAGCAGCACGAAGGTTGGTCCTGTGGATCGGATTGTGAAGGCAGCCTCGATCATCTCCTGTCGACTTGTGATGGTCGCTTTAAGTAGTACCTCGGCTTCGCGAAGGTTAGGCGTAAGCAGAAGGGTATTTGGGAAAAGTAGGTCGGCGTAGGCTCTGTCCACCCCAGGGTTCATCAGCCTGTCGCCCGAGGCGGCCACCATTACAGGATCGACGACAAGTTTTTCAAGCTGACCTTCACTAGCGAGTCGAGCGACCAATGAGACATTTTCAAAGCTTCCGAGCATTCCAACCTTGGTCGCTCGCACGACGAAGTCGCTTGTGACGGCTGCAATCTGGGCCTCCACCATATCCGGCTGCAGAATCTGGACTCGAGATACCCCTTTTGTATTCTGGGCCGTAACTGCTGTTACGGCAGTTGCTGCGTATACGCCAAGGGCTGAGAAGGTCTTTATGTCCGCCTGAATTCCCGCACCCGCACCCGAATCGGAGCCCGCGATCGCCAAACCCACTGGGGGGGTTTTAGAACTCGTGCCCATTTACAGCCTCCTTGCTGAAGTACCATCCATTCTGACCGGACAGAAGAGGTTCAAGCACTTAAAAACTCATACATTCAGGAACCGCATTACTGCTTCATGATAGCTGATGTTTCGCCGTTCCTAATAAGAAAGTTCCTGCTTAGAGGTCGGGTCGTCCTTCGTCGGGTGTAGAGGCAACAGCGTGTCTTCGTCTAGCGATTCTTCCGGCCCTGAAGGCGATATATCCTGACTCGACCGCAAGTGACATGGCGCGGGCCATTGCAGGTGGATCTTCTGCTTTTGTTATCGCGCTTGCAACTAGGACTGCGTCGCAGCCAAGTTCCATTGCAAGAGCCGCGTCGGATGCGGTGCCGATTCCGGCATCCATGATCATTGGGACCGTGACGTACTCGCGCATCATCTCGATATTGTGTGGGTTCCTGATTCCGAGGCCCGAACCTATAGGGGAGCCAAGGGGCATGACGGCGGAAACTCCGGTGGATTCGAGAATTCTGCCCAGTATCGGATCGTCGTTAGTGTACGCAAACACCTTGAAGCCGCGTTCGACCAACTCTTCGGCAGCTTTGATCAGCTCAATCGGTTCAGGTAGGAGGGTTCGAGAATCGGAGATCACTTCGAGTTTGATCAGGTTGGACGACAGTGCTTCGCGAGCCAATTCAGCTGTAACGACAGCCTCCTTGGCGGTGAAGCAGCCGGCTGTATTCGGAAGTATGTGCAGGCCCTTGTCGGCGAGAAGGCTGTAAAGGGAACTCTTATTGCTACTCGGTCGGTAGCGGCGAATCGCGACCGTCACCATATCGGTCCCGCTCGCCAGTATCGACTCTTCAATACTTTGATGACTGGTCGCCCCACCAGTGCCAAGGATCAGCCGGCTGGCTAAAGAGATGCCTGCCACCTTGAGGTTTTCGACCGTACTCTCGTGCGTCATTTTAACCACCCTGCGCAATCGTGAGGATCTCAATTCGATCTTCGGGCTGAAGGACCTCGTCCTGCCATGCGGACTTCGGGACAACTTCTCCGTTGACTGCTGCCGCAACTCCCTTGGTGGAAGTGTATCCCTGCATCACCACCTCCAAAAGTGTGACGCCTTCTGAAAGTTGGCGTCGCTCGCCGTTCAGCGTGACCTCTATGTCAGATGCATTGTCGTTACTCATACTGGCCGCCTCGACTCCAAATGCCTGTTCCAACTACCAGCGGAATTCAACCTTCGTTGACACCGGTTGCGAAACGTTCTGGGCTACAGGATACGAACCACGGCGGGACTTCATGTCCAACGATCGCCGCCGCTGTATATCTGGCGGTCAGCGGGGAAAGCAGAATTCCGTGCCTGAAGTGTCCGAAGTGTGCCCAGATTCGCGTGGTCAGCCTGCCGAGGACGGGTAGGTTGTCGCTGGTGCCGGGACGGAAGCCGACCGAGCTTTCGCGAAACTCGGCCTCTCGGACCGAGGGCACTAAGCGTGTGGCATCCTCAAGCATGTCAGATATTGCACCTATTCGCTGGCCGGAGTCGAATCCAACTTCTTCCATGGTTGCGCCTACTACTACTTCGCCATCTAATCTTGGCACCAGATAGACGTGCCTACCGTTGACGGAACCCCTGATCACGTGCTCTGGCGGGCCATAGTGCTGCTCAGCTCGTATCCTTAGAATCTGTCCCTTCACCGGCATAAGGTTCCTTGAGACCGATTCCGCACCGATCAGATCGCAGATGGTGGCTGACCAAGCCCCTGAGGCTATTAAGCAGCTGTCGAAGTAGAGGGGATCTTTAGTTGTGGCGCCACTTGGAACGTGAGCTGAATTCAGGTCAGACTGCTCGATAGATAACCGGAGTTCGATCCCGTTCTCCCGCTCTGCAATGTTTTCGACTAGACCGTTGATCCAGTTCCCTCCGAGATTTTGGAATGCTCTTGTGAGTGCAGCTATCAGGTGACGATTATGAACTTGGTGGTCTCCTACGACCTTGAACACCCCAGCTAGATCGCTACCAAGGAGTGGTTCTACATCACGAACTTCGCTTCTCCGGAGCTCTCGGACGTCCATTCCGACTCCGGTCAAATAGCTAGCCGATCGTTCGAGATCGGCCATGTCGCCCTGATCTGCCGCTACAACGAGGGTTCCTGAGGTCCTGTAGTCGACCGAAAGTTTGGATATTTCTTCGAGCCCCAGATGAAATGGCTCCCAATAGATGGATGCCTCTAGCATCATCTCAGTCAGGATCGTCTCGCCGAAATTCGCCTCTGATGCGGGAGCGAGCATCCCTGCGGCTACATTAGACGCGCCTGCGCCAATTCTGGAGTCAATGATTGACACCCTCTCTCCAAGCTTCAGCAGCTCCAGGGCTACCGTGAGACCTGCGACACCGGCGCCTAAAACGGCGATGTCCCTTGGTGATCTATCGGACGGCATACTCCTCCTTAGTGGTACGAGCCTAGATCGATTTCAAATGATCGTCCAAAGGCGACGACGCAACTTGGAATGTAGATTTCCGCGGCTTTGACGGTCACGATGGATGGGCTTAAGAACTTCTGCTCTCAATGATTCAACTTCATCAGCGCTCTTGGCACCTTGTCCATGACGACTGCCGCAACTGAGTGGACCATAATCTGAACTAAATTGAGTTCAGAATGATGTTTGCAGTTTGTTTGCACCCGACACGCGATCTTGAGGGGGATACATGAAGGGCACGATGCAAAGCTTCCAGCTCGGTATACGGTCGATTTTGGACCACGGAGCTACTTCATTTCCGGACTCAAAGGTCTATACGTATTTGGGCGAAACTACCACTGTGCATACGTTCGCTGATATAGCTTCGAGGGCGGCCCAGCTTGCTGCGGCGCTATCGGAGGCGGGGATTGTAAACGCCGATAGGGTTGCAACCTTCTGCTTCAACCACAATCAACATCTCGAGGCCTACTACGCAGTACCGGCTATGGGTGCGGTGCTACATACCCTAAACATCAGACTGTTCGAGGAGCAGCTCCGATTTGTAGTCAACGACGCTGAGGACCGGTTCATAATCTGCGATGGCGCAGTACTCCCTCTGATTGCAAAGGTTCTGCCCGAGTGTCCTAGCGTTGAACTCATTATCGTGGTGGGGCCGGCTTCGGCGGACTCTCTGGGCCTGTTAGGTAATACTCCTTGGGTCGACTACGAGGCTTTCATAGCGGGCAAGCCCACCACTTTCGAGTGGCCCGAGGTAGACGAAGACCAAGCTGCGGCCATGTGCTACACCTCGGGTACAACTGGCAATCCAAAGGGAGTTGTATATTCCCATCGATCGTCGTGGCTTCACTCCATAGCAGCCGGGAGCGCCAATTCGCTCGGCCTAAACAGGAACGACAGGGCACTTGTGATCGTACCGATGTTTCATGCGAACGCGTGGGGCATACCGTATGCGGCGTTCTTTGCTGGAGCAGACATGATTATGCCGACTCGCTTTTTGCAGGCGGAGCCCCTTGCAAAGATGATCTCTGATCTACACCCAACGCTGGCTTCGGGGGTCCCTACGATCTGGAACGACTTACTGCACTACTCCGAGGCCCACCCGGTGGACATGTCGTCCATACGGCTGCTCTCCGCTGGCGGCTCCGCAGTGCCATCGGCACTGATCGAGGAGTATCGAGCAAAGTTCGGTGTGTGGATTGTGCAGGGTTGGGGCATGACCGAGACCTCGCCACTATGCACGTTGTCTATTCCGCCCCGCGACACTCCCGATGGCGAGTGGCTCAGATACCTGACAACTGCGGGCGCACCGGTCGCTGGTGTGGAGTTGAGGATTGTTGATGCCGAAGGTGTTGTTCAGCCGTGGGATGGAAGGTCACTTGGTGAAATACAGGTAAGGGGTCCTTGGATTACCGGGTCGTATTTCCATGTCGAAAATCTAGATAGCTTTTCCGATGGTTGGCTGAAGACAGGTGACATCGGTTCGATCGACGAGGAGGGCTATCTAAGGATCTCAGATCGAACCAAGGATGTGATCAAGTCGGGGGGCGAATGGGTCTCATCGGTGGAGCTAGAGAATGCGATCATGGCCCATCCCTCTGTGTATGAAGCTGCGGTAATCGGTATTCCGGATCCGAAGTGGGACGAGCGTCCGCTTGCGTGCATTGTTCTCAAGCCTGGCGTACGGATAGATCCGCAGGAATTGAAGGACTTTCTTGCACAACGGGTGGCGAAGTGGTGGCTGCCAGAGAGGTGGTCTTTCATTGAACTGATCCCGAAGACATCAGTCGGTAAGTTTGACAAAAAGGTCCTCCGCCAGAGTTACGCAAAAGGTGAACTCCAGGTGACAGAGGTCGGTTAGGTCGCCGATGCTGCAATCTGCAGAGGTTTATCTGGGCATTTAGTGCCTGAGGGAGAATCCGCCGTCTAGGAGAAGGATCTGCCCAGTGATGTAGTCATTTTCGAGGAGGGCCAGAGCTGCCTTTGATACATCTTCTGGCTTTGCGGACCGCAGCATAGGGGCAGTCTTGGAGTAGTTCGTGCGAATCTGGTCCCAATCTGCGGTCCAAGGCGTGTCAACGAGGCCCGGAGCTATAGCGTTTACCCTCACCTTTGGGCCGAGCGTCGCCGCAAGAAGCAGTGTCATATGGTTCAGAGCCGCCTTGGAGCTTGCATAAGGTATTGAAGATCCTGTCGGTCTTACTCCAGCCAAAGAAGTGATGTTGATCACTTTCCCATCTCCGGTGGACTCCAATGCGGCCCTCGCCTGTCTGATCAACTCCCAGGTCCCGAAGACGTTCACTTCGAATATCTCGCGCCACACTTCAAGGGTCGCTTGATCTGTGTCGGAGTGTGGTATGACCCTCGTTGTTCCAGCGTTATTGATCAGTATGTCGAGTCTTTCATAACGTTCGAGTGTCTTGGTAACGAGCTCTTCTGCGAAGCCGTCTGCTGCTATGGATCCTTGGATATAGATCGAGTCGGCGAGTTCTGATGCGATCTGCTCGCCGCTCGCTGCGGACTTAGAGGAGTTGACGACCACTTTGACGCCACTTGCCGACAGTCGTCTCGCGATAGATTCACCGATCCCCGAACTCGATCCAGTCACTATTGCCACCTGGCCAGTAAGTGCCACCGTCCCCCCCAATTCGAACATTTGATTTAGGTAGTTGCTCCGGATTAGAGGCTGAACGATTAAAAATCGGGCCCATCTAGTTGCAGTGAAGCTAGCCTAGCAAGCGTGTCATTTGAGGAGCGACTTTCCGAGCTTTCTGGCACGGTCGAGGAGGTTCTCGATCGAGTCCGTCAACTCAGGTTTGACTATGTACGTACCATGGTCTCTGGGCGCAATCTCGATAGCTATGACAAGCGCTTTGAGCAGCGCCTCTCTCAGGTAGAAAGAGCGTTGCACAAGGCGGCCAGAATTCTCAGTGACTTCGAAGCTCTGGACGGAGATCCAGGTGTCGATGGAGTCAGCTGACGCTGTTGTTTGGGAGTAGCGTTTTGATCGAAGGTGAAGTAGTCTGGCGTCCAGATCCTGAGACCGTTTTGGGAACTCAAATCGATCGCTTCAGAAGGTCATTAGCGGCTGAAAAGAAGCTCGACTTCCCTGACTATGCCACTCTTCACGCCTACTCTGTCGATAACCCGGAGGACTTCTGGGATTACTGCTGGAGGTTCCTAGGTATTGTTGGCGACCGGCCGACGGGGCTGGATCAGCTAGACGGCTCGTTGACCGATGAACAGCGGAAGCTCGTAATGTCGACTAGGTCAGTTGAAGGCGCTCGGTTCTTTCCTTCTTCAATGATCAATTTCGCTGAGAATGCGCTTTCTGCACTGCTTGAAACTCAACAAGTGATATCGATCTCAGAGTCGATGGAAACCGGTATCCGCAGTATGGGAGCCGAACAGCTTCGAAGCGAAGTGGCACGTGTCGCCGATGGCCTCAGGGAACTGGGAGTTCAAGCTGGAGACAGAGTGGCCGGTTACCTACCAAATCAGAGTGAGACCCTCGTAGCGTTTCTGGCAACTGCCTCAATTGGTGCAATCTGGTCTTGCTGCTCTCCTGACTTTGGTGTTGCAGCGGTCGTCGACAGGTTCAAGCAGATCGAACCGAAAGTGGTCATTTTTGTTACGGGCTATCGCTACGCAAACAAAGAGATTGACAGACGAGAAGCGGTATCTGAGATTCTCAGGGCACTTCCCAGCCTGAAAGTGGCGGTAGCGGTCGACTATCTCGCTGGATACGGATTTAATGGCTGGTCGGGGATTCGCATCTTTAAGTGGTCTGAGTTGGGATCTAGCAATGCTGAGTTGACGTTCCATCGTGTCGAGTTCTCGACGCCACTGTGGATCCTTTTCTCCTCAGGTACTACAGGCCTGCCTAAGCCGATAGTACACTCCCACGGCGGGGCGACCATAGAGCTGACCAAAACGCTCGCACTCCAACATGATCTCGGTCCGGGACGAAAGTTCTTCTGGTTCACCACCACGGGCTGGATGATGTGGAACTACCTGATCGGCGGCTTGCTGGTGGGTGCGGACATAGTCCTTTTCGACGGGAGTCCCGGGTACCCCGATCTGTCAACTCTTTGGAGGCTGTGTTCGGATCTAGAGATCGACACGTTCGGGATCTCTGCTCCGTATGTGGCAAGTTGCATGAAGGCTGGACTCGACGTGGGGACTAAGTTCAGTTTTCCCAAGTTAAGGGCCGTCGGTTCCACCGGTGCGCCATTGGCGCTGGAGGGGTTTTCGTACCTGATGGAGCAGCTAGGCACTGGAGTGCAGATCGTATCGGCGTCAGGTGGAACCGATGTCTGCACTGCATTTCTATCGTCTTCGCCCATGACCCCCACCTACGCCGGAAAACTGAGTTGTGCCACGCTTGGGTCAGCTGTCGAATCGTACTCCCCTGAAGGTCACGGTGTGATCGGCGAAGTAGGGGAGTTAGTTCTTAGTAGACCGTTACCTTCGATGCCCGTCATGTTCTGGGGCGATCCAGACGGCAGTCGCTTTCATAACGCGTACTTTGCCGACATACCGGGCGTGTGGCGGCATGGAGATTGGGTCAGGATGGATCCCGACGGTTCGGCAGTGATCTTCGGTAGGTCGGACTCGACACTGAATAGGGACGGCGTCAGGATGGGAACGGCGGAGTTCTACGCGTCTTTGGAGTCGTTTCCTGAGGTTGTTGACTCACTAGTAATAGATACGTCGGGGCTCGGTCGCCAAGGAGAATTAATCGCCTTTTTGGTACTGGGAAGTGGAAGCGAGCTCAATGAAGAGCTCGTTCATCGACTCCGAGCGAAGATAAAAGAGGAGTTGTCACCGCGACACGTTCCGGACAGATTTATCGCGGTCTCTGAGATTCCTCGGACCATGAACGGCAAGAAATTGGAAGTTCCGATCAGAAAACTGCTGCTTGGCGCTGAGTTGTCAGAAGTTGTGGTCTCGGGAAGTCTCGCGAATCCTGAAGCGGTCCATGAAATTTTGAAAGCGATAAAAGGTTAGGACTTTGCCTCTTTGAGGAAACTCGTGTACAGGGCACTTAGGGCCTGCTTCTGTGCCTGGGTTAGATCCGGATCCGCCTGTATCGCCTCAAGTGTCGTGGTCTTTGTGGCCTCCTCGACGTAGGAAGTCTCAGTATCCTGTTCCGCTTCCAGCAGGCCAGCCTGTGAAAGTAGTGTCTCGGCGGAGAGATTTAGAGCTTTGGCGATGGATCGGATCACTCGAACCGATGGTTCGTGCAGCCCGCGTTCCACCTGTGATAAATACGGGTTGGAGATGTTGGTCCGTTCTGCCAACTCCCTCAAGGAGAGCTGGGCCAGCTTTCGCTGAGTCCTTATGAACTCTCCCATTACCTCAAATTGTGTTTTCCAAGGCTCTTCCTGGGACAACCTCGCTCCTAGCTTGATTCAGTAAAAGGTATCTGCTCTGCATGGAATGTGCAAAGACCCCCGGAGTAATCCGGAGGTCTTTGCAAAACTAGACGGATCCAGAGGGGGGATCCGGATCCGTCTATTCTTGGCAGTTTGCGCCGCTACTGCGGCACTGCTGCTAAGCCTTGGGTGCTGACGCTGCCACGAGGTTAAGGGCGAATTCCCTCTGGATTTCCAGCATCCGCGCTGCGTAACCGAAGGCGTTGTCGAGTACCTCAGTTGCCTTGGGCAACTTGTCTGCGAACGGAAGTTCAGGAACCTCTGGCATTGCCGGTACGACGGCCTTCACTGACTCGGAATAACCTTTTACAACCTTGACTACAGAGTCCTGCGCAAGCTTGATCGTGTCGATCGACTGGTCTTGAATCGTCTTGAATGTCTCTGGAATTGCCACTGTCTAACCTCCTAGTTCGCGCTCTCTGCTCGAATGTCTGATGCTAAGTATATCTAGCGAAATAGTGATTTGCGCACTTAATCTAGCAAAAATCTGGAAATGGTCTACTTAGCATGCGAATCGGGAATCCTGTCCGCGCTCAAAGGCCGCTCTTTGACGAGCGAGATTGGCGGCCTACGATAGTTGCGGCATTGCACTGTTTGTGATCTCTACCTGGCTCAGCAGCAGTTCGAATATCTCGCTTTCAGCAAGTCCAGACTCTGCCAGGCTCTCCGCCTCGAGTATCAACTCTCGCCATGAGTTTCCAAGACTGGTCCCGTGTTTCAGTCTGATTGACTCGCGTATCTGTTTTACTACTCGAAATGCGGTCCACTCATACTCTGACAAGACCTCCAAGAGCCGGTCGGCTATCAAAGAGGTGTAACAAGGGAGCTCACCGTCGCTCGATACCGCTAGAGTTAGCGGTCCTACAGACCGAGTCGCAACGTTGAAGAAGTCGCAGTTCTCGGGGTCATCTATGGAGCAGAACAGAATTCCAAGCTCATCTGTTACTGTCCTGATTACTCTCACAAGGTCGCTCCGCACTCCAGCTGCGATGACTACGACAGCTCCGAGTAGATAGGCGCTGAGCTGTCCTGTGCTAAGAGGTTCATTTGTCGCATCTAGGGATAAAACCCTCACCGAGGCGCCCTTGTCTCTGAGGAGTTTGGACCGTCTTTCTGCCTCGGACCCATCTCCTATTACGACGCACTTCCGTCCCGATAGCCTCAGAGAGATCATCATCGATGAAGACAAATCACGTGCGGATTTGGTTCCTTCGAGATCTCCAGCAAAGGAGAGGGCTGGCTGGGCGCGGGTGCTTTGGCGGTCTCTACTGTCGAGTTGGCAGAGCGCAGTATCGATTAGGTGCATCAGCTTTGCCCGCTTTTGCTCGGCTCTGTTTTGCGTGTCCGTCGCGGGGCTGGAGCATAACGTTTGGTTAGTTCCTGAACACCGATACGGTGGCAGAAGTCGCCGAATCCCTCGCCGGAAAGTCGAGTTTCGCTGTAAAGTCTGAGTGGTCCGGCAAGTGATTCTCGAAGTATGTCGAAAGCCACATCAGCGGCATAAAGTGTGCCTAGTCGTGTCCCTTTGCGGTTTGCGCCAAGGTAGACGTCGTAACTCCGTTTCGACCTTCCGACGATTCCGATCTCAGCGAGATAGGGCCGAGCACAACCATTTGGGCAGCCGGTCATCCGCAGCGAGATCTCGGAGTCTGATAGGGCGTGGAGCTTGAGTTCATGATCGATCTCCTTGGTGAGCGTGGGCAGGATTCTTTCGGATTCGGCCAACGCCAGACCACAAGTTGGAAGTGCTGGACAGGCAAATGAGTCTCTGGTCAGCGGTGAGAGGGATTCGGATAACTGCACGCCGTCAGAGTCAAGCCGTTGTCTGAGCTTCTCAAGCTGTTCCAGTTCGAGTCCGAATAGTACGAGGTCTTCCTTGGCAGTGAGGGAAATGAGCGGCCTGAAATCATGGACAACTCCTCTTAGAGCAGTGCGAAGCGCTACTTGGGAGGTGTCCTTGATCCTTCCAGATGGAAGTTTCAGTCCGTAGTAGGGGCGTGATGGGGCAGACAAATTGAGGCCGAGGTGACTAGGTGAGTCCGAAAACTTCACTGAATCAAACTCCATAAACGGGACATTGGATCTGGCCTCAGCCTCCCGCCGAAACCATTCGATTCCGTGAGACTCAATTAGGTATTTGAGTCGTGCTCTTGAGCGATCAGACCTATCGCCGTAATCGCGCTGAATTGAAAGTACGATGTCGATCGTCTGCAGCAGGTGTTCTGTTCGAACCGTGCAAAGTGGCTCTGCGAGGCGAGCCAGAGAGCCTGGGTCTGCGTGGCCCTTGCCGAGGCCACCCCCAACGACAATGCCGACCTGACCCACACGAGCAGGATCCAGCACCACACCGAGGTCGTGTGACATCAGATCAACACAGTTGTCGTCGGTGGTAGCGATTCCGATCTTGAACTTACGAGGAAGATAGGTGGTTCCGTAAATAGGGTCCGCCTCAGCCTGCTCGATCCTGTCTCCGTCGCTCCAGATCTCGAAGTAGGCGGACGAGGCGGGTTTGTATCGAGCGGAGATCTGGTCAGCTATCTCAGCCATTTGGAGATCAAGGCCATCGGAACGCGGAGCAGTACACGCAGTGACATTTCTAACCACGTCACCGCAGCCGGCGTAGGTGGTCAGAAGGGCATCATTTACCGCCTTGATCACCGGTTTTAGGTCCCCCTTCGAAACGAAGTGGAACTGGATTCCCTGACGAGTCGTAATCCGTAGCGATTCGCCTGCGAGATCGGATGCGAGTTCGTCAAGGGCTAGATACTGTTCAGGAGTCAACCTTCCACCTGGTATAGCCGCTCGGACCATGCACATATGGGCAAGCTCGGACCCATTTTTGCGCAGCGTAGATCTTTTGTCCCGATCGTCTTGGGTGTAGACACCATGGAACTTGAGAATCTGCGCAGCATCGTTTGAAAAGGTGGGTGAATCGTCTTTGAGCTCTAATGCAATTGACGATCTAAGTCCATCGCTTTCGGCCTTCAGTATTTCGTTACCAGATACTTGACGGTCAGACTCAAATGAGCGGCTCTTGTTGTTCATTTCACGCAGATTCTCTTCACTTGCCGGTACCTTTTTCTTGTTGAAGGCATCCTAACCAGCTCGAAGTGGAATGTCGACTAATCCGATCTGAATTTAGGTAAATCAGACTTGGCACGGTTGTGTCCCTGTTGGTTACAATCCCTGCTAGAACGGTTCGTATGTTCAAAGCGCTGCTGGTGAATGAGGAGAACGGTACCTACACTGCTGAGGTGACCGATCTAGATGAGTCTCTACTTCCCGAAGGTGATCTTTTGGTGAAGGTCGAGTATTCGACGCTGAACTACAAAGACGGGATGGTCATCAAGGGGTTGGGTCGACTCGTCTCCAAATATCCGCACATTCCCGGTGTTGACCTAGTGGGTGAGGTGCTGGAGACCAATAGCGAACGCTTTGGAGTCGGTGACAAGGTTATTGTTACAGGCTTCCGAGTCGGTGAGATTCATTGGGGTGGATTTAGTCAGCTCGCCCGGGTCAGGTCGGAATGGGCGGTAAGACTTCCTGAGAATCTTTCTGGCCATGAGGCGATGGCGATAGGAACGGCTGGATTGTCTGCCATGTTCGGAATTCTCGCACTCGAGCGCCACGGTCTAGTTCCAGACGAGAGGGAGGTGCTGATTACTGGTGCCGTCGGTGGCGTCGGTTCAGTAGCGGTCGCTACCTTAGCGAGCCTCGGATATCGTGTGGCTGCTTCCACCGGCCGTCCCGAGGAGTCTGACTACCTCAAGGGTCTAGGTGCCGCGACGATTGTGGCGAGAGAAGAACTGTCAACACCTGGTCAGCGTCCTCTTGAATCAGAGCGATGGTCGGGCTGTATCGATGCAGTTGGAGGCGTCACCCTTGGAAGAGTTATATCTCAGCTGTGCAGAAACAGTTCGGTCGCCGCTGTCGGCCTTGCAGGTGGGGGTAAGTTCGAGGCCTCGGTGATGCCATTTCTACTCCGGGGAGTGAGCCTGTTAGGGATCGATTCGGTGAACGCACCGCTGGCACTTCGGGAGACCGCTTGGCGTCGTTTGGGGTCGGACCTGCCAAAACAACTGCTGGCTTCCATGACCTCCGAGGCGACCCTAGAAGACCTGCCAGAGATGGCTCAGCAGATCCTTGACGGTCACGTAAAAGGCAGAGTCGTAGTGAAGATCTAGCGGATTGCGACTCTGGTTTCGAGCCGTAGGTCTAAGCAAGCCGGCCCCATACCAGGTGTTGCCAACGCGTTTTCCAGTTGAGATCTTTGCAATCGATTCAGCGTGTCTAAGCATTCATGCGCGAATTCTGTGGGTCGAGAGACTACTCACCGATGGGATAACTGGGTCGGTGGGAACACTGACACCGAAGTTTGCCAATTGAGGTTTACACATATCGCTGATTTGGTTGAAGGTTCGGAAATACCCCCGCTAGAGGTCTTATCTTGGAAGTCAACGTACTCGTGGGTAAGAGTTTGGATAGGCGGTTCGGGGACAACATTTGCCCGCGTTTACTCCTAGGCGAACTCAATTCCGCGATCTAAGGAGTCGGCCGGATCGGTTACACCTCAGCTGTAGGTGATCAACGGGCGGCTGTGTCAATTCCCAGCGGAAGTCGGTCGCTGTGCCAACCGAGATGGGAAGTGGCCATTCGAATGGCGAAGCGATCGGTCATTCCAGCCACGAACTCTACCGATCGTCTATACGATGCTGGACTGCCAGCCACAATTGGCTCTAGTTCTTCTGTATCAATAGAGGTCCGTGTGGGTAACGCATTCGGCCTGTCTGCGTAGAATTCGACCAATGCACCCAACAGAGGCCGTACTGCCGTGACCTGATCTTTCGATGCCGGTCTTGCGTAGATGTAGCGGTAGTTGAAATCTCTGAACCGACTGAGGGCCTCGCCGCAATCTTTCGACATAGCAATATGACCAGACGAGACGGTTGTGTTTACTAGGTCTGTAATAAATCTGTCCAGTTGGGTGGATCGACGCATTCCAACTACGTCGACTACCTCCTCTGGAAGCATCTGATATTCGACGATCCCGGCGGATCTAGCGTCTTCGAAGTCGTGACAGACGTATGCGATTCGGTCGGCCCAAGAGACAACGAGGCCCTCGGCGGTAGAAGGTGATGGCCTGGACCAGGAGTGGTTTCGGATGCCGTCTCGAGTCTCTTGGCAAAGATTAAGCGGTGCGAGCACGACAGATTCCCCCCAGACAGCGTGGTCGAACCCTTCTTCCAGGAACTCAGAGAAGGCATCTTCCGAAGCGTGTCCGAAGGGGCCGTGACCACAATCGTGACCTAATGCAATCGCTTCTGTGAGAGCGACATTGAGTCTCAACTGCTCGGCTATTGCTCGGGCGACCTGTGTCACCTCAAGGGCATGGGTCAGACGCGTCCGCATGTGGTCATCTGGGAAGACGAAGACCTGGGTCTTGCCTGCCAATCTTCGAAATGCAGTACTCCGATGAAGGATTCTGTCACGGTCTCGTTCAAAGCAGGTACGAACAGGATCGGGCTCCTCTTCAACCCTACGCCTTCCGGATCCGATGGCGAAGGTCGCACCGGCCGAGAGTCTTTCGAATTCAAGCTCCTCTCGCTCTGCTCTAGATGCAGGAGTTCGAAGTGATACCTTTAGCGGATCACCGTCCTTTGCGAAAACATATCCATCGTGGACTCGACCCGCCATGGTCGACGCCCAGATCTGATCTCGTGAATTAGTTTCCAACTTGCAGCTTCCACCTTTAAGCCAAAGCACAGGCCAGATGCCCGTTGATTCTTTGCTATTCGTAGGATAACTGCAACCTGTAACAGGGCTTACTTAGCGTGGACCTCTTGGTGGAGTTCTGTTTTAGAACGCGCTGCAGATTTTGTGCGATGGTGCTCGAGGATCGCTTAGCTGATCAGGCAGATAGAGGCTTGATGGTTTTGCACCCTGAAGTCGGCCTAGCAGTGAGTCCAAGCCAACCTTATGAAGATCGCTGATTGGTTCGGACGGGCTCACAGGGGTTGAGGCAGTTGCAGAACTAGTCAAATTTCCCTCGATCGGCGACTGTTGGCACTGTCAGCGCAATGTGGAGATCGGATCAGCACAACTGGGTCACGGTGCTGAGCTCCCAAAGCCAGCTTCAACTCAGAAAGATCAACTTCAGTGCGACCAGTATGCCCACGCTTATGACAACTGCTCGCAAAATCTTCGGTGGAATCTTGCGGCCAAAATGAGCTCCAACTTGGGCACCCAATGTCGACGAGATCGCAATTAGTACGACAGGAATATACGCCACATGGGTGACGAATATGAAGAATATGGCTGCGATTCCGTTCACTAAACCTGCGAGAACATTTTTAAGGCCATTCAGTCGCTGCAGAGAATCATCAAGTCCGATCGCCAAAAGAGCCATCAGTACTACACCCTGGGCCGCTCCGAAGTAACCGCCATAGATTGCGGTCGCAAATACACCTCCATAAAGAACAGAGGACTCAACTCCCCGGCTACTGCGCTTTGCAAGACTCCGGGATATACGTGGTTGAACGGCCATCAATGCGACTGCCATCAGAATCAGGTAGGGGACCACCTTCTGGAACGCGCCAGGATAGGTCACCAGCAGAAACGCACCGAATACCCCGCCGAAGATGGCCACAATCCCTAATTTCACGACTCGGTCTCTCTGGCCGGCGAGCTCTCGCCGATACCCATAGGCGCCGCTTGCAGAGCCTGGAACGAGTCCCAAAGTGTTAGAGACATTTGCCACCAGAGGCGAGTATCCCAATGCGAGCAGTGTTGGGAAAGTGATCAGGGACCCAGATCCGACAATCGTGTTGACCATGCCTGCGCCGAAACCGGCCAGAGCTATCAGCACGTCAGATGTGATTGACATGACTACGAGGACTCCTGATAGTTAGTGACTCTTGGTAAGGAAGAGATTTTCGTACTTTTGGCCATGGGTTTCGAAGTGCAAGCGACTCTGTAAGTCTGTGCCGATATGTAGCGATTCAGACAGGGGAGTCAACCTTGACCACTGACCTTACACGCACGAGCGAGTTTCCGATCTGAATGCTGAGGCTGACATCGATTGGCGTTTGAACACCGCCAGTAAAGCTCTACTCCGATTGAATCAGGCTACCGCATTGGACCCACGGTGCTACAGATGAACTGCGGGAGTCTGGATGCGCTGGATCATATTGGAATCAGCTTGCTGTGGTCCATCACTTGGAGGATGACTTGGTGATCTCCGACATCTGCCGAGCGGGGTCCGAGACTCACGATCCCCTGGACAAGCGTTCGATTGCCGGGGGATTCTACGGCCCAATCGACCCCGAGGGTTGGGAAACCGGATGCGGCCGCAATCCGTCCTTAGCCTGTCCATAGTCGTGGGTGTTGAATTTTAAATGGGTTGATTTGTCTCCGATTCGATTCGAGTAGGCCGAAATGTTACTGATTGTTGGACCGACCTGGCGAGCTGAACTTTTGGGTTCAAACAACGAGCCAAGTGCGCGCGTATCAAAGGTCCGGACACTGGGACTTGTGGGTATGGTCGATTGGCCGCCGCCGTTGGCCGAAATTGGTTTCAGTATTGGGCCAACCCATGGCCCAGAAATCAAAAGTGACATCTCAGCTCGCCGGGTCAAATAGCAAATGTCGCTCTCTAGCTGTCTTGACGACTTCGATACGCAACAAAAGCGATGGTCGGCGGGCTCAAACCGACTGACGGGTGCATGTAGTTAGAAGTTTGGATTAGCCGACGACCTCACCCCTCTGGTGAGTCTGTCGAACTTGGCAGGCAGTGTGCCGGATGTGCCTATGGATTTTCGATCCAATTCAGAGGGTGAATCATGATTGTTGAAGATGGGTTAGCCTCATTAAATGGCTGCACAGAGATTGTCGTAGCCATCGTGGCTAGGTAGGGGGTTAGTGGGATGGACTACGAGAACATTCTCTTGGACATTGACAGTGAATTCGCCAGGTTGACCCTGAATCGTCCCGAGAAACGAAATGCCCTCAGCTTGGATCACATGCAAGAGATAACGCACGCCCTTCGTGTAGTGGGTGAAAGTGAAGCTATTGGTTTGATTGTCGACGCAAATGGTCCCGTCTTTTCAGCTGGTCACGACTTTTCGGATATGGCCGGGTCTGATATTGGCTTTATGAGGAAGCTCATCTGGACCTGCACAGAGATGATGCGTACCATGACCGAGATTCCTCAGCCAATCGTCGCAAAGGTGCATGCTTTGGCTACCGCTGCTGGATGCCAGCTGGTGGCTACGGCAGATCTGGCTGTTGCGGCAGATACAGCTGGCTTTGCAACTCCGGGTGGAAAAGGCGGGTGGTTCTGCCATACACCGATGGTCGCGGTTGCTAGAAGTGTTGGCCGAAAGCGAGCGTTCGAGATGGGTGCAACAGGTGACATCATCGATGCTGAGACTGCATGTGCATGGGGTCTGATCAACTACTCCGTTGCTCCAGAGTCACTGGAGTCGGCCACCGTCTCTCTACTTGCGCGGGCAACCAGGGGCTCTTCATACTCCAAAGGAGTTGGCAAGCAGACGTTTTATCGTCAGATCGACTTGACAACAGACCAGGCTTACTCCCTTGCATCAGAGACCATGGCGGGCACATCTCAAAGTAGTGATGCCCAGGAGGGCATGGCAGCATTTCTCGAAAAGAGAAAGCCGAAATGGACCAATAGTTGAGTCAGATTGGAGTTATCCGGGCTGAGTAACCTGGCCCTACGGAGACTCGCTGTGCAGTCGGGCCCATTAGTCGTGTTCAATATAGGTGCGTTGGTAATACTTATTAGATTCGAATCGGAACCGTTTCCCAGATGCTACCCAGCTCGATCGAGTAGTCTTTGTGCATGGCACAACAGAAGGACTTCTTTCAAAAATTCGCTGATACTTGGAGCGCTACCACCAAGCTTTCACAAGCTCGTGGAGAAGAGCTCATGAAGGAGATACAGCGGGCAAGTGAAGTACAAAGGGAGCAGTTTCGCGCCCTATTCGAGGAGATCTTTGAGAAATCAAGGAAGAACTCCGAAGCCGTTGCGGATCTGGTTCGTAAAGAGGTTGCAAAGCAGATAAGGACGATCGGTCTAGTCAGGACCGAGGAACTCCAGAAGGCGTTTGAAAAATTCATAAAGCAGTACGAGTCGACCTTCGCTAAGGCGAAGCCTAAGCCTGAGTCGAAGAAGTCGGACTCAACTAAGGCCAAGGGTTCCGAATCGAAGGGTTCTGCTAACAAAAGCGGCAGCGCAAAGCCTGATGCTGCTCCTGCGGAGACAGTTGCAGAAGATGCTCATCCAGAAGTGTCAAATGCCGAGCCTACGACACCATCTGCTGCTTCATCAATGAGTGCGCGGACCGTCCCAGCCAGGGCCACCACACCTCGATCGACGACACCTCGTACAGCTTCAGCTCGATCGACGACCACGGCAACCAAGAGGGCGGCGACAAAGTCGACAGGCACTTCTAGTGCAGCAGCAGCGGCAGACAAAAAGCCGGCAACGCGGGCAAGACCCACCCGGTCTGCGCCGGCATCCGCAGCTGCGCCAAATCCGACTCCCACTCCCACTCCCACACCGACTCCCGGAGAGGCAAAGCCAACTGAATAAGCAGCTTTCGGTTCACAAATTAGGATCTGCCGCAACTGGAATGGGGTTCGTAAGGGTTGGCTAGATCGGCCCAGAGGCTCGATCAGGCGATGGTCGATCAGGGTTTGGCGCCATCTAGAGCATCTGCTCAGTCACTGATTGAGAGCCATTCGGTCTTGGTGAACGGCTCGGTTGCCTTCAAAGCTTCGAGGGCAGTACTTCCAGCTGATCAACTATCTCTTGTCAAGCCTTCTCGATTTGTAGGAAGGGGAGGGGAGAAGCTCTTTGGCTTCTTCGACCAAGTTGGTTTGAGTCCTGCTGGAATGGTGTGTCTCGACGTCGGATCATCGACGGGTGGATTCGTGGACTGCATGCTTCAGTTGGGCGCACTGCAGGTGACCGCCCTTGATATTGGTACCGCCCAACTGGACGACAGGCTTCGTCACGATCCACGGGTTCTCTCGCTGGAGAAGACCGACGTCAGGGGTTTCGACCCCTCCAGCTGCGGACTTTCCGGATTTGATCTTGTCACGTGTGACCTCAGCTTTATCTCGGTCAGACTGGTCGCATCAGATCTGTATCGGCTCGCTGCTCTTTGCCAAGGCCAACTCGTCTGTCTGGTCAAGCCCCAATTCGAAGTTGGCCACAAAGATGCCAGCGCGGCGAGGGGCGTTATTAGGGATCCGGAGCTTTGGAAGGCATCGGTCAGAGAAGCCGCAGACGAACTCGTCAGATGTGGCTTTCAAGTGCTTGATGTGCTCCCTTCGAGACTCAGGGGAACCTCTGGCAATCAAGAATTCTTCATCCTCGCATCCAGTTCGGAAGATATCAATTGGAGCCAGGAGATTCCGGAACTTGTGGACCTTGCAGTCGCTTCGGCAACTAAGGTCCCGCAGCTTAGGAATATTGGGTGATTTGGCTCAGGAGTTGCTAGGTTGACTCCGTGAGCACCGTCGGCTTCATTGTCCATCCGAATAGACCCGAAGCAGCTCAACTCGCTCTGGAATCGAAGCAACTGCTTGAGAGACTAGGACACGATGTGGTCGAGTTTGACGCCTCCAAGGATGACGCTTTTGCCGACTGCGACCTGCTTTTGAGCTTAGGTGGAGACGGAACGATGCTCAGGGCTGTGGAGCTGGTCTCAGGGACCGATACTCCGATACTTGGCGTAAATCTGGGCAGACTTGGATACCTTGCAGAGGTTGACCCTCGCGACCTTCATGCCGCTCTCAGGCGCTTCTTCGAGGGTGACTATCACATCCAGCGCAGAATGACCGTCGCAGTCCAGCTGGAGAGAGAGTCAACTTCAGAAGTCAAAGGAAGTGGGACGGACCCTTCCCCGTTGGATCTTGGCATAGCACTGAATGAAGTCGTGGTGGAGAGGCTCCATTCGGGCCACGTGATCAGGGTGGAGGTCGCAATATCGGGGAGGAAGTTCATTCGTTATGACGCTGATGGCCTCATAGTTGCGACACCGACTGGATCGACTGCATACAGTCTGTCGGCTCGCGGGCCAATCGCATCCCCTGAGCTAGAAGCCCTCCTCCTTACCCCTATCTCGCCGCATATGCTTTTCGATAGGACGCTTGTGCTCGCACCGAGCGAGGTTGTCACCCTCCGTCTTTGTGATGGACCACCGGCATCAGTAATGGTCGATGGACAGAACATAATGAACATACACCCAGGCGATACCGTCGTTTGTCGACGTGCCAATCACAATGCGCATCTGGTTACATTTGAGAACCGCAGTTTCCACGAGATTCTCAAGGCAAAGTTCGGTTTGGACTCCAAGTCGATCGGAGGCTGAGGCGTGCTCCAGCTGCTGAGGGTTACAAATCTCGGAGTGATAGAGGAGGCCGAGATTGAACTTGGCCCTGGACTGATCGCGTTAACCGGTGAGACCGGTGCGGGCAAGACGATGGTGGTTTCGGCGATAGAACTACTTCTCGGCGGTCGGTCGACTCCAGAGATGATCCGGGAGAACTCACAGTCGGCGACTGTGTCGGGAGTCTTTGTCAACGAGGGCATCGAGACGATTCTGTCGAGGGAGATCTCCCACAACGGCAGGAGCAGGGCATATCTCAATGGTCGGCTTACGAGTGTCTCCGAGCTCGTTGACTTCGCAGGTCCGTTGGTGGAGCTGTTTGGACAGGGTTTGGCTAATTCACTTCAGAGGCCCGCATCTCAACTCGAGATTCTCGATATGGCTGCGCAATTAGACACGAGCGAAATGAAGCTCATACAACAACGTGTGCGAGAGATATCCCGGCAGTTATCTGATCTTGAGCTTGGTGAGTCGATGAGACTTCAGAGGATAGACCTGCTTCGTTTTCAGGTTGACGAGATTGTTCGGGCGGATCTGGCCGATCCGGAGGAAGAGACTCAATTAGAGGCTCAAGCAGCGATCCTTTCGAATGCATCGGAGATAAAAGAGGCCGTCAATTCTGCTTTCAATCTTCTGTCTCATGAGGTCGAAGGGGGCGCCCGAGACCTGGTGGCAACGGCCAGTCACCTACTTGAGAAGATCGAGTTCATCACCGATCTCCGAAAGAGGCTGGAGTCAGTCGTGGCAGAACTGGACGACGTCCGTTCGGATCTGCGGGAAGTACTGTCGACCGTGAATGAGGATCCGGCACTGCTCGATACCATACGGTCGCGGATCAAGCTCCTGTCTGAGTTAAAGCGCAAGTACGGCCCATCGCTCGCCCAGGTGATCGGTCATTATGGTTCTGCAACAGCGGAACTGGCGCTGCTCACAGGCGCCTCTACAACCAAGGAGTCGCTCCAAGCTGCATTTGAGGAAGCAAATCGGGAACTTGAAGAGGTGTCTTCAAAAGTCCGAGCTGCCAGAATTGATGCGGCCAAACAGATTTCTCTGAAGTTGAGCGAGCGACTGAAGCAGTTGAGCCTCCCCTCAGCGCGGTTCTTGATCGAGGTGGGAGAGCACGGAGACGGTTCACCAATCTCATTTCTCTTCAGCGCCAATCCCGGGATGGCTCCCCACCCGATGGCCAAGGTCGCTTCCGGAGGTGAGATCTCAAGAGTTATGTTGGCTATATGCCTGGTGGCGAATCGTGGAGCGTCTACGATGGTATTTGACGAAATTGACGCCGGAATCGGTGGTGAGACTGCATTGCAAGTCGGTCGAGCGCTTTCTGAGCTTGGTATGGATCGCCAGGTAATAGTCGTCACTCACCTGCCGCAGGTAGCTGCCTTCGCCGATCAACAGATACGGATCCGTAAATCTATTGATGGCCAGACCACCAGGACCGACCTGGAGACTATCGAGCAGGCGGAGCGGGCTGGCGAGATTGCTCGGATGCTTTCGGGTCATTCAAATTCTGAGGTAGCGATCTCTCACGCAGTGGAGCTACTGAGCATTGCCAAGCGATCACGTGAGTGAGGCGACCTGATGTTTAGTCGATCTTTTCTGTTCGGAAGGTAGCCCGGTGGGGTGGCTGTAGAGTTTTCTGGTTGTTTGAAGGGGTTTTGAATTGGCGAAGCACATTTTCGTGACCGGTGGCGTGGCGAGTTCTCTGGGCAAAGGTATCACCGCGTCATCTCTCGGTCGCCTTCTAAAGCAGCGTGGCCTGCGCGTAGTCATGCAGAAGCTTGACCCCTATATCAATGTCGATCCGGGAACGATGAATCCTTTTGAACATGGCGAGGTGTTTGTTACCGATGACGGTTCGGAGACCGATCTAGACCTCGGACACTACGAGAGGTTCGTCGATGTGTCATTGACAAGGCCATCATCGGTTACAACCGGATCGATCTATCAAGCGGTCATCGCCAGAGAGCGTAAGGGCGACTATTTAGGAAAGACTGTTCAGGTTATCC
Source organism: Acidimicrobiaceae bacterium (assembly GCA_013044385.1). Taxonomy (GTDB): domain Bacteria; phylum Actinomycetota; class Acidimicrobiia; order Acidimicrobiales; family Acidimicrobiaceae; genus JABEUN01. The sequence goes on from JABEUN010000003.1 coordinate 41,589, forward strand.
CACACGTTACTGATGAGATTAAAGCGAGGATTACCGCGCTCGCCACTGAGGATGTGGACGTAGTCATTACTGAGGTGGGGGGAACTGTAGGAGACATCGAGATTCTTCCATTTCTCGAGGCCATCCGGCAGTTTCGCAAAGACGTTGGCCGAAACAACGTCTGTTACATCCATCTGACCCTGGTTCCATACCTCGGCCCATCGGGCGAGCAGAAGACGAAACCAACTCAACACTCAGTAACGGAGTTGAGGTCTAGAGGAATCCAACCGGATGTCATCGTCTGCAGATCCGATAAGCCGCTTGCATCTGGTCTCAAGGAGAAGATTTCGATGCTCGCGGACGTAAGCGAGAGGGCCGTCGTCTCAGCGATTGACGTGGACAACATCTACCGCATACCTTCAGCGCTTCACGAGGAGGGATTAGACGAGTACGTACTCGAGCTTCTGCAGTTCGACAAAGATAACTACAGCCTGGACCTTTCGGTCTGGAACGCTATGGCGGCGCGTGCTTCTTTGAGCAAGAGGGTTGTTCGCATTGCAATAATTGGCAAGTACATCAACCTTACAGATGCGTACCTGTCAGTTGCGGAGGCCCTGAAGCACGGCGGACTCTTCTACGACACCAAGGTAGATATTGAACTGATCTCCGCCGAGCAGGTAACGCCGATGCTGGCCCAAAGTTCGCTAGGTCATCTCGACGGGATTGTGATTCCGGGAGGCTTCGGACCTAGGGGCATAGAGGGGAAGATCGCTTCGGCTACTTTTGCCCGCGAGTCCGGCCTTCCGTGTCTAGGAATCTGTCTTGGACTGCAGACGATGGTCATAGATGTCGCAAGAAATCTCGCAGGCATGGAGGGTGCGCACTCCAGAGAGTTCAATGAGGAAACTCACTTCCCAGTCATAGATCTGATGGATTCGCAGCGCGGTGTCGCCGATCTTGGTGGAACAATGAGGAAGGGTGCCTACTACGCCCGCCTGACTCCTGGCTCTCAAGTGGCTTCCATATACGGTGAAGAGATAGTTTCAGAGCGGCACAGACATCGTTTCGAGGTCAATCCGAGATACCGTAGCAGGTTGGAGGAGGCCGGACTGGTCTGCTCTGGTGTATCGCCAGATGGCTCTCTTGTTGAATTTATTGAGTTACCCGGTCATCCTTTTTGGGTCGGTACTCAAGCACATCCGGAGTTCAAGTCTCGCCCTGATCGTCCCCATCCGCTGTTTCGTGAGCTGGTTGCAGCGGCAATCGCGCACCGTGCCGATCGTGTGGCAGCAGAAGGAAAGGTTCAACCACTCGAGGTGAAAGAGAGCCAGGACGGGGCTTTTGCGATCGGATCCAAGAAGTAATGGCTGAACTCGTCTCTGATCGTCCAATTTGGCGCGGCGACTTTTTGTCTTTGTCCGAGATGACTTGGCAGGTAGACCAGGGAGATGAGGTCACCAGAGTGGTGGTCCACCATCCGGGCGCAGTTGTCGTCGTACCGGTTACGACCTCGGGACGGGTGATAGCGGTCAAACAGTTCAGGGCCAGTGTAGGTGGGGATCTCTTGGAGCTGTGTGCTGGCAAAAGAGATGTCCAAGGCGAGGTCCCTATTGAGACCGCAAAGAGGGAACTCGAAGAGGAGCTTGGTCTTTTCGCCGACCACTGGGTGCAGATCGCACGTTTCCGAAATTCCCCCGGATTCTGCGATGAGGTGAGCTATCTATTCTTGGCCATGGGTCTTACTGCCGGCTCAAGGGCACCGCAGAGCATCGAGGAACGCAACTCGAGTCTGGTCAGCTTCAAGCTGGAAGACAGCTTTTCAATGGTCACTTCGGGCGTGATTGATGACGCAAAAACAATCATTGGACTGCTGCAGACTCAGGCCTATCTTCAGAATGTGCCGATGCCATCCATTGTGGTGGACCAGAGTGGGCTGATCGAGACAATTGGTGCAGCCAGCGTCTGAGGAACCGCGCGAACTGTCTGAACTCTCCTCAGGCTTTCTTGCCCATCTGGCGGTAAGCAAAGGTCGCGCAAGGGCGACACTCGAAGGCTACAGGTCTGATCTCATCGACTTCGAGGGCTGGCTCTTAGGTCTTGAATCAACGATTGAGTCGACCGAGAGGTCTGATATCGAGCTCTACTTAGCTGACCACCTTGGTAGACACGATGCGAATTCCACTAGGCGAGCGTTGTCTGCGATTCGCGGCCTTTATGGATACCTCCTGAGTCGGGGCCAGCTCGACGATGATCCGACCGTACTGGTTCGAGCCCCGAAAGTCCCAATGAGACTTCCCAAGGCCCTCTCCGAAGAGGTAGTGAACCAGCTGCTCGAGTCGGTGTCTGGAAGTAGTCCACTCGATTTGAGGGACAGGTTGATGCTCGAAGTCCTGTACGGCTCTGGACTAAGAATTTCCGAGCTGGTCGGCATGAGCGCAACTGCTACCAAATTCGACGATGGTCTTTTTCAGGTGACAGGAAAGGGATCCAAACAGCGTATTGTCCCGATCTCGAATAGTGCACTGCAGTTTCTCTCCGAGTACCTACTGCGTGGCCGTTCCATCTTGGTGTCAAAGAGTAAGTCCGGTGATTCGAGTATGGGGATGTTGTTTGTCAATTCCAAGGGCGGTCCACTGACAAGGCAGGGGGCGTGGCTGGCTCTCAAGGCTAGAGCTGCGGCAATTGGTATCGGGGCAGACTTCTCGCCCCATGCGCTCAGACACAGCTGTGCCACCCATATGGTCGATCATGGCGCCGATTTAAGAGTGGTCCAGGAGCTTCTCGGACATGCAGATCTGCAGACCACGCAGATATATACCAAGGTGTCTTTGACCAGAATGCTTGCAGTTCACAGTGAGTTCCATCCCCGCTCGCAGGCCCATGGGCTCAAAGGGGGCTAACTTGGATATCTATGTCTTCAAAAAGCAAAATCAATAGTTCTGCAAAGGAGGCTCTCCTGGCAGAAAAGGTCGATCTCGAGAAGAAGCTCGAGGAGATCGGCTATGGTGCCTCGGGGCTCGACTACGACGTAAATTTCGCCGATTCGAGTCAGGTTACAGCTGAACGCGGTGAGGCAGAGGCGCTGGCAAATCAGATGAAGGAAGCGCTTGTGGAAGTTTTAGCCGCCCTAGCAAAGCTCGATGACGGTAGCTACGGCACCTGCGAGGTCTGTCACAATCCGATCGGCGAAGCCAGACTTGAGGCGATTCCAACCGCGAGGCTGTGCATGGACTGCGTGGCGAGCCGGAGTCGTCGTTAGTGCCCAGCTTGCTTAGGAAGTACGGAATATATCTGCTACTTGTAGCGATTGCCCTCGCTGCGTACTTTCGCCACGTCGTAAACATTGACTCGGGGATTATTCTCATTGCGTTGGTCCCCTCCGTGATCCTTCACGAGGTATCACACGGATACGTGGCACTTTACTTCGGTGACCGGACTGCCAAGAACGCCCACAGGTTGACGTTGAATCCAATTGCACATATCGACCCGCTTGGTTCACTAATTCTTCCGGCTGTGCTGACCATCGCGGGGATAACGCCAATCGGCTATGCCAAGCCGGTGCCGGTGAATGTCGGTAATCTCCGAAAACCAAGGAACCAGGCGGTTTGGGTCTCACTTGCGGGTCCGGTGACGAACATCATCCTTGCGATAGTTCTGGGAGTGCTTGTGCACGCGAGGTTGAATCATGAAATCGCTTCGGCGACCGCCCAGTCAATTGGAACCGCCGGAGGGCCGGGTACGGGGTTTATCGACAGACTTATGGTTTACGGAGGTCTGGTGAACGTGAATCTTGCGGTATTCAACCTGATTCCGATCCCACCGCTGGATGGTTCGGCAGTACTTGAGCGATTTATACCTGACAGGTACCTTTCTGGCTACTACGACGCGAGACGCTTTCTGCTTCCCGTGGTGATAATGATCTTCCTGTTCTTCCCGATCGTTGCCACGAAGCTATTTACGCCATTTCAGAACATGTGGGCGGGAACTTTCATCCCTTGACCCCCGTACCGTTCTGAGTCAAGGGATCGGCTTGAGGAATCCGATCGCACTCATTGCACTTTCGAGCGTCTTCTGTGCGACCTCCTGGGCCGCATCAGATCCAATTTTCAGCTGACGTCCCAGTTCAGACGGATCCGTTAGGTATTCGTGATACCGCTTCCGGAACGGGGCAAGGTGGGATATGACGACCTCTGAAAGGTCCGACTTGAGTGACCCATAGGAGGTGTACTCAGAAGCTATCTCAGTCGGACTCCTCCCATCGATCGCCGAATAGATCTCGAGCAGGTTGTTCACTCCCGCCCGCTCCGGAATATTCGGCTCGTATTCGACCCGACCTTCAGCGTCTGTCACCGCTTTTCTAAGCTTCTTCTGTATCGATTCTGGCTCCTCGAAGACGTAGATTAGGCCGGCGTCTGAGGCGGAGGACTTCGACATCTTTCGAGTCGGGTCCTGGAGGTCCATCACCCTTGCGCCGATCGATGGGATCATGGGGGATGGCACGACAAAGACGTCGCCATAGGCGTTGTTGAAGCGTTGAGCTGCGGTACGGGCCAGTTCAAGGTGCTGCTTCTGGTCGTCGCCGACTGGTACCTTGTCGGCCTGGTAAAGCAGGATATCAGCTACCATCAGCGCCGGATAGGTAAAGAGTCCGGCCCTAACTTTCTCATCGCCTTTGCCTTTGTCTTTGAACTGTGTCATTCGGTTTAGTTCGCCGAAAGTAACCGTGCACTCCATTAGCCAGCTGAGCTGGCAGTGCTGGGCTACGTGGCTCTGAAGGAAGGTCTTGGATTTGGACTGATCGAGACCGAGAGCGAATAGCCCCATGACTAGCTCCTGGGTCGATCTCCTCAGCGCCTCGGGATTGTGCTCCACGGTTATTGCATGTAGGTCCACGACTGTGTAGAAGCTCTCCGCTGTTTCCTGCTCTTCGACCCAGTTCTTGATCGCTCCCAGGTAGTTGCCGAGATGGATTTGACCTGACGGTTGAATTCCGGAGAGGATGCGAGTCATACAGAGCAAACTACCAGTCGGACTGTAATGAGCTTGTCAGACTCGACGTAGATCCCCAAGGTGTGGTCTTCATTCTGCGATATCGGTTGCTGGCACTTACTGTCAGAGCACTTTGAGCTTTGTTGACAGATCCCATGTCTTTACTAGCCCAGGAGGCGTTCAGCGCATATATCAAGTTGTGGTGGAGATCGGGGCGGTCTCGGAGTGTAAGAACTTCAGGGTCTGCAGTCCGAGCTGTTTGTCGATCTGATCGTCACGACAGGAACTATCGAAGATACAGTTAGGACAGCCGGTTGAACATTCGCACTCTTGGATCAGATCTACCGCCCTTGAAAGCAGATCGTCTATCCGCGAAAAGGCAACTTTGGAGATACCGGTCCCGCCTTCGGTGAGATCAAAGATGCAGATGGTCGGTTGACTCTGATTCTTAAGGGTCAGTGCGCCAGAATCCTTGCGATCGGCTATGTATAGCAGCGGTAGGACCTTGGATAAGGCGTGTTCTGCAGCGTGTGCGCCGGGATATTGCGAGTCTTTGTCGTCATCATCTATGTTCACTGAGGTGATCTTGGGCAGTGTGATGGTGACCGCCTCGGTCGCATAGGACCTCGACGGTGTCTCGACCGAGTGCCTTTTTGGCTCCTCACGGTTCGGGCTGTACTCCTTGTAACCGATGACAGATTCGAGAATGATTGCACGACCCCATGTGAAGATGGTCCCAGCTCTTCCGACCGCTGACCGGCTAGGTGGATCTGGTAGTAGGTTCCTAAGTGAGGCTGCGACGGTAAAGTTTGCTGATCTCTCGACACTCACAGATATCCGCAACCTCGAGTGGTCGACGTGATTGACCCTATAGGGAATGCCTTGGTGGTGGAATATGGCTCCTGGATGCGCCTCCCGCATTGCTCGACCAGCACCAAGTTTCTCTAGAGGCCGGCTCTTTGTGCCGTCGTAAGCCTCTAGTTGGTACTGAGCCTCGGCCGTTCCGCTCAAGCTCACCGAGAACTGAGGTCGGCCACGTCGGACGTAGCGGGCTGTCCCGTCTTCTGAGCTTTCCAATGAGTCATCTTCGATCAAACTCTCCACGATCTGGGCAGTCTGTTGGCCGAAGTACTTCGAGTCAGATTTCGCAAGTGGTAATTCGGATGCGGCGCATACGAGATGTTGGCTTATGGTCTGAGTGTGCTCGGTATTTACGATTGCTTCTTCAGAGGAACTCTCAAGTAGGTGACTCGGGTGTTTGAGCATATATCTAGAGATCGGATCGCTGCCAGCACAAATCACAACGGTCGCGTCCTGCCCCGATCTTCCGGCGCGTCCAGCACGCTGCCAGAAGCTCGCCACCGAGCTAGGTACACCGTTCATAACGACGGTATCGATGCCGCCTATGTCTACTCCTAGTTCAAGGGCGGATGTGGAAGAGACTCCGCGAAGTCGACCCTCCTTCAGCTCCGATTCGATTCTGCGTCTAGTTTCAGCGGAGTAACCCGCTCGATAAGCAGAGACTCGGTGCACACGGTCCGAGGACGCTTTTGCTATCATCTCGGCCTGATGTCTAGTGTCGGAGAAGACGATTACCTGACGGTTGTATCTGACTAGTTGCCTGGTGAGCGAGGAGACCTGCGTCGTAGCGGAGTGACCAAGATCTTTTTTGGTGTCCCAGAACACGAACCAGCGTCCAGGTCGTGCGCTACCTCGAGAGTTGACCAGGTCGAAGTCGACCCCGCAGAGGGCCTCTGCATGCTCTTTCGGGTTGGCGATTGTAGCCGAGGCGAGAAAGAATTGTGGATCTGATCCGTAGTGTTCACAAAGTCGTCTCAGCCGCCGCACCAACATTGCCATATGGGTACCGACTGTTCCGCTGTAGTAGTGGGCCTCATCTATGACGACAACCTTGAGGTTTGAAAGGAACCTGGCCCAACTGGCATTCCATCCCAAGTAGAGGTGGAGACCGTGCGGGTTTGTCACTACCACCCTCGAATCGCTTTTTATCAACTTGCGATCCGACTTGGATGTGTCGCCGTCGTAGGAGGCGGGCAGTGTTCCCAGTCCAAGCCGCTGATCTAATTCGATGAATGTGACCAGCTGGTCATTTGCTAGAGCCTTTGCCGGATAGACATAAAGTGCCGTAGAGTCCGGAACTTCAAGGATGACCTCAATGGTGGGAAGGTTGAAGGCCAGACTCTTTCCTGAAGCGGTCTGTGTAGCTAGGGCGACATTGTGGCCGCTGCGGAAGCTCTCGATCGCCTCAGCCTGGTGGCTATACAGCCGCATTCCAGATGATGACAGCCAAGCTTGTATGGCTGGGTGAAATGGTTTTGACAGTTCCCCGTAACGGGGCGGAAGGGGAGGGACGTAGACCTCATGTGTGATCTGTTCTGCGTAATTGGTGAGATTATCAATCTCGGGAAGGGCTACAGATCTTCGGGGACTCGAACTTTCTGGGCTTTCATCCACCACAGATGGGACCTCGGTGTCACCCTCATTCGGTCTGGCTTCTGTTGATCTTGACAACTCCTGCAGGCGACGGATACGGCTCTGGAGGTCTGATACTGGCTCAGTTGGCCCGGAGGTCAAAGATGTCAATCCGTTCCTCTTTAGGTCTTCCACTCGATCTGGTAGTTGTGTCTCTTAGACGTCGGTCTAAGTCCGACCTTCGGAGACGCTAGTGAGTCTCACCGTTTCCTCCGGTCGGTTCGATCCTATGACAGCGGGTCGATCATTCTTCGCAGAGGCAGTAGTGCGGCTGAATAGCCTATTCTGCATGGCGAGAGTCGGGGTAGTTTTTGCGATGAAGGAAGAGTTGTCTCATCTCCTGTCGATCTCTGACGCGCCGAATGAGCAAGAGGGTGTACTCGGACGGTTCTGGACCGTCGAGTTTGGACATGGTAGCGGCGCAAGTGAGCTGATTCTGGCCCTGAGTGGTATCGGTAAGGTGCGTGCCGCGGCTCACACGACGGAGCTGATCACTAGATATTCACCCGATTGGATCCTCAGTGTCGGGCTTTCGGGCGCTATCTCCGATGAGGTGGGTCCTGGTGACGTAGTGGTAGTTACTGAGGTCTACCAGCACGACTTCGACTTAGGTCCGCTCTCTGAGTCCTTTCCCCAGCGAGCCATAAAAGCCAGCAGGTCCGAAAGTGTACTCGAAGCTGTATCTGCTTCTCCGTGTTGGAGTGGGCAATGGTGGCACGGTGCAGTGCAGGAGAGATTTCAAAGGAGCAGCAAGCTCCACAGCGGTACGGCGCTGAGCGGTGACAGGTTGATATCGAGCACATTAGACAGAGATACGCTCCAAGGCAGGTTCCCGACGGCTCTATGTGTCGATATGGAACTCTATGCCGTAGGTCTTGTAGCCAAAGAGGCCGGGCTCCCATTCTCTGCGTTGCGGCTCGTCTCCGACCAGGCTGACGAGGATTTCGACAGTACAGAGGTGTTGGAGTTCTGCATCTC
>JABEUN010000043.1 GCA_013044385.1 Acidimicrobiaceae bacterium
ACATCGGCCTCAGAGAGGACGATCATGGCCCAAACAGTACAGACACTCACCGAAATTTCGAAGCTATATCCCGAAAAGGGGATCATACTTTTGTGACTTGGGGCGGTACGACACCTTAAAAGCATCGCTCGACTGGCCATCGGAGAGTAATGAACTTTCCGCTGTTAATTCCCAGAAATTAATCCCATACATCACTTTTGGTAAATGAGAGGTTCAGGGTTATCGATGACGGACACACTCCAATTCAAGAGGAACTTATGGATCCCGTGGCTAATACAGTTTCGAAATGGCCAGTCGCGTCTCGTCTGATGGCATCTGCAATGGCCTTTGAGACGGTCGGGTTGAAAACGGTGGGAATTATGTAGGCGGTAGAAAGTTCCGATGGTTCGACTATTCCGGCCAGAGCGTGAGCGGCGGCCACTTCCATCCGCGAGGTTATGGTCTTGGCACCGATGTCAAGTAGGCCCCTGAAAAACCCTGGGAAGACGAGAACGTTGTTGATCTGGTTGGGCTCATCACTTCTGCCTGTAGCGACTATCGCGGCGTATTTTCGAGCAATTACTGGCTCGATCTCGGGGTCTGGATTCGCCAGAGCGAAAACTATAGGATCCTTTGCCATTGACTTGATGTGATCCTCTGTGAGTATGTCCTTGCCGGAAACGCCAATGACTACATCTGCCCCCCGCATTGCAGCGGTTAAGTCACCTTTGATACGTCCATGGTTGGTCTGATTAGCAATTCGGAGTCGTTGTTCGTCAAGGTTGGAGTCACCTGGGTCCAAAACGCCTGATTTATCGACCGCTAGGAGATCGCCAACCCCTTCTGCAAGCAGAAGTGCCGAGATCGCAACTCCAGCGGCTCCGATCCCGATTACGACCACTCTTGCATCGGCTAGAGTCTTGCCAACAACTTTAAGTGAATTTAGAAGAGCAGCTAACACGACGATTGCAGTACCGTGTTGGTCATCGTGGAAGACCGGAATATCGAGGGACTCCCTTAGTCGACGCTCAACTTCGAAGCATCTCGGCGCAGATATATCTTCCAGATTGATGCCGCCAAAAACCGGAGCGATCATCTCGACCGCCCTTACGATCTCATCTACGTCCTGACTAGCGAGGCAGATAGGCCAAGCGTCAATGTCGGCGAACCGTTTGAAAAGTACTGCTTTGCCTTCCATTACCGGAAGTGCCGCCGCCGGACCGAGGTTCCCAAGTCCGAGGACGGCTGAACCATCGGTTACAACTGCTACTGAATTGCGTTTGATGGTGAGGTTGCGTGCAGCTGAGGGATCCTTTGCGATTGCAAGAGAGACTCGCGCAACCCCCGGAGTGTAGGCCATTGAGAGATCTTCACGCGTCTTGAGTGGAACTTTAGATACGGTTCCCAACACTCCGCCAAGATGCAGAAGAAGCGTTCGATCGCTCATGGCTCTCACGTTTGCACCGTCGATCAGATCCACTATTTCCCGGAGTTTGGTGGAATGCTCTTCGTCGGCAGCGTTGGCGGTTATGTCGACTACGAGGGTGACGGGCCCAGGTTCAATCATGTCTAGTGCGGTGATGGCTCCACCGGCGTCGCTGATGGCAGCGGTAACAACGCCGACGAGCCGAGCATTTGCCAACGCGACGCGCAAGGTGACAGAAAACGATGCACTTGGATAGCCCGCCAAAGTACTTACCTCCTGTGGGATTCAACCCGACGCGGGCTCAACTGGTCGAGTCAGATAGCGGGTCTATCCAACCCGAGGCCGTCTCCCCTGAGCGCGTTAAAGGTTCCTGTTCCGCAACACGTTAGGTCATTTCCTGGTCGCTAACCAAACTGACAGGCTGTTTGGAATCGCCCTACTGGTGAGAGGTCGCAAGCGCTGGTTGAAATGACCAAAGCCAGGTCCATTCGGTAACTCGGAGATAGAGCTTGCTAGAGCCCAGCAAGACTTACGGTTGACTCGGCAGGTCTAACTACAAAGTGATCTGGCGATAATTTTGCCGACCTTTTCGTACTCCACGAGGAAGCCGTCGTGGCCAATATCTGTTTCAACGACTTCGACCTCGGGCCGCGAGGGCAGGAGATCGGCAAGACTCTGCTGATGAGGAAGCGGAAAAAGTCGGTCTGAAGATATTCCCACTACGGTTACTTGTGATTTCACTCCGGCGAGTGCTGCTTTGGGGCCACCCCGTCCCCTGCCGATGTCGTGGTGGTTCATGCTCTGAGAAAGAACGATGTATGAGTTGGCATCGAACCTGGCCGCCAATTTCTTCCCATGGTGGTCAAGGTAGGACTCGACTGCGTAGAGGCCACCGTTGCGGGGATCTCGATCATCCTGTGGCTTGCGTCCGAATCGACGCTCCAACTCCTCTGATCCCCGGTAGCTGAGTTGCCCGAGCCCACGGGCGATGGCGAGACCTTCAGCGGGGGCCACTCCGAAACGTTGATAGTCTCCCCCGAAGTAGTTCGGGTCGTTCTTGATCGCCCGAATCTGTAGTGAGCTCAAGGCAATCTGTTCTGGTGACGCAGAGCATCCGACCGCTAGAACCACCGCCGTATCAACCATGTTCGGTTCCATACACAGCCATTCGATGGACCGCATGCCTCCCATCGATCCGCCTATGACTGCCGCCCAAGCGCGAATTCCTAGCATCTGGGCGAGCCGAAGTTCTGCTCTGACTTGATCTCTGACCGTGATAAGCGGGAACCTCGATCCGTAAGGGAGGCCGTCAGGCGCAGTTGAGGACGGACCGGTGCTTCCTCTGCAGCCGCCGAGGACATTTGGACATATGACGAAGTAGCGATCGGTATCTATAGGTCTGCCTGGCCCAATCAACTCCTGCCACCAACCGCGTTCTATCTCATCACTGTTACCGTTCGTGGCGTGGGAGTCACCGGTGAGTGCATGAAGAATTAGCACGGCGTTCGATGCAGAAGGATTGAATGTTCCCCAAGTCTCAAAGGCCAGTCTGATCGAACCTAAGGTCAGGCCACCTTCGGTGCGAAATTCATCTACGCCGAAGATTTCGATGACTTGTGCTGCATCTCTGAGAGGAGGGGCGACCGCCCCTCCTCTCAGAATCGGCTCAGCCGTGCTTTGCTGCACGGAATCCAGCATCCAAGTCGGCGAGTATGTCATCGAGGGTCTCAATTCCTATGCAGAGCCTGATCAGGTCGTCCGTTACACCGGTGTCTGCCTTCTCGACCGTTGAGAGCTGGGAATGCGTCGTTGAGGCAGGATGGATGGCCAAGCTCCTAACGTCGCCGACGTTGGCGAGATGACTGAACAGCTCGAGGCCCTCTATGAAACTCCGTCCGGCATCGCCGCCTCCTTTGATTCCGAATCCAATGATCGCTCCTGTACCCTTTGGAAGGTATTTCAACTGGCGATCGTGCCACTTGCTGGAGGGGAGGCCCGCGTAGGAGACCCAGCTGACCTCGTCCCTGCTTTCCAGCCATGTTGCGACTGCTAGGGCGTTCTGTACATGGCGCTCCATCCGAAGGCTGAGTGTCTCCAACCCCTGGATAAATAGGAACGAGTTGAATGGAGTTGTAGCCGCCCCTACATCTCTCATGTACTGGAGTCTTGCCTTCAGAACATATCGTGCCTGAAAAAGCGGCTCAGGTAGCTCGGAAAAGACCAGTCCGTGGTAGCTCGGATCCGGTTCAGTGAAGTTAGCAAATCGACCGCTAGATTCGTAATTGAAAGTTCCACCGTCGACGATAATTCCTCCAATAGATGTGCCGTGGCCTCCTATGAATTTTGTGGCCGAGTGAATTACTATGTCGGCACCATGTCTAAGTGGCTGTGCAAGGTATGGAGTTGCGAGGGTATTGTCGACCACCAGTGGAATTCCATTTTCGTGTGCCACCTTCGATACCGCTTCCAGATCGAGAATGTCTCCACGAGGGTTACCTATTGTCTCGGCGAAGAATGCTCTTGTGTTGGGTCGAATCGCAGAGCGCCACTCCTCTAGGTTCTCTGCATCTTTTACAAATGTGGTAGTAATGCCGAGCTTTGGCAGCGTGTTCTGTAGGAGGTTGTAGGTTCCCCCATAAAGCGATGAGGAGGCAACGATGTGTCCTCCGTTCTCGGCAAGGTTCAAGAGGGCAATTGTCTCGGCAGCTTGCCCGCTCGCAGTCGCAAGTGCCGCAACGCCACCCTCGAGCGCCGCGATTCTCTCCTCGAAAACCGCCTGAGTTGGATTCATGATCCTGGTGTAGATATTCCCCAACTCTTCCAATCCGAACAGTGCTGCAGCATGCGCAGTGTCCCTAAAGACGTAGCTGGAGGTCTGATAGATCGGAACCGCGCGGGCTCCTGTGGTCGGATCGGGTACTGCTCCGGCGTGCACTTGACGTGTTTCGAATCCCCACTGGGACATAGATAGCTCCTTGTTTGTGTTTTGAACCGCGGCTCTGCCGCGGTACTGCGGTGCCTGATTTCATTGACTGTTGCCTCCTGAATTGCCCATGATTGGGTTTCAGGTGACCGGCCGAACTCAACCCAAATGTGTTCAGGATGGTGCCGGCTGCAGAATTGCGGAGGGGACTAGCCCCGGCGCATGTCGTCTGCGGCGGTCGTCGGTCGTGGCTCGCTGCACATTCGTTGCCGGCGCCAAGCGCGAGCAATCATCGGCCGTAGCGTTGTTGTGCTCGAATGCCCATCGCTTATGGTTGCACCGCTTTGGGGCAGATCTACGAGGGACTTTTCACTGCTTTGACAAGTGCTGTTCAAAAGCAAGCCGGAGCTTGACGGCAATACTGACTTCTTCTTGACCGTTTCGAAGCGAGCCAATGTCTCTAGGCAGAGGACTGGATGCGAAAAGGTGGCGCCTTCCAACCCTGACCTGAGTTCGTCTTCGGAGTTGATGTGCTTTACCATAGAGCCTCCCAAATAGTCTGGGAAACCCCTTCGACGACGGCCGAGGTTTCCCGCCTTGTCGATCTGATCCGATCGACCTGCTCTTCCTCCGGTGGCACCGTCTTGCGGGAGCGGTTGCCATTTCGCCATGCCGGAGGGCTTAGGACGAAATTCTTGAGCGCTTTCGATGCTAATCCGGATGTAGTTTGAGTCCGGTCAGTCTGGGATGAAAAACTGGCCTAGATTAGTTCGATTCTCTGGCGATTGCTGGCGGCTGCGGGCAGGTCAAATGTGAGACTTAGTGCGGGCCGAGGTTGCAACTTTCCGGCGATAATTAAGCAGGTGTTAGGTCCACATGTAGTTGCTCAGTTTGCGGTGAGGGTAATCTTCCAAAGGTCACCATATGTCTGTACGAGTTGACCACACGGTGGCGGGATTAGCTAGATAGCATCAACTGAGTGAAACTGGTTCTACTTCGACACGCCAAAGCGGGGTCCCGCTCGAGCTTCGATGGAAACGATATTGATCGTCCGATAACTGCCAGCGGTCGCCGTCAGGCCGAGCTACTTTGCGAAGTAGAGGAGTTAAAAGATGGCACCTATCTAGTCTCGAGTCCTTACACGAGGTGTATCCAGACCCTTGAACCACTTTCGAACCTTCTGTCAGTTGATATAGAGCTGGATCGTCGCCTAGTTGAGGGCTCTGAGTCCATCAAAATGGAGCAGTGGCTATCTGATATGTCCGAAAGATCAGATACCGTGATCGCTTGCTCGCATGGAGATGTCATTCCGCACTTGGTGGAGCTCATAGCAGCTCGTAGCGGCATTGAATTGTTCTCACTTTTGTGCGCGAAAGGTTCTTTTTGGTGTGCCGAGCTCGACGGTGCAGTAGCAACTTCGCTGTTGTATGTGGATCCTGGTTCGATATATCAGCGATATCTACCCGGTCTTCCTAAGGATGTGGACTGATTGTGCCGATTAATCCACCAGATTGTTCCAGCCCATTGAGCGGTGTCAGTGGATACCGTATGAGCGTACGGGATTTGAGGTTGCATTGGCGGCGTGGCCTGGCGTTTCGGGTGTCGGGACTGAGTGGGTTTATCCATGAGCAGTAGGCGACCGAGCTCCTCCCCGGGAGCTCCGGTTGACCGACTCGGCAGCATTGTGGATCCCGAACGGGTCAAGTTGCTGAGTTTTGTGTCAAAAGTGGCTGTACGTGCGTGCCAGAGCCACGGAATCGGTCCGCTGATCATATTCTTCTACGACCCCGAAATGGACTATTTTCGCCCGCTTGGCGCATTCGACCCTGACGGTAGTACTGTCGATGGACTTGATGATGCCATCTACTGCGTGGTCCGTGGCAGAGAGATCCCTCCGCTTTTTACCTTGAATTCTGCTGCACCGGTTTCACATTTGCAGCTCCCAGAATCTCTGGGGAGATCGTTGACTTCGGCTGGGATAATTAATTTGCCCCTTCTTGTACCTCTCCATTCAGGTACTGAGCTATTCGGTTTTGTGGTTGCTGATACGATCCGGGCCCAAGGTGACCGAGCAGATTACACCTCTGATGCACTTGTGGCCCTCGCCAAGTCTCTGTCGGAGTACCTTGAGACTCTGGTACCACTGGTGGAGTTAAGCCGTTCCGAATCGATGCTTCGACTCCTAGATAGGGTCAGTTCTGCCCTGATTGCCGAAGTAGGCGTTGAAGAGGTGATACAGCTGGCAATTGAGGGAGTGAGCAGTCTTTTTGGTTCGGGCGAAGTGCGATACGTTACGAGAGTTTCGCCAGGTGGAGATACCACGAAGGTCATTGCCAGCAGTACAGGGAATCCTGGGAGGCACGGGATCAGAACGGTAAATGAGGGTGCCAGTGGCTACGTATTTTCTACCGGAAGTTCGGCCCTCATTGGCGATAGAGATGCTAAGGAGTTCTGGCCCAAGTACCCAAGTTTGGAACCGTTTTTCGCATCGCCCAAGCTAAGCGCTCTCTCGTCGATGGCCGCGCCGGTATTCAACGAAATGGGTCGGGTTGTCGCAGTGATTGGTGCCACTAACGATAAACCCGGCATGTTTAGTCACGCGGATCTGCGAATTCTTGAGAGTCTTTGTGCGAAACTTTCGAGCGTTATTCAGCGTGAGGAACTGTTTACCATATATCGTCGCAGAGTTGGTGAGCTGGAACTGCTTAGACGTCTTTCGATAGGAACGTCCGGTACAAGATCATACGTCCGACTCGCAAGAGAGGTCGGCAGCATATTGCGCAGCGATCTGCACGTGCTTGGTGGGTTTCTTGCCGTCGCAGACGGGCGGGGATGGTCTGATCCGATTGTCCTGCCGCTAGTCGACAACCAGGTTGATCTCGAACTGCCATACTACGACCCCTCCGACGGGTTTTCTTGGAAACACGGTGAACCCCTTCCGATCATCTCAGGTAACGACACAATCGGATATCTGTTCGTTCAGATGGCCGAGGGTCCCGACGCGAACGCTGAGTGGCTCCGATTAATGCAGACCGTTTCTCACCAGCTAGGGGCGGCCCTTGCAAACGTGATGGCTTACAACTCGAGCCTTTCGGCTGCCGAAGAAGCTGGAACAGCGGCGGCTAAGGCCCACCGTGAAGCCGAGAAGATTAGGGCCATAACGGACACCGTCAGAGACGTCATTATCGTCTTCTCTGCCCAAGGGAACGTAGAGTTTGTCACGCCATCTGTAACTGAGATCTCCGGATACTCTCCTGAGGAGGTAACCGAGATGGGCCTCAAACTCATCGAGACCGCGTCGAGGAGGCGCATATTTATTGAACTCAGACGAATGATCGCTGACTTCCAGAGCGGAAGGGAGACTGTTGGGGCTGACCACAGTATCGAGCTCGAGGTCTATTCAGCGGGAGGGAGTCTTGTACTTCTCGAGGTCAAACTTTCTCTTTTGCACGGAACGCTGGGCCAGGTCGAGGGTTTCGTAGCGTCTGCCCGAGATGTTTCCGCCCGGAAAGAGCTGGAGGAGTCGCTCAGGTACTCTGCGTATCACGATCCATTGACAGGGCTTCCCAACCGCAGGATGATCGAGCAGCGGCTAACTGAAGCGCTGTCAATTAGGGGTCAAACCGCTTCTGAGGTGGCAATCCTATTTGTCGATTTGGATGGTTTCAAACGTATAAATGACACAATGGGACATGAGGCTGGTGATCAGGTACTTCTTGAGGTGACCCAGCGTATCGTTGCGTGCGTGCGTCCTTACGACACCGTCGGCCGCCTTGGAGGCGACGAATTCGTTGTCCTCCTGGAAGGCGTTGTGGATCGAAATCTTCCCGCGGCAATTGCCAGGAGAGTCACCGAGTCGCTCGAAGGCAACATCTACATCTCTGAGAGGCAGTTGCTAATCTCCGCAAGTATTGGAGTCGCTGTATCTTCACCTTCCACCTCTGATGCATCTGAGTTATTGAGGAGGGCAGATGCAGCAATGTACGGCGCAAAGCGCTCCGGCGGTTCCATCTCCGTTGGTGAACAGGACCAGCATCTCTCGAATGACCGATCCCTCCTGCTCGCTCCACAGTTACTGCTTGCGTTAGACAACTCGGAGCTAGAGCTCCATTTCCAGCCAATCGTTCAAATCCGAACTGGAGAGATCGTCGGATACGAAGGGCTGCTTAGGTGGTATCACGAGTCATTGGGATGGGTGCCGCCGGCGGATTTCGTGCCCTCAGGAGAGGCGGCTGGCCTCGCGGGAGCACTTGCGAGGGTGGTCTTGAATGAGGCCATCTCGATGATCAGAAAGCTCTCGGCGATCGGTTCAGATGCTTGGGTCTCGATAAACTACTCTCCTCGTCAGTTTGTTTCAAAACGGCTCGAGGATCTTCTAGCCGTGCTGACAGTCGCAGGTAGGGAGGTCTCGTCTCGACTCGTCGTGGAGATCACCGAAACTAGCGCACTTTATTGGGACGACGACGTAGCTAAATGGGTCAACAAGCTGGATTCTTTGGGAGTTCGGTTTGCGCTCGATGACTTTGGATCCGGTTTTTCGTCCCTTTCGAATTTGCGAGATTTGCCGGTGCAAATTGTCAAGGTCGATCGAAAGTTCGTCCAAGGTGCCCCTGAGGCTCGTATGGACGGCGCAATCGTTGGGGCAGTACTCATGATGGCACGTTCCAAAGGTGCCATGATTATCGGTGAGGGAGTGGAGACGCCCGACCAGTTGGCCCTGCTGAGGACAATGGGTGTGGACATGGCTCAGGGATACCTGATCTCTCGGGCTAGAACGGTAAGTGATGTCCTTTTGTACCACGAATCGCTGTATGGAGTATGGCAGGCCTCTTGATCTGTCGCCGAGTGGACTTAAGGTTTCCCACTCGACTCAGGGTCGGGACTAACCGAAGGACCCGACTCCACTTTCGACTGCTCCACCTGTTCTAAGAGACTGTTTCTCAGGTGTGTGATATCAGCGAGCATCCGCTCGATGGCGTCATCTTGTGCTGCAAGGTGGAGCTGAATCTGCATAGATTCATGGAGTATCGCTTCGGCATCTTGATAGGTCTGTACTGCCCTCTTGTCTGAAGCTGCACCCAATACCTGTTGTCCAACCATGATGACGAACATCAGTAGCAGCTGGACTATGTTCCCCAAAAACAGGAGAAATGGGTACGGGTACGGATCAAAGGTGATGATCTTCAGAGATGACAGCACCATCCATGCAGCCATGATGAGGCTGGCAACGTAGACAGCGGTCATTGTGCCGACTGCCTTAGTGACGGCCGCCCCAATTCTGCCGTTCAAGCCAATCCGCTCGTCGGTGGTTAGTGGAGGTTTGCTCTTTTTGTGCTGCTCTACGTAAGGATGTGGTTCGTGCTTGAAGATTGCCATTCCCTCAACCGTAGCCAAGATGTCGACCTCTGGAGCCGCAGTACGGAAGATATGCTCCAGGCGTTCAGACCGATCTCAGAAGAGAAGTTTTAGGCAGTCGGGGTCGATGCGTGCTCACCTAGGCCAAGTTCACCGATGGCGGCTTCACGCATCAAGTATTTCTGGATCTTGCCCGTTACTGTCATCGGGAATGAGTCGGTGATTTTTACATAACGCGGCACTTTGTAGTGAGCAATCGAGCCCTTGCAGAATTTCACGATGTCGTCGGCTGTGACGCTCGAGCCTTCCCTTATCCTGATCCAGGCCATCACCTCTTCACCGAACTTGGGGTCGGGAACGCCGATTACCGATACGTCTACTACGTCGGGGTGATTAAAGATGAACTCCTCGATCTCGCGCGGGTAGATGTTCTCACCACCGCGAATGATCATGTCCTTGATCCTGCCAACTACGTTGACGTATCCGTCGGAATCCATGATTGCAAGGTCACCAGTGTGCATCCAACGCGCTGGGTCGATGGCCTGCGCAGTCTTCTCGGGGTCGTTCCAGTATCCAAGCATCACTGAGTAGCCACGAGTGCAGAACTCGCCGACCTCACCTCGTTCGACTATGTGCCCGGACGCGTCTGTGATCTTTACTTCGACGTGGGGGTGTACTGCACCTACGGTCGAGACCCTCTTGTCGATGGGATCGTCAAGCTTGGTCTGCATTGAGACAGGTGACGTCTCAGTCATCCCATAGCAGATGGTCACCTGGTCCATGTGCATCTGTGACTGCACCTTCTTCATCACCTCCACTGGGCAAGGTGAACCGGCCATAATTCCAGTTCTAAGGGAGGTGAGGTCAAAGTTCGAAAATTCCGGCAATGCGAGTTCTGCAATGAACATCGTTGGAACTCCGTAGAGGGAGGTGCACTTCTCCTGCTCAACAGCTCTTAGCGTAGCAACGGGATCGAAGCTCGCGGATGGGACGATGGCTGTAGCGCCATGGGATGTCACTGCGAGATTCCCCATGACCATGCCGAAGCAGTGGTAGTAGGGGACTGGTATACAGACTCTATCTCGCTCTGTGTAGCCGCAGCCCTCGCCGACGAAGAAGCCGTTGTTGAGCAAGTTGAAGTGGGATAGCGTTGCGCCCTTGGGAAATCCGGTCGTTCCGGAGGTGTACTGGATATTGATGGGGTCATCAAAGTCGAGAAGCGATTGCCGCTTGTCAACTTGGTCCTGGCTCACCTTCTGTGATTCCGTTGCCAGCCACTCTCGGTAACCGTCGGTATCAGTGAATAGTACCTTCTCAAGTTTTGGCACCTTTGATCGAACCATATCGACCATCTCTGCATAGTTAGCGCCTTTGTGCTCGACCAGAGTGAGAAGTAACTTTGTTCCTGACTGTTTCAGTACGAATTCAAGCTCGCTCGCTCGGTATGCAGGATTGATGTTGACCAGGATTATTCCGAGTCGGGCGGTGGCGTACTGGATCTGCGCCCACTCAACGGTGTTGGGGCTCCAAATTCCGACTCGGTCCCCGCGTTCGATTCCGGTGGAGATTAACGCTTTGGCAAGTAGGTCTACAGAATCGTCGAACTGCGCATAGGTGAACCTCGATGACTGATGCAGGAATACAAATGCCTCCCTATCTGGGAATTTCTGGGCCGTCCTTCGAAGATTGGATCCGATTGTCTCGCCCAGCAGCGGGCGATCCGTGCTGCCCTGTGAGTATGAAGTGACCACCACCACAAGCTATGCGGTCGGCGAGTACGAGTCAATCAATATATCGTTTCCATGAAGCAACTAATCTCCCTCGCGGACGAGACTTTCGAGTGCACCGGAGATATCTGGAAACGCGAATTTGAATCCGGAACTCAACAGGACTTCTGGCCTTACCCTCTGACCAGCGGTGATCATCTCATCCGTCACGCCTGCCCCAAGGGCGAGGGAGAGCGCAATCTTCGGAACAGAGAGCAAAGTCGGACGTTTGGTTGCCTTTCCAAGTGCTTTGGTGAACTCGGCATTTGTGCAAGGACTCGGCGAAGTCAGGTTGACTGGTCCAGCTATCTCCGAGTTGAGGAGAAAGATGATTGCTTCAACTTCATCACGGAGATGGATCCAGCTGAGATACTGGTCGCCACTTGCAAGCTTTCCTCCGAGTCCTAGCTTGAAGATGGGGAGTTGCCTTGCAAGTGCGCCCCCCTTGGTGGAGAGCACTACCCCAGTTCTGAGATTTATGACTCTAGTTTCAGTCGAGTCAGCATCATTTGCAGCGGCCTCGTTCTTCTGGCATACCTCTGCTAGGAATCCCTTTCCCATTGACGATTTCTCGTCGAGTAGCTCAGATCCTCTGTTGCCGTAAAAGCCGATCGCAGAACCGTTGATGAATACCCTGGGAGGGATCTCCATCTTCCGGATTTCTTTGACTATCGCCCGGTTCCCGTTGATGCGAGAATCCTGGATCTTCCTTTTCGTCTCTGAGGTCCATCGTCCGGATCCAACGGGCTCTCCGGCCAGGTTGATCACGGCGTCCACTTGGCCAATCTGGCTCAGATCCAGTTTCGATGACTCTGGGTTCCAAGTAAGATTCGACGGATTACCCGAAGCTTCCGCGCTGTGCCGGACTCGCACTACTGAGTGTCCGAGGTTCGAAAGATTCGACGCTAGCTGCCGACCTATTAGCCCGTTCGACCCGGCCAGGACTATCTTCATTCGATTCCCTCTCGGTTGTTTTCCTTACCGGAGGTGTAACGCCCAAATGGGTCGGATAATTGCCGATTTCGGTTCGAAGACCTGCCTGTTACGGACCGGTGGCGCAGTTTAGATAGGTCCAGATGGTTTCATAAGTGAGTATGGGTCACTATTTATATTTAAGTTGGCACCAGTAATAAATGAACTGTCTGGATGCAGCAGAAAGCTAACCATTCTTGCGGCCGCCTTTATCACCTGGTCCGTTAAGTGGCCCGAGTCCGCTGGAGGCAAAGTGGCGATGTCGCGGCCCGTCGATCCAGGTGGTTTCATTTTCGTAGGTCCCGGTGAGACCGTGTTGATCCTGATCCCGAAGCGAGCGTTACTGGCGGCGGCGGCCATAGCAAGGTTGGTGACAGCAGATTTAGCTGCTGCGACGAACTCGTGGTTCGGGGAGACGTCAAAATCGGCCGTCGTCGATGTGCAGAAGACGATGGAACCGCCGGACTTACGCATGGGTTGGAGGCACGCTCTGAGAGTTGCCGAACTTGCCGATACATTGACTCGTAGAGTCTCTTCGAACTCCTGAACTGACGTGACTTCGCCGCGCCTTGGGTAGAGAGTTCCTATGCAATTGGCCAGTCCATCTATCCTGCCGAGCCTCTCGATAGCGCTCGCAATCTCTGCTTCAAGTCGTTCCGGAACCGACGCATCTGCAAAGGCCACGTTGGATAGCCGATTTTGAAGGCTGACTGGAACTGTAGATTCCCTACGTACAATGGCCGAAACGGTGGCACCCTGGTCTAGTAGCTGTTCGCAGAGTGCTGAACCCACTGATCCTGCTCCATCTAGGACCACAAATGCGGAACCTTCTAAACTACGGGGTAGCACCGACTCGCGGATGCTCGAAACCGTTGATAAATTACTCACACCTATATGATCGCCGATCTGAAGGGCCATGACAAGTGTGAATTATCTGCCCTCCTTCGTGGTAGTCAACAGTTGTCGTCACGTCTTGACATGTGAAGTTCCGCCAAGATGGCGTGGAAGTTTGGTGCAACCTCAGCCATCAGGTCGACACAGAGTTCAGCGACTGCTCGTGGATGACTCAGGTGTGCTCCGTGGCCCGACCCGACTATGCAGGTAGACCTTAGATCATTGATCGTCTTCTCCATGTGTAGCTGACCGAGCCGGTGTCTGAATGAACCGAACTGTCCCAGAGACGATGTAGTTGGGTGCGTGACCGCCCTAGTTGAGAATGCGGATTCGAACCCAGCAAGGGAGGCGCCCTCTTTTATCATTGTGAAACCTTCGAGTCGTCTCGAAGCCTGGGTGCTGGAGGGGAGCCTTCGCCAATTCTCCTCGCCGATCATCCTTCGCATGAAGGCTTCAGCCCGGCGCTCGACATGGGCGGGATCGAGTTCCGCAAAAAACTCCTTCGGCTTGGCAAGCCAGGAAGGCCACCAAGGTTCGGCCGGAAGAGGCGCTTCAAAGATCACAAGGCCGAGGAGATTGGCTGGTGCTGACTTCGCCGCCATCATAAGGGCGATTGTTCCACCCATGGAGTGTCCGAACACTACGGTGGGCCTCTCTCTGACGAGTAGCTTCAAGTCCTCGACGTGATTTCGCCCGGATACATCCTCTGCATCCACACTTCCGGACTTCTCCAATGAGCCGGCATATCCGCGGCGGTCATATATGGTCACGGGGAATGGGGCAAGCGCCTTAGCGAGCCTCCTCATCGATGACGCCCTGTCCATTGCCCCGTGTACCAGAACGAACCCGGGCACGTCTTGGTCCGCCTCCCTTAGTCGGGTTATGGCAAGACCATTGAGACGGTCTTTGGCAAGGTCGGAGGCAGTTGGAGATACGACTTGTCGATGGGTTGACCTGTTCTCGTTGGATTGGACTCCGCTATGGTCGGACGGTTTGGTGTTGTAACTCTTTGGCGGTTGTGCAGCCATGCCGTTTCCTTCTGACCTCTGGATCCATAAATTGTCCACCATTACAGTAGACTTGGATTTCCTCGCAGATCGGTCAGAAACTGTTGTATGGAGAATGCAAGCTCAAGATGCTTGGCTTACAGGTCCGAACGGCTCCCCGGAATCTAAGTAACATTCGAGGTGGAAGTGGTCCACCCGCCTCCAAGTTGAACCTTCGTAGACATTTGCAATTACCTGAAATGCTGGTGCCTTTGCAACGAACTTGATGGCATCGCTGCACGTCACGCATACCAGACCTAAGCCAGGTGCTATCTTTCTGGCGACCGCCCTCGAACTCGTCAATGCAGATTTCATGCCATCCTCCCGCGTTTCAATTATCGACACCTTTGACGCCCACTTGAGCAGGTGTTGAGCTTTTAGGTTCTGTTGGGACTGCAATGCGGACATGGGTTGGTTCAGTGGCGTTCGCTTGTGTGGTCTAAGTGCCAGGTCAGCCTGTTTGGAATTTGGTCGTGGCTTATGTAGTGCGAAAAGAAGCGGGTAGATGAGTGCTTTGTCAGGCCCTCTTGCAAGTTTGAGGATCGCTAGTCGTTTTCAGCGTCTTGTTCGCGTACAGTGCGGCGGAGCGTTGGAGTGAAGATCGATTTCAGAAGGTTGAGTTCGCGGCTGTAGCATCGTAATTGTGTCGGAGAATCAAGAGATCAAAGGTGAGCCATTCGGTCCAAATGACTGGCTCGTGGAAGATATGGCCGCTCGCTACATCGAGAATCCGGCCTCAGTGTCGCCAGAGTGGAGGGCGTTCTTTTCTGAGCGCTCGAAAAAGGTGCCATCTGTTCAAGTTGGGTTGACCGAAACAGATGTGGACAGTTTTGCTCCAGAGGTGGTAAAAGAGTCCGGGATTGCAAGAGATTGGCATCCTATGGCCCAGGGCGTCACTAGTCACCTTCCTTCGGAAGTCGTACCCTCCACGGCTAACGTGGAACCGACCCATATCCAATCCGAGCCCGACTCCCAGGTTCGTTCTGAGGTGTCCACATCTGTTGCTTCGGGGGTGGATACCGGTGCAGTACCAGAGGTTGAAGCTGCGCGGATCGGTCCTCAAGAGACTTCGAAGCCCGTCGACGCTAAACCCCCTACACCTGCGTTCGGTGGGGTGGCAAAACCTATAAGAGGGGCCGCTGCGAGGGTTGTGCAAAATATGGAGAGCTCTCTCACGGTTCCAACGGCCACCTCGGTGAGGTCAGTTCCAGCCAAGCTCCTCGAAGTAAATCGGACCATTCTCAACAATCAGCTCGCCAGAGTCGGTGGAGGTAAGGTCAGCTTCACTCACATAATCTCCTACGCAATTGTCAAGGCTTTGAACAAGGTGCCGCAGATGAATAGGGGATTCTCATCTGATGTCGATGGGAAAGGCGCCCCAGGGATCATCGAATACTCGAATGTGAATTTGGGAGTTGCAGTAGACGTAGAGCGGGCGGATGGTTCGAGGTCCCTTTTCGTCGCGGTTGTCAAAGAAGTCGACACTATGGATTTCGCTGGATTTGTGTCTGCTTACGATTCAGTGGTTGACAGAGTGCGTCGAGGGAAGATGACAATCGATGACATAGTCGGCTCGACAATCACCGTGACCAATCCGGGGACGCTAGGCACCGAGCATTCTGTCCCACGGCTTATGTCAGGCCAAGGGGCGATTATCGGGGTGGGGGCACTCGGCTATCCAGTTGGATTCGAGGCTGCCGATCCAAAACTTCTGGCCTCACTCGGAATCTCCAAGACCATAACGCTTACCTCTACCTACGACCACAGAATCATCCAGGGAGCCGAGTCGGGCGTCTTTCTCCGGACTCTTCATCAACTACTCATAGGTGATGACGGCTTTTATGACGAGATCTTCGAATCGATTGGAATTCCCTACACGCCTGCGAGGTGGCTCCGCGACGAAAATCCGACAGTGGATCAAGCCGGTGATAGTTCTGCGCTAATCAAGCAGGTTCACGTCCACACCCTGATCAACAATTACCGAGTCAGGGGCCACCTCATGGCGGTCCTTGATCCGCTCGGACTCCAAAAGCGGTCCATGCCGGTCGAATTAGATCCAGCTACTTACCACCTGAGCGTGTGGGACTTGGATCGTAATTTCTTCACTGACGGACTCGCGGGACAAGAACAGATGACTCTGGGTCGAATTCTCGGTGTCTTGCGTGATGCGTACTGCCGGACAATTGGGGTTGAATACATGCATATTCAAGAACCCGAGGAGAAGGCTTGGATCCAGCAGCAATTCGAAGGTGTCCGTGACGCATTGTCCGAAGCGGAGATGGATTATCTTCTCGATCGCCTGAACCGAGCCGAGGCATTTGAGAGGTTCTTGCATACTCGATATATCGGCCAAAAGCGATTTGGCTTAGAGGGAGCAGAATCAGCAATCGCCTTCATCGACGAGGTGCTCAATCAGGCATCCGACGGCGGGCTACCCGAAGCGGTGATTGGAATGGCTCACCGGGGAAGACTCAATGTTCTCGCGAATATTGTCGGAAAGTCATACAGAGAGATATTCAAGGAATTCGAGGGCAATCTTGACCCCAACACAGTCCAGGGCTCTGGTGACGTTAAGTACCACAAGGGATTCGCCGGCACGTTTGTTGGACGACGGAACAACGAGATACAGGTAACGCTTTCCGCGAACCCTTCGCACTTGGAGGCCGTGGATCCGGTGGTCGAAGGGATAGTCAGAGCTAAGCAGGACCTCTACAGGAATCCCGGAGAGTTTCCGGTGCTTTCGCTCCTAATACATGGGGATGCTGCGTTCGCTGGACAGGGAGTGGTTGCCGAGACTCTGAATATGAGTCAACTCCGGGGATATAGGACCGGAGGAACTGTGCATCTGGTCATAAACAATCAGGTTGGATTTACCACCAACCCGAGTGAATCCAGATCATCGGTATATGCAACTGATGTTGCCAAGATGGTTCAAGCTCCGATCTTTCACGTCAATGGCGACGATCCTGAGGCGGTTATCCGGGTTGCGCGAACCGCTTTTGCATATCGCCAGCGCTTCCACAAAGACGCCGTAGTAGATATGCTTTGCTATAGGCGCTTCGGTCACAATGAAGGCGATGAGCCGAGCTATACGCAGCCTCAGATGTACGAAGTGATCGAAGGAAAGCCATCGGTCAGAAAGATCTACACCGAAACCCTGGTTAGGCGGGGTGACAAGACGCCGGCCGAAGCCGAGAAGGCCCTCGAAGGCTTCCTCGATATCCTGCAGGCGGCGCTTGATGAAACTCGCTCTTCTGTAGCTCCCAACCCAACGACGCTTCCTCCTGCGCCGGTGGCCAACGTACCCCTTGAGGTCGTTGAGACCAAGGCCGATATGGAGTCAATTGAGTACCTTGCCGCGCTACTTCACGGCGCGCCGGATGGGTTCACCATCCACCCCAAGCTTGAGAAGCAACTCAAGACTAGGGATCAGCAGTTCAAGGCGGGCGAAGTCGACTGGGCCCTGGCTGAAGCCCTGAGCATGGGTGAGATCCTCTTGGACGGTCACGATGTTCGATTCTCCGGTCAGGACAGTCGAAGGGGGACGTTCTCCCATCGCCATGCGGCTCTCATCGATTACAACACCGGTGAAAGCTACGTACCACTAGCCGAACTAAGCGAGTACGAGGGGCCCCTGCTTCGAGCCGACCGAGGAGGTCGGTTCATGATTTACGACTCCCTCCTATCGGAATATGCAGCACTTGGTTTCGAATACGGGTACTCATTGATCCAGAAGACGGCACTTGTTGTCTGGGAGGCACAGTTTGGTGATTTTGCCAATGGGGCGCAAATTATCATCGACCAGTTCCTAGCCGCAGCATCAGACAAGTGGGGGCAACATTCTGGACTCGTCTTACTTTTGCCGCACGGCTATGAGGGGCAGGGTCCAGAACACTCGTCGGCCCGGATCGAGCGATTTTTGACGCTAGCAGCTTCAGATAACCTAACTGTGGCGAATGCAACTACGGCTGCGCAGTACTTCCATCTACTTAGGAGCCAGGTGGGCCGAGCATCAAGGCGTCCTTTGGTTGTGTTTACACCGAAATCACTCCTCCGTTCCAAGCTCTCCCGGTCGCCGCTCTCAGACTTCACTTCTGGGAGTTTCATGCCCGTCTTGGACGATCCCCGCTGGGCTAATAATGCTTCAGGAAAGTCAGAAGTGAATCGGCTCATACTGTGTTCTGGCAAAGTGGCCTATGACGCAATGGCGCGAAGGGATCTGGTAGATCAGGGCAAGATGACTGGCGAGAAAGTGGCGGTCGTCAGGATCGAGCAGCTCTATCCGTGGCCTGACGATCAGTTGCTTGTGGTTATGGATAGTTATTCGGCGCTGAAGGAGGTGGTGTGGCTGCAGGAGGAACCCGAGAACATGGGTCCGTGGAACTTCGTCCACCATCAACTGCACCGGATCCTTAGGGAGAGGGCTCCGCTCAGACACATCAGCCGGGTAGCTTCTGGGTCACCTGCTGCTGGATCTGCCGCAATGCACGCATTGGAGTTGGAGGATCTCATGGTTAGGTCTGTAGACCGGCTGGTCTGATCTGTTTGTCGAATAGACCCCGGGGCTGGCTGACAGCCCCGGTTCATTACTCCTAGGCTGGGCTCAATTTGGGCCGATCTCCAAGCATCTGCCATAACTCCTCGAGTGCAGATTCGGGATTGGCGACCTTGATTGTGTGGATTCCTAGAGCCCTTGCAGTCTTTAGATTTACGCCTAGGTCATCGAGAAAGACAGTTCGTTCTGCTTCAGTCCCTAGTAGGTCCAGCGTGTGATGGTATATCCGTTCTTCAGGTTTTCGCATTCCCACCTTTGAGGATTCAACTACTACATCGAACATGTCTACCACGTTGGAAAGCCAGTCCAGGTTTGACGCGATACTGAAATTGTTCGTCAGTAGGGCTAGCTTGTAGCGGCCCTTCAACCATGTGAGGGCGTCGACCATGGATTGATTCAGACTGTTAGAAGAACCACCTATCAAAGCGCGCGGATCGACGGCGAAGCCGGAGTTCTTTGCCTCCTGTTCGAACTGCAACACGAAGGTGTCAAGGTCGATTTCGGATCTCTCGAACCTGGCCCAGGCATTGTCGTGATGATTTTGCATGTTCAGTTTGGCGATTGACCCTTCGGGAATACCGTTCTGAATCTCAAGTGCCCTGAAATTACCTATCGGGGAGGTGATTATCACTCCACCGAAATCAAAAATGACTGCCTCGATCACCTAGGAAATGTTAGTAGCACCGACCTGTTCGTAGCGGTATCGTCTAAAGCACAGCGAGCCTAGGGTATCCGGTATGGACCCTAGAGATTTGATACCACACCGCGAGCCGTTCCTGTTTGTCGACCAAATAGTCGAGATGGACCCCCCTAAGTCGGCCCGTGGCATATGGACCCCTCCGGTTGATTGGCCGATTTTCGGTGGCCACTTCCCCGGAAGGCCGACCATGCCTGGGGTGGTGATCGTCGAAGCGCTTGCTCAGTTAGGAGCTTGTGTCGTACTCTCTTCCGACTCATACGACGGAAGCCTGCCGCTGTTTGGGGGTATTGACCGGGCTCGATTCCGGAGACAGGTGCTTCCCGGCGACCAACTTGATCTTGAGGTCGAGATCCTTTCTCTCTCGTCCTGGGCGGGAAGAGCAAGGGGTAGCGCTTTTGTGGATGGCAAGGTCGCTGCAGACGTGGGATTCTTCTTCGTCAGTGCTGGTCGATGACACTCTTGCTTGCCTTGACCGAGGGTGACCCTGGCGGATCTCGGCCATGAGGGTGGTGACTTGGAACGTAAATTCACTTCGAGCGCGAATGGATCGGTTGGCGAGCTGGCTGAAGTATGCCGATCCTGACATCGTATGTCTACAGGAGACCAAGGTGCAGGATTCCGGCTTCCCGTACGAAGAGATTGCGGCTATGGGATATCACTCGGTTCACTACGGGGTCTCGCAATGGAATGGGGTAGCAATACTCTCAAAGCGCGTTCCAGAGGAAGTCCAAATCGGTTTTTTAGAGCCGTGGGATGCGCAGGAGGCACGGATAGTCACTGCGCGGATCGACGGCATTAGCATTTCTTCGGTTTACGTACCTAATGGCAGGTCGCTGGAGGATGCACATTACATCTTTAAACTCGAATGGCTGAAGAGGTTGGAACTTGAGATATCAGCGCGTCTCAGCCGCGGTGAATCTGTTCTGATTGCAGGTGACTTCAACGTTGCACCTCAGGATCTCGATGTTTGGGATCCCGAAGAGTTCGTGGGTGCTACACATGTCAGCCCCGCCGAACGAAGGGCCCTTGAGGCCATCTATCAGGTCGGACTTCTCGATGTCTTTCGGAGGATCTATCCGGATCAGAGGATCTATACCTGGTGGGATTTCAGGCGCGGAGCATTTCATAAGGGCCAAGGGTTGAGGATTGACCTTGTATTAGCTGATCTGGACCTTGCTGCACGTGCTGTTTGGGGATTGATGGATCGAGAGGCTAGAAAAGGGGAGAAGCCTTCGGATCATGCTCCGGTGATCATTGACTTCCAAAGCTAGAAAGCAAAATTTTATTCCAGTTACTGCCGGGGCAGTGAAATCTTCAGGAGATAGCAGTTGACCGAATCTAAAAAGATGACCTGGGTCGAGGTTCTGACGGCCATACGTGCAAGTCGCGAAGGCAAAGAGCCGAAGGAGCTGCACCGGCTTGCAGACGTAACCAGGAGGCTCATCCTGGCAATGACTTCGAACCGGATTCCCGACCAGGACGTCACTAGGGCACTCACGTTGGTTGAGGAGGCAGTTGTCATATTAGAACAACAGCCGAGGCAGAGGCTGTTTGCGGGATTCGCTGAATCGGCAAACTCGGGTGACAACACATCGTTCTTTGACAGGAGTCCGGTGCAGGGTGCTTCAAACCCGCTCGCTCCGCCTCTGAGGCTTGAGCATCAAGTAGATGATGAGGGTCGGGTAACAATAGTTGGCACTGCTACTTTTTCCGCTGCGTACGAGGGACCTCCGGGTTGTGTGCATGGCGGCTTCATTGCGGCAGCGTTTGATGAGGTTCTGGGTTCGGCCCAGTCACTCTCGGGTAATCCTGGCATGACCGCAAATCTGAGCATCAACTATAAGAGACCGACTCCTCTTTTCGAGGAGATCGTCTTCGAGGCCGAGCTGCTAAGGGTCGAAGGCAGGAAGATCTTTACTAGCGGGCGAAGTCTACATAACGGAAGGGTGACCGCCGAGGGTACGGGCCTCTTTATTTCCGTCGATTTTTCCAGACTCGCCGACCTTGCGATGAAGAGAATTGAGCGTGTTGAGGGTGACGCCTAGGAGGGTCTATTAAGGAAGCCTCACATACGTCTCAGGGGATGCTAAAGGTGGATGCCGATAATAGAAGGTGAGACCTAGTCCTATCGGAGTTGAAGTGTGAACTATATGGATTCCTCTGCATCTGGAGCAGCACTGCATAGGCGTATGGGGCAAAGTACGAAGGCTGTATTTGCAGCGGGCCTATCGGTACTTGGCTTGGCCAGCGTTGCAGCGTGGGCGGAGTTTCCAGGTAAATCAGCCGGCAGTTCTTCCGTCGCCACACCGGTGACCACCACCACGTTTCCGGCCAGCCTATCGCCTTTGCCAGTAGACTCCTCTGCTGCCAAAGCGGCTGCTCAGGCCGCGACAGCCCAGACCTCGCAGACTGTCGTTGTTCAGCAGGCACCAATCGTGCAGGCCGCCCCCCCAGCCCAGTCCCCGGCCGCCACCACGAGGGTGTCGTGACGGTGCAGTGGCGGAGTCACTCCGTAACACGATTTTCTACGAGGGCCAATCTGGTAATGACTGCGGGTCATGATTCGGAAGAGGCCGAGGCTGTCTTTACCAAGGAACTTGAGCTTCTCGATTCTCTCATCTCCGGATATCGAGAGGACTCAGAGCTATCTATTTTGAATAGGCAGAATCGTGGACGTCCAAATTCGGTATCTCCGCAGCTATACGAGCTTATTTCCGTGGCATGTTCCGCCTCGGCATTGACCGGTGGCATGAATGATCCTCTCTTAGGCAGGAGGGTGCTGCTCCTGGAGTTGCCTGACCGTATTACAGGTCGGCCTCCTAGGGTACGAATCACTCGAAGTGGTGGTGGCTCGCTCGCCAGATCCTCCATGGGGGAGATAGTTCTGGACCCGAAATCAAAGACCGTGCAGTTCCCGAGAGATTCGCTGATCGATCTTCACTCCGTTGGCAAGGCATTCTGGGCCGACCGCCTCGCTGAAGAGTTCTCGGAGCGCTACGGCGGTGCAGTGGTAATCGACATAGGTGGTGACATCGCAGTCTTCCAACCCGAAGGGGAAGCGTCGGTCGGCATTCCGATCGAGGTGCAGGCCGGCTGGCCGGTCGGAAGTTATAGAGAGACGGTTCTGATTCAAAGTGGTGGAATTGCAACTTCAGGTGGACTCAGACCTGATACCCTCTCACCGGATACCTCTGGTAGAGGCCACATTGTAGACCCGAAGTCGGGACAGTTAGTGGCTATGCCCCCGGCAACGGCGACGGTTGCGGCGTCGAAATGTTGGATTGCAAATGCCTACTCAACGGCAATAATTGCGTCTGGACCAAAGGCTGAGATCTTCGCCAACCAGGTCGGTCAGGCTGCGTTGATAGTCAGAAGTGACGGCCTGGTGACCAGAACAAGGAGTTGGCCTGCAAAGATGGAAGGGTTCTCTGAGGAGGTCCTACGCACTCTGGATCAAGCTGGTACCCAGAGATGATTGTTGCCGCAGCGTCACAACTCAGCTGGTATCTGACGAGAGGTGCTGGGTTTCTGGCACTAATTGCACTCACTGGGTCAGTACTTCTTGGAATTTTGTCTGCCCAGCGCTGGTCGCCGAACCGAGACGCAAAGGTTCGATATGCAGCTCTGCATCAGACAGTGGCGCTTTTGGGACTCGCCGGCCTTTCAGTACACATCGCAACAGCGGTGGCAGATCCATTCACTCATCTCGGAATAGCGACCGTTGTCGATCCACTGCATCGCTCTTACCGGCCCCTTTGGCTCGGTATCGGCGTGCTCGCATCTGACATATTTATTGCCGTAATCATCACCTCCTTGTTGCGACATAGGCTTGGATTCAGGAGTTGGAAGTACGTCCATCTGTCTAGCTACCTCATCTGGGCGATGGCTATGGTGCATGGTCTTGGAACTGGATCTGATACCCGCTTCCTCGGCTTCGACCTGGTATATATTCTCAGTCTTGCCTCCGTGATAGTCGCCCTCTGGTCGAGGGTGCTAACGAAGTTGAGTGGACCGAAGCTCGCTCGTTATGGCGTCTACGGAGCCACTGCTCTATTTCCGGCGATTCTGATAAGTTGGGCTTTGCAAGGGCCGCTTAAGCCTACGTGGGCCAGCAGTTTTACGTCGGCCAAGGTAATTCCCAAGTCCATAAATGCAACTCCGACGGCATTCGAGATGGTCAATGTCTCAATCGCAGGTTCGATATTTGGGGTTACGCAGAAGATTCCCTCTGGCGGATTTGTCATTGCGGGTGGATTCTCCTCACAACCAGCTGCAGAGTTTCAGGTCGACTATCTCGGCACGGTTAAGGCTGGAATAGTATCGACCACCCAGGTCCTCGTATACGTCGGCACAAGTGCCGATCCAAGGATGTATTCGGGTTCGGCGAGCTACTACACCCCGAACTTCGTCTCCGCTCAAGTAGCCAACGCCAAAGGCCAGAAACTGTATTTGCAGTTGGACCTAGGCATGGATAATGCGCACAAGCTCTATGGAGCCGGCTTACTGACCTCATCCCCCCAGCAGCTCCCAGTTCTTCCAGCGGCTCTTCCGCAGAAGGTCGTGACGATCGTGGAGAAGGTCCCGGTGGTCCAGCAAGTGCCCGTCTATGTTTCTGCTTCGTCGGGGTCGTCCGGTGGAGACAACTGATGAGACAAGGTTCTCTAGGGTCGAAGGGTGTGGACGATGCTACGAGTAAGACTTGATCCGATAGCGTGCGATGGCTACGGCTACTGTGCGGAGCTACTTCCCGAGATTATCGGTCGCGATGATTGGGGTTATCCTGTACTTGAAGTTGGCCATGAGATCACCGCAGAGATGCTATTTAGAGCTAGGCGGGCGGTGAAGATCTGCCCGAGGGTCGCACTTTCGATAATCGAATTGGATCAGGCGGTTTCGGTGAGGAGCTGATTCGGCCCATGCAAAGGTCGCGAAATTTGGAGTTTCAGCTACTCCGAGCCTGGAGAATTAGGGAAATCAACTCTTCTGCAAGCACTGTGGCGAGCCAGCTGCGGTCGCCAATGAGTTGTACAATACTGTCTGGATGTTCTGGAGGTTGCTCGACTAGGAGTCGAATCGAGCTGTCACTCAGTAAAGTCTGTGGCGAAAGGCCGAGTAGTGTCGACCGCTGTCTCCTCCAGGTCTCTAGTCGTACCTTGACGAGGCTCTCCGTGTTGCTGGGACCGTCCAATCTTGTCCTGGCTTGCCGTATCGCCATCTGACCGAAGGTGGTTCCAATGGAATTTGTGGCTGTTACAGCCGCTGGAACCTGCGTCTTTAGCCGAAGTGGAGCCAGGTATCGGGACTGGGTTCGCTCGAGCAGTGACTGCCCAACCCGTCTCTGTTTGCAGTAGCTCAATTCGAGATTGTTGCGGGCACGAGTCATCGCTACGTACATGAGTCGGGCCTCTTCCTCTAAGCGGTCCGGGGTCGTTGATTGATAGTGGGGGACGGAACCCTCCTCCAAACCAACGACAAAGACCGTACTCCACTCGAGTCCCTTGGCCTTGTGGAAGCTGCAGAGCGAGACCGAGTTACGAGTGTTGAAATGGTCCACAGAGTTGTAGATCCGATCTGAGAGCTGGGAGATATTCCCGTTAGGATCGGCTCGACGAACGCTGTGTGCGAGTGCGAGAACGAGTTCCAGTGAGCTGTCCCATTTCGACTTCACGAACTTTCCTGGATTAGAAAGTAGGGTGTCTCCCGAATTTGGATCAGGCGATATCCCAGCTTCTAGTTCATCGCAAGCGTCCGAGATCGACAGCTCAGCGCCTCTTGAATTGAGGATGGAGACGATGGTTATCACCTCCTCCATTTCAGATAAGTTGGAGGAGTTCGGTGAATTGTGACCCACGCCATGCGAGCTGAGTTGATCGGCTATGGGGACAAGCTGGGAGTTTGTTCGTGCAAGTACTGCAATCGAACTGGGTGGGCTCCCGGCTGATACTAGATCTCTTATCCGCCTAGCAACCATCTCCGCTTCATCAGCATCGGTTTGATACTCGGTGGTGCGAGGATAGCTTCCACCGGACCTAAATGCTACGACTTGTTGCAGCTTCGATGCCGAGCCGAGGTCCAGCGTTCCCGCCGCTTGAAGTATCTCTGGAGTGGATCGATAATTGGTAGTCAGCTGCACTACTTTGGAATTGGGGAAGTGCGCGTGGAAATTCAGGATCAGACCTGGATCTGACCCATTCCAAGCGAAGATTGACTGTCGTGGATCACCCACTACACACAGAGCCGCCTGGTCCGAAGTCATGGCCTTTAACAAGCGCAACTGTGCAGGGTTGATGTCCTGAAACTCGTCCACATAGATTTCCCGGTGTAGCCAGTTGAATGCCGACCTGAACCGGTAGTCTGACTCGAGCAGCCGTGAGGTCTCTTCAATCAGGTCATCGAGATCATAAAGACCAGAACGTCTTTTGAGGCGCTGGTATTCGGCATAGATGAGTGCCACGGAGTGTAGTTCGATCTTCGGTGCGGACTTCTGGTTGAATGTAGGTGTGGAGTTAAGCCTCACTGCCGCAGCTGCTGATGTCATGTAGTTTTCGGGATCCAAGTCGACCGCTCTCGCCCACTCGATCTCTGCCGCAATCGCGCGAAGACTCCGGTAGGAGCCGTGACTGTCTGGTACCTTGCCCGAGCGTATTAGATCGAGAGTTGCAGCCTTCAGCAGGCCAAGTTTGCTGTCGGTGACTTTCGGTGGGCGGACTTGTCGATCATCTGACCAGTTCTTGAGTACCGAAAGGGCGAAGGAGTGGAATGTCGCGCATTCGATCTGTTCGCCATCGAGTGATCGATTTAGTCTGTCACGGAGCTCTTGGGCTGCGTTTCTTGTGAATGTAATTGCTACCACTCGAGGCGAGGGGACGATGCCATTTTCAACTCGGTGGGCGATCCTTGCGGCCATGACACGGGTCTTGCCGGATCCTGCACCTGCAATAATGCATAACCGGAGCGAAGGATCCACAACCGCATTTAGTTGCTCTTCGCTGAGCCCTGACACTAGTTTAGGGGAGCGGATTTCGATGGACATTTCTATCAGATCGTAGGTTGACGATGTGACAACGTCCACCGCTCGGTACTACTCACTGCCCAGTAGGTGCTGTAAGGGATCCAACTGGTCCCGACGTGGTTCGCTTCAACAGAACCAGGGTTCAGCTAGTTTCGTAGAACTCAGTATCGTTGTCCCACGAGTAATAGCTGGTGGTACCTGGTCTATGAATTGGTACGCGATGTGCCGAATCGCGTGCAAGGTCTCTACATTGGACTGCTTGGCATAGGTCGCCTCCTCGGCCAGAGATGCCACTTTGATTGCAAGCTCGTCGATGCGCCGGTCGGAATGTTGCCATTGATACCCCATTGTGGTCGGGTCATAATCAAGGATTTCGAAGTCTCTGTTTTCGGAGGACAGAAGAAGTGATCCGGGTGGCAAAAGGAGCCTTATCCCAAACTGGACCGGTTCTACAACCTCTTCGAGTCCGAAGTGGTAGCAGTAGTCGACGATGTCAGCGAGATCTCGATTCGTGGTCCATGGGGTGAATGGCAGGAACGATGGGTGGAGGGTGATGCCAAGTTTCTGCACGATCTCGGTGGCTTCGTATGCCTGCTCAGCGGTGTGACCCTTGTCGAGCCTGCTAAGAACCTCGTCATTCAGAGATTCGACTGCCGAGGTGATCATCGAACATCCTGAAGCGGCCATCTTCTCGATGAGGACGGGGTATTTCAAGATGTGTTCCACCTTGATAGTCGCATCAAAGCTGATCTCCTCGGAGGACAACGCGCCAAGCCCTTCGATTATTTTGGACGCATGAATCGGAGCATTCAGAAAGTCAGGGTCTCCGAAGGTTATATGAGTAGCACCTTGATCGAGAAGGCCCCGAATATCGGTGAGGATGGTTTCGACCGGGTTGATTTGAATGCGGCCGTGGTAGGCGGTTGGGACGGGGCAGTGGAGGCAGGAGTGCCTGCAACCACGAGTACTCTCCACGTGTCCGACGAGTTTGTGGGCTCCATCAACGACTATTCCGGGATAGGCCGAAATAGGTGGGAGAGATGTCCGCTCGATGACCATATTTGTGGAGTGCCTTGACGGACGATTGGACGTGGCGCGGTGGTTGGACGGTAGTCCCGCGGCGAGCCACTCTTCTATAAGTGGGAGATACTCCCCGGTCATCGCAGCATCAAGATGCGGTATTGAGTCAGTTAGAACGATATCGGAGTAGAGGCCAAATGCCGCAATCTTGGCCACCTGATTCGCCTTTGAAATAGCCTTCACCAGTCTTTTTGCCATGGTTGCAGCTGTGAGCATGGGAGTGGAGAGGAGAAACAGGTCGGTATCGGCGAAAGCCTTTGTAAGGTCAGCGTAAGATCCTTCTGGCCAACCTAGGTCGTTGGAGGCCTGATGAAGCTGACGGTCCATGTCATCGGGAAGTGAGAGGTCCAGCACAGAT
Organism: Acidimicrobiaceae bacterium; assembly: GCA_013044385.1. Lineage (GTDB taxonomy): Bacteria > Actinomycetota > Acidimicrobiia > Acidimicrobiales > Acidimicrobiaceae > JABEUN01. The sequence continues at coordinate 28,067 of JABEUN010000043.1, forward strand.
ACTCGGTGCCCCAAACTTTTAACGAGATTTTGAACTTCAGCGACTGACTGCGGTTGCCGGCCCAGCTCGTAACTGGAGATGACAAGTACCTTCATCGGAGTACTAGTTTTGGTGTTATCAGTCACAGGCTTCAACCCTGGCCATGGCGGTATTCGAGTCGTCGATGACAGGTTGTATGAGAGCTCTCGCTTCTCTTAACGCTCCCAGTACGGCTGACCTCCCTGGGCCCCTAGCGAAGACGAATCCAAGATAACGGTCCGCAAGCGGCACCGGGCGCAGGTAAGTTCCGACCGGTGTTGTCACATCGATCTCGGTTATGAACCTGACTCCCACCGCCTCCTGGACCCCTTGGACGCCGCGCAGAAAGCCCGTCATCGGGGTCGATAGCATCAATACTCCAGAGGCGCTCTTTTCTCGACCGCTCGGACCTTCAAGCTGTATGCCGAGTTGCGAGGCTAGGATCATCTCCTCAAGAGAACGACCGTTAGAGAAACGTACCGATCTTGAACATTTGCCACCAATACTCCGCGCTGCGATTTCGATAATGAATATCTCGCCGGAATTCCCGATCCTAACCTCGGCGTGGAAAGCCCCTGCGACCAAGTCCAAGTGACTTACTGCTTCGCTAACTGCTCCGTTTATCCGAGATGCCTGATCGTTGGTTAATTCTGCGGGCATGAGGTAGATCGACTCTTCGAAGTACGGGCCCTGCATCGGTTCTGGCTTGTCGAAGATCACGAGTACGTGTGGTCCCAAAGCGTCTACGTACCCATCGACGGCGTATTCGGTTCCTGAGATGTACTGTTCGACCAGTATCTCTTTGGCAGTGGGATCGAAAAGTCTGTGCGCCTCGAGCAGGAGCTCCAACGAGGGAGCCACGTCTTGGTCCGAGTTGATTAAAATTACGCCTCTTGAACCTGAAAGCCGAGTTGGCTTGATTATCACCGGGAAGCCCCCGAGTTCGGCTGCTGAATTGCGTATGTGCTGCAGATCGACTTGCTCGATGTCCAGGATTACGAAGTCGGGTTGACGGACTGATGAAGACTTGGAGAGAACCTCTCTCATCTTTGCCTTGTCGGTCGTCGTTTCTAGCGCAGCTAGAGGTATGGACCTCAGACCAGCGCTTTCGGCGGCTAGTGATGCAAGCTTAGAACCCTGATCGTCGACGCTTAGGATGGTTCCCGCCCGAAACTCCATGGCTGCGCGAGCTACTTGATTGACGGACTCATTCGAGTCAGAGAGATCACTCAGATGTACGGTTAGGGTTGGCTGGTTTACGACTGTCGGATCGGCATCTGTAATCACGAGAGTTTCGATTCCGAGCCGATCTGCTGCGATCATGAACTCGTTAGATCGATAACTGGCTTTGGGAAGTATTAGAGCGAGTCGATCCATGGAACTAGGCTAGTAGCAAAGCCGAACGGTTGAATGGTGGTGAGTAGGTGTCAGAGCTAAGTGAGTCAGACGTCCGGTTCAAGGTTAGCCCGGAGGCAGCTGAGGTCGTCAAAGGCGCTCTAAGGGACGAAGACGATTCGGAGTTCCTAGCGCTTTGGGTCGATATCAGTGGAGTCACAGGTGGAAACTTCGATTACGACGTGTACTTCGAGAGACTGAGTGACGCAGGGGCAGGTGATTTCACATCTGAGTCTGAAGGCGTGGCGATTGTAATTCCTGAGGGTTCAATTGACAGGCTTATCGGTGCTAGCTTGGACGTCTCCGCTGACGGAGGTCTCGTGATCACCAATCCTAACTCGCCGTTGCCAGTCGGTGGTGACGTGCCTGATTTCGGTCCCGAGGCCCTTTCTTCGGATATCGCGCGACAGGTGCAGGCGATCCTTCAAGAGGAGATCAATCCTTCGATTGCATCTCACGGCGGACGGGCTGACTTGGTGGGTGTTGTCGAGGACGTGGTTTATGTCGTTCTCTCTGGTGGATGTCAAGGGTGTGGAATGGCCAGTGTTACCCTTTCGCAGGGTATCGAAGTGTCTATCAAGGAGGCTATTCCCTCGATAGTTGCAGTGCGGGATGTGACGGACCACATGTCAGGTTCCAATCCCTATTACGCTGCGGCGAAGAAGTAACCGAATAACGCCTTCGAGATTTCGATGGATATATGGCAAAGGGAGAGGGTATTTGCCCTCTCCCTTTGCCGCGGTATGTCGGATGTTTTACGTCCGTTACCAAAATGGTTCAACTAAGCGAGTACGAGCTCGACGTCTATTTCGAACTTGACCTCATCGCCTACTATCAGACCTCCGGTCTCCATCGCGGCATTCCACTCCAATCCGAACTGCTTCCTTGAGATTGTCCCGGTTGCAGTTAGACCAGCGCGGACGCCACCGTAGGCATCAGGTCCCGTGCTGTCGAATTCGAGATTGAAGGTCACTGGCTTGGTGACGCCGTGAATGGTGAGATTCCCGGTCAGTTTGAAGTCGGAGCCGGACGGCTCGATGGCCGTAGATGCGAATGTGATCTCTGGGTATGTCTCTACCTCAAGAAAGTCAGCAGACCTGACGTGATTGTCGCGATTCGAGTCGCGTGTGTCGATCGAAGTAGCTTTGATGGTGGCATTGACGGTGGAAGCGGTTAATTCTTCTGCTATAACCACCTGTCCTGCGAAGTCGGTGAAAAATCCCCTCACCTTCGAGACCATCATGTGACGGACCGAAAATCCCACCTGTGAGTGGGTCGGGTCTATATTCCATGTTCCGACCTTCAAGCCCAAATCGGTCGCAGTCTTTGCTGACATCATTTCCTCCTACTATCTGGTTAACTTGTTTGACCGTAGTCACCTACACTATGTAAAACTAGTTGCATTTTCAATTATTCCCGACGTGCGTGGAAGGTTTCGAATGTCCGACGTCAAATGGCTTGCAGAGCATGAGGAGGTGGCGTGGCGTCGGATACTCGAGTTCCATTCGAGGCTGCTAGCTCGATTGGACTGCGAGCTGTCGGAGAAGAATGGATTGACGATGGACGAGTACGAGGTACTTGTCATCCTTTCGGAGGCGAATGGAGAGCAGGTCAGAATGGCCCAGATCGCGGAAGCGGCCCTGATCTCACGAAGTGGCGCAACCCGACGGGTGGACCATATGGCTTCGGCAGGCTTGGTAGAGAAAAACATCTGTCTCGAGGATCGGCGAGGTGTCACTGTTCAGTTGACGCCTCTTGGGTGGGAGAGGATCAGGGACGCAGCGCCCGCCCATCTTGCAAGTGTTCGTAAGTATGTTTTCGACAACATAGCGCCGGAAGAGTTGGCAAAGTTCTCGGCCCATCTAGCTACATTTATCGAGCGGCTGGAAGAGGCAGAGCCAAAGTAGTCGTAATAGAAGTAGGGCAGCAGTCTCACGCCGTCAAACTCTGATCAGCCTGGTGCAACCGTCGTAGACGTTGTTGAGGTGGTAGTAGTGGTGGTCGTAGCTGGAAGCGTGGTGGACGTGGTTGTCGATCCTACGACGCTGGTCGTGGTGGTAGATCGAGCCACGGGTACCGTCGTCGTTGTCTCGCCAGGGTACGTGGTGGTGGTCACCTGAGCAAGCGTGGTCGACGTTGTCGACGATGTAGACGTTGTGGTAGTCGTAGTGACAGGTGTCAGTGGTCCTACAGGTGGATGTGCAAGGACCTCGGAAGCATTGGCTACTGCAGGGTGAATCCTTCCTGATGGGCCAGATCCGAAGGCGGAGAGAATGTTCTGGGTGATTGTAACTACAGGGGCGATCGGACAACCTTGAAGGACCGGTACGCAGACCGACGTGGAAAGCGCTGCGACCCACAGATTGGTACCCGTCGCAAACACTCCGGCTCCTGAAGCGGCAACGTAGTAGGTCATGTCTGAGAAGTACGGTACATTCCTACACAGCACTGGAGAATGTGCGAGTATTTGCACGCCAGCTGGAGTTGGGTACTGCGGATCGTACGCGTCGAACTCACTTCCGACAAGATTCGGGATTCTGGAGAGGTACGAGAGGTTCGAATTGGCAAATACCCAGCTCGAGGGGTCGGTTATCACCATCGGATAGTGGACTGGGTTGCATTGGTACTGTATGCCAATCAAGGATGACTCGGGCTGCGCATCTGGAAAGCTGGGCCAATTTGCCGTAACTAGGGCATTGTTCTTTCCGAACAATGGATCCAAGTATGGGTTTCGGTAGTTCACTTCGATTCGATATGGTCCAAGTGGAGAGGATTCGAATCGAATACGCCGGAAGATTGCGTTTGCACCTAAGAACATCAGGTTGGTCCCGCTATGTAGTGCCGAAGTGAGCGCCGCGCGCATACCAGGGGAGTAGTACTCGTCATGGCCGAGCGACAAGATGGCGGAATGGTTTAGTACCGAGCCTGGGTACTCTTGGAGATCAACGTCCGTAACGTAGCTTACATTCAATCCCATGCGTTCTACGAGGCTTACCAGTGGCAGTTCATTTCCAATGAAGTCCGCTGCGCCTTGTCCAAACGTGTAGGCGTATGGCCTGTCGAATGAAACCTTGGTAGCCCTTGAGCTGGCTCCAGTCGGTCCTAAGTACAGGCTGTAACCCCCGTAAGTGTTGTACGCCTCCCACGTGGTGACGGAGTTGATGACCAGGTAGGCCGAGTTCGAATTTACCTGCTTAATCGTGATCGGAATGTAACTCTGCTGGTGCCCCGTCCCGGTGAGCAGCAGGAGGTAATCACCGGGGAACCAATTCTGGTTTGTGTGAATTGTAAGCGATGGTCGCCAACTGCACTCGACAGTGTTATTTGCTGGTGTGACGGGGCATGAAGGCTGATTTAATCCCTTGATAGTAGGGGATTGCCAGACCATCCTGGCAAGGTCGCCGCCGTACCAGCCCATGCGGTATGCCGTCACATTGAAGTTCGGTTCGATCGTGGAAACATAGATTTTGAAGCTGCCGCCTGCAAATATGCTCACCGTCGATGCATATCCGCTGATTGAGTTGCGGATCTGGGGTCCTGAGATTCTCCAACTAGTGGTGCCTGGCCTAAGATTCTCGGCTCTTATTGCAGCTGAAAGTGCTGGGCCCGGTCCGAGGCTGGAGTTTTCGATTGTAGTCGTCGTTATCGATCCGGGTTGAACTGTCGTAGTGGTTGTGGGGTTTAGGTTGGCTGAGCCCGTTCGATTTGCTGCAATGGCAAGGCCGATGCCGGAGATTCCCATTAGGAAACCTATGACTACGAGTATTCTTTTCCCGCTGAACCAGTTCAGCATGCGTGATCCATCGGAGAAGCAAGGTCTGCACGGGGTGCCACCGCTGCTACTTTTACTGTTTGGGAGATCGCAATAGCCCAGACAGAAGCCGATGCGCCGAATTTAAGTCCGCTATTTGGACTCTTGGGAAGCTCGCAGTGGTGCCCACAGGCTTTCGGTTTTGACCTACGGCAGAGCGGTATTTCATTCGCAATTACTACCGGGAATATCGCAGCTGGCGAGTTGAGTGTTGCTACTGCTGGACGCTTTTCATTTCGGATCCCAGATGTCTCCACGGGCGGTCAAGCTAATAGGTATATCATTGTTGGCGACTCCAGACCCAGACTGTGCACAGCTTTCTAATGGAATCCCACTCGGTGTGGTATTGCGAATTCACGCGATGAGCCTACTTCTTAGATCAGATATTTCGGATGAAGGTACGCCTGCGAACTTCGCATATCCTTCGAAGTTGCCGAACTCCTCTCGGATCCAGTTGATGGTCCCCTCCATTGCCGAAGATGGCGCCGAAAGGATTATGGGCGGCAAACTGAGCAGCATGGCAGCGAGGTCGGGGTGTTCGGCACCCAACCACTCAAGTGTTCTGTCCATGGCTTGCTGAGACTCGGCATAATCCGAGACTATGTTCTGGTCGTCCACCCCTAGCAGTCCGAGGGTCACCGCTGCTACCAGTCCTGTTCTATCTTTGCCAACTGCGCAGTGAAACACCGCTGGCAGAGAGGTTTGATTGGCGAGGATCGAGATAACTTTGGCGAAGTTCCCTGGAGAGGTGGTGAGGATCTCTTTGTATCGGTCCACTAGGTAATTCGGATTACCAACTGCCTTTTGGTTGTCGGCAGAGATATCGGCAAGCGAGACGTGGTTGTAGTTAACGCTGTACCTCTCTACTGGGAATCGACCTCGGGTGTCTGCTTCGTCGTCTGTACGAAGATCGATAACTGTCCGAATTGATAACTTGTGTAGCTGACCTAAGTCGGAATCGGAAAGTCGCCAGAGGTCGTCAGACCGGAACAGGAGATTTTCACGTACGGTCCCACCATTCATAGTAGGGTACCCGCCAAGGTCTCTGAAATTGAAGACCCCGTCCATTTTGAGAGCTTTCGGCCCCTTGGAGTTGGTTCCAATCATTGCCTGCAGATCGTTGTGCATCCAACCAACCCTACCGCCCGTTTCGATGGGCTAATTGATCTTCAGAAGATATTCAAGTTTCACGCTCCGCGGTACGAAACATCAATTACGGGTGCGTACATCACAAAGGGTGACGTTCTCGGTTTCTATCCACTCGAGTAACCGAGGAGATTACATGCTGGACAGATTGAAAAGGCGGATTGAACTCCGCGACGATAAGGGATTTACCCTGATCGAACTCATGGTGGTTGTATTGATCATCGGCATCCTGATGGCGATCGCAATCCCGACATTCCTTGGAGCCCAGAAATCAGCGCAGGACAGGGCGGCGCAATCGAATATTCGGAACGCACTGACCAACGAGATCGCATACTTCTCGAGCAATCAGACGTTTGTGGCAGGTGGTACGACGTTCCCCGACCAGAACATGACTACTAAGACTGGAACCTTCTCACAGACGGCTGGCACCGTCTTTGTGACCTTGGCCCCGACGGCGCAAACCTCTGGGCAAGCGGCCGGTGTATGTCTTGCATCCTACTCGGCATCTGGAAACGTATACGGAGTCTATGAACTGAGTGGAGCCCCTACCGGTGACGGTACCTACTACTACAAGGCCTCTGCAACCACTGCGGATCCTTGCACAGGATTCACAACGGCAAGTCCACCTGCTACTCTCGTTACCACTGGTGACGGATGGTATGCACAAGGTACCAATCCCTGGTAATCGTTGACTGAACACGGTAATCTGTTCAGCTGGATTCGACTGAACTGATTGTTTGTAAATGGTTGATCGAATGGAATATGAGCCCCGGCGAGTTTTCGCCGGGGCTCATATAATTTGCATGTTGATCTGACCACAGCCCCCTCAATTCTGAGTTGAAATTATTGGTTCAGGTGGTCATGTTCAATGTCGATACTTCGACGTGTACGTGATGGGTTTCGCACTTGTTCTCTTGCTTGGAGTGGTATTCGGTTCGTTCGCGAATGTAATTATTCACAGGGTACCCGCGGGTGTTTCGATCTCTACTCCGAGGTCCAGCTGCCCGAATTGTGGTGTGCAAATTGCAGCGAAAGATAATGTACCACTCATTTCGTGGATCCTTCTTCGCGGTAAATGTCGCTTCTGTGCGGTACCTATTTCGATCCGATATCCGTTGGTCGAAATTGGACTGGGTGCCATTTTCTTATTCAGCGCTTTGACAATAGGATTTTCAGCTGCTCTTCCGGGCATCCTAGTAACAGATCTTGTTGGTCTTGCCGCCGCTGCTATTGATCTTGAGAGTCGGCGCATTCCGAATCGACTTACTCTTTGGGGAGGCGTCGGTGTTGCCACAGCATTTGTCGCAGCCTCGCTCCTGACTGGTCATGTGCTTATGCTTTACTATTCATTTATCGGTGGCGCTATCGGATTTGGATTTCCGTTTTTGATCGCAGTTCTCAGTCGTGGAGGCATGGGAATGGGTGATGCCAAGTTGTCGCTGGTTCTCGGTCTGGCCGTCGGGATTCTCGGACCCAAGTACCTTTTCTACTTCTTTCTTCTGACATTCGGCTTCGGGTCTCTATTTGGGGTCGGGATGATGGTGGCGCGGAAGTTGTCACGAAAGGACTCCCTTGCATTTGGCCCATTCCTATACGCAGGGTTCCTGTCGGTTCAGCTTGTATGGCACCTTTTAGCGTCTGGCAGAGCCTAAAGGTTTTCACCAAAAGGATCGATTCAATTAGAAGGACAGCGGTCGCTGTATCTTTCGCATATGGTTCGAGGAGTCGCTCGTGGCGAACCGGGTAGTTGGAATTGACATCGGAAGCTACGCCGTAAAGGTGGTGGAGATTGAGGGCGACAAGTCGACTCAACGCATTACTGCCTTAGCCCAGGCGGTCCTTCCCGACGGCGCGAGCCAACTGGGAGAAGTGGCCAATGCCGATGCTGTAGCTCAGACTCTGAGGACAGTTCTCAAGAAAGCCGGCGTTGTATCGAAGGTTGCCGTCGTAGGAGTGTCAGGTACGAGGGTAGTCATAAGGACGTCACAGCTTCCTGCAATGGCGTCGAACGAATTGGATGCTGCGGTCTCGTATGAGGCAATCGAGCTCCTTCCGATTCCCGAGAAGGATTTGGTCAGCTCCTACGTAATTCAGGGCTCTCAGACCGGTGGAGGCGGCGAGTCGTACTCCGAAGTCTTAATAGCCGGAGCTTATTCGAAGGTTATTGAAGCCGCTACGAAGGCGATTCAGAAGGCCGGTCTCAAGGTGCAGGCGGTTGACGTCGGTGCCTTGGCAACTCAAAAGGCAATCAGTTGGTTGAACCGGATTGAACCTGGCCGGACTGATGACGAGAAGGTAGTTGCCTCAAGCCAGGTGGTTGTGGACGTAGGTTCGCAGCTCACCGAGATAAGTTTTGTAGATTCCGGGAAGGTCAAATTCGTTAGGACAATTGTCCGAGGTTCAGAGAATATTACTGCAGCGATCAAAGCCGCTGGAGATGGCACCTGGGAGGAAGCCGAACTTGCGAAGCGGGAGTATTCGGTTTCTGAGCTGGACTCCCACTTTGATTCTGGGATAGAGGATGCGATCAAGACCGCTGTCTCACACCTGGTCGGCGAGATAACCTCCACGATCGATTTCTATCAACTCCAGTCCGGTAGTTCAAATATCGAGAAAGTCTGGTTGGTAGGAAGTGGATCTAGGGCGAACGGCATAGCTGAGGCGCTGCACGAGCGTACTGGATTTGAAGTAGCTCATCCCGCAATGGTCGCAGCGGTGAAAGAGAGTGTCGGCGAGCTCAGCCTGCAAGACGAGAGCATCGTTGATTATGGTTTTCTGACGGCATTGGGGCTTGCCCTACATGGAATGTTCGACATTCAGTCGTCCATCGATCTGAGCATGAAGAGGCTCGCCGCCTCGAGGAAGGAGCGTGTAAAGGACGTTTATGGTGGCGTGGGAGTGCTTTTGGTTGCCGCCGGTCTATCTTCATTTTGGTATCTTGGCGAGAGGCAAGTTTCGCAACTAACCAATTCTGTTGTTTCAGGTCAGGCAGCGGTGTCTGCGCTTCAAGCCCAGCTGGTTACACTTGCACCAATTTCCAAAATGCAGAGCACTCTGAAGGCGGATGAGGGCTACTTAGCACAGACAATGCAAGATGACGTAGCTTGGGACAAGGTCATAGCATCCATCGGCAATGCGACCCCAACTGATAGCTGGATGAATTCACTTCAACTAACTACCGCCACCCCCGCACAGGCAGTCAGCGCGACTGCATCTGCTGGTCCGTCACCTATCGCTGTAACGATCAGTTTCAATAGTTGTTCTCAGCAATCGCCTATCGATTGGATCAATTCAGCAGCGTCGATTAGCGGTGTCGGATCGACCTGGGTGTCGTCCTCAAATGTGAATCCGATAGTGGAGGGTGGCACGGGCTGTCCAGGCTTTCCTGCCACTGGTATTAATACAAAGCAGATTGGATTAGGTACTTTCTCGTCCTCGACGACGTTGAATCCGCAACTCTACGCGGTTCCAGTATCCAACTATTTGGGCGGAGGAACTCAATGAAGGCTGATCGGAAAACTATAAGAATCCTTGCAATGGTCCTCGCCGTAATTGCGGTGTCAGCAGGCTGGTACCTTGCTCTTTATAGCCCGCAGAAGTCGAAGATTTCAGCACTGAATGCGCAGGCTGCGTCTATTGCATCTCAAAGGTCTACCTTGGCTGCTCAAGTGAGCCAGCTCAACTACGCAAAGAGGAATGTTTCATCGCTGAAAGCTCAGTTGGCTCGGGTCAGCTCGGCACTTCCGGCGACTCCGCAACTCTCACAATTTCTAACGAACCTACAAACGGCTGCCTCAAGTGCGGGTGTCTCCGAGGTTACAGTCTCACCTACGGCACCAGCGGCCATTTCTCAGGCGGTTCCGGGAGTTCCGGCGGGCGTTACCTCTTTGGCAGTTACATTCAGCGTGGATGGTCAATACTCCGCTTTGCTCGGGTTTTTGCATAACCTGGACGGGCTTCCCCGACTGATTCTTGTCAAGTCCGTGTCTCTTGGCACTAAGTCATCCAACAGTGCAAGTAGTGGTACTAGCAGTCCATTACTTAGCGCGCAGATCCAGGCCTCCATCTTCGAGGCACAGTAGAGATATATGAGAGTCGCGTTGCTCGCTAGGAGTGGTAGGTAGCCATGTTTCTTGAACAGTCAGATCTTGATGATGCGTCGGTCCCCGGCGCTTCGTCTGACGCCCATTCGCTGTCCGACGATGCAGTTATAAGTGATCCTGACTCGCATGAGCCAAAGCGGAAGGCCAAGAAATTGCTATTACTGGGCCTTTTCGTTGTAGTCGCAGTAGCGGGCATCTTCTATTTGAGATCGTCCTTGACTTCGAAATCTCAGGCGGCGAACTTGCCAGTCCCGCGTATTCATATCCTCGTCAAAGGTACGCCTCCTGTGGGTGTTGCAAAGCAAGTTCCCACGTCGGTTGTCGTGACCCGAAATCCATTTGTACCTGCGTCTGGTTTTGCGTCTTCTACTACGTCCAGTAGTACCTCGGGGGTACCGCCGGCAGGATGATGCAAAATGGCTGAAAAGCCGTTAGATGCGCCCTGTCTGTAATGGTAGCGAAGTGGCTCCTGGAACTTCGCAATTGGTGTGCCTGGACCACTTTGTTCCATCGATCGAGGGTGTAGGTTGCCAGGGGAGGGCGGCTTGGCAACGTCCCACGGTCTTGGATCGAAGATCGGTTAATTTTCAAGTGCTAGTGCACAATAGGTGTTTAGCTTGGGCTCAATTAGGCTCGGAGGATGCTTAGATTTCTAACCGCCGGCGAGTCACACGGCAAGGCTCTGGTGGTAATTGTCGAAGGTCTACCCGCTGGCCTGGAGATTACCGAAGACGAGATTCAAGGCGAACTTGCCAGGCGCAGACTCGGATTTGGACGAGGGCCTAGGATGCGGTTCGAGGCAGATTCGATCACGTTGCTTGCTGGGATTCGTCATGGAAGGACGATTGGGTCGCCAGTTGCGATTGAGATCGGAAATTCTGAGTGGGATAGAAAATGGTCTGAGGAGATGTCTCCGCACCCAGGGCAGCCATCCAAAATTTTGACCCAACCTCGACCGGGTCACGCCGATCTCGCAGGAATGATTAAGTATGGACTTAGTGATGCCCGCGATGTTCTGGAGCGGGCCTCCGCCCGAGAAACTGCTGCACGTGTGGTTGCGGGTTGCCTATCGAAGGCGCTCTTATCCGAGATCGGGGTCGGCATCCTCTCTCATGTGACTCAGATTGGATCAGTTGAGATAAAGGCTACAGATTCACTTCCGACCTTAGAAGATCTCCGAAAAATTGACGCGTCGTCTGTTAGGTGTTGGCTCCCTGAGTTTGAAGAACTTATGGTTGCGGAAATCAAGGCGGCTGCGAAGATAGGTGATTCGCTTGGCGGTGCAGCTGAAGTTGTTGCATTTGGTGTCCCCGTTGGCTTAGGTAGCCATGTGCATTGGGACAGAAAGATCGATGGTCTGCTTGGTCAGGCGTTAATGAGCATTCAGGCCGTCAAGGCGGTTTCAATTGGGGACGGTGTCGACATCGCCTATAGAAGGGGATCAGAAGCCCATGATGCGATCCATTGGGATGCTGATGATCAATCGTACTATCGTAGGACACATCGTTCAGGAGGAGTAGAGGGCGGCATCACAACGGGTAGCCCATTGAGGGCTAAAGCTTGGATGAAGCCGCTGGCAACACTAAATCGTCCCGTAATTGCGACAGTCGATACTGAAACCAAGGAGTCTGTCGTTTCCTTCAAGGAGAGAACGGACGTTACCGCTGTTCCAGCCATGGGCGTTGTAGCTGAATCGATGGTCGCGTTTGTGCTGCTATCGGAGGCGTTACGAAAGTTCGGTGGAGATTCGGTAGTCGAGTTTTCTAGGAACTTCAAAGCTGCAAGTGTTGGGTAGCGCACTTAGTTAGCTACGTCTGCGAACTCGCAAATGAGCGGTAAAGACGTCTTAGCGTTACGTAAGTTGTTCTAGAAACTTTAAATGTTACCTGAGCGAAACCTTTTCGAGGGTTTCCCTATCGGGGGTCTATTGGTGCCCAGAGAGAGGATTTGGGTTGGGTATTAGGCGTGTACAAGTTGAATTGGAGGAGCGCAGCTATCCCATATTGATCGGTGGAGGTGCTCTTTCGGAGTTACCCGGTCTAATTGGCCCGAAGGTTTCTAAAGTGGCCGTTGTCACTCAGGCCTCAATCCCTCTGTCACTGGATATTCACCAACCCGTCAAAGTAATTACGGTTCCCGACGGTGAGGTTGCAAAAAGTTTTGTGACCTTAGAGCGTGTTATTAGTGAGTTTGTGGAGTTTGGACTTTCTCGGGCTGACCTGGTTATTGGATTTGGAGGGGGAGTTGTAACGGATCTCGCTGGCTTTGCTGCATCTATCTATCATCGCGGAGTGACATTGGTGAATGTACCAACAACTCTTCTAGGGATGGTCGACGCCGCAATCGGTGGCAAGACGGCCATCAATATTCGAGAGGGAAAGAATCTCGTTGGAAGTTTCCATCAGCCCCGAGCTGTCATTTGTGACACGAGCCTGCTGGAGACTCTACCTCCTGAGGAGATTCTGTGTGGTCGGGGAGAGATGGCGAAGTACGCATTTTTGGGTGCCGACAATCTTCTGCAACTTCCGCTTGATGCGCAGGTAGAGGTATGCGCAGCCATCAAAGCGCAGTTCGTTTCGAGTGATGAAACGGAAGGGGGAGGAAGAGCGTTACTCAATTATGGCCATACGCTTGCTCACGCTCTGGAAGCACAAGGAGATCTGGTCGGCGGTGAGCAGAGGATCAAGCACGGACAGGCCGTTGCCATTGGCCTTATTTTTGCCGCCCGCCTCGCGCTGTCTTTGGGGCGGATCGATGAATCACGACTCGATGAGCATCTTGCTGTCGTGCGCTCGTTCGGTTTAGATAGCAAACTGCCCGGCTGGGCCGATCCAGACTCACTCATTGAACTGATGAGGAGAGATAAAAAGGCTATCGATGGCCTTACCTTCGTGTTGGACGGTCAAGGTGGGCTCGAGGTTGTGCAGAGTATCGATCCGGGACTGATCAGATCCGAGCTGGAACTCATGGCTAGGGACAAGCGCTCCTAGAGTTTTCGGTGCGCCGAGGTGCTCATGTTCTCTTTAGTCGTGTGATGGTAGGCATATGCGGAGGCGAAACGCTTAGGGTGATCCGCTTAGAGGTTGAGTTCGCTCGCACTTGTGGCGGCGGTTGTCACCTGAACCAGTTGCCAATTGGGTTGTTGAAAGGTTGAATTGTGTCATTAGGTCCAGACGGGATTCTCAGGACTCCGAAGGAGCAGCAGGCAGCGAATAGCAGGAAAAAGAGATGGGTCATCTTGGCGGTACTTGCGCTCGTTGTGATTGCGGTTCTGACCGATCTGCCCCGTGGAGTAACGCTCGCTGATCGTCAGGCGAACTTGCAACTAGTTCGGACTACGATCGTCACGGACATGCAGGTATGCAATGCGAGTCTTTCGGATTCGCTGACCGCGTTGTCGGGGATACTTTCTGGAACGTCGAACCAGGTAGCTACGGCTAAGCAGATCATGGTTAGAGCCGAGTCGACTTGCACGGTTATAGACAACCCAGACCTGTATGATCTGGCCACTCTTGCGCCACCCACGGCACTTGAGAATCTGTCGGTAAACATCTCTAAGGCGACGAACAACTATGTTGAGTGGGCCTACCCAAATGCAGCCGCTGTGATAGTCGATGCCCAGGATCTGCTTAAGAATCCAAAAGATGCAAAGGCAATCGCCGACCTTCGCGTAAGGGTGCGGAATATGCAATCCGAAGAGCAGGCGGCGAATCTAGTGCTTTCAACTGCTGCAGAGGACCTGAAGATGACAATCCAACCATTGAATTTCGATGGAATAAATCAGCTTCCGGCATCTCTCAGGTAAGTTCGTCGGTCGGGTGGCCCGGCACAATCCTTGATGGTCATGATTTATTCTTAGATGCTTGTGCACCAATGGATCGCCGGCAGGCTCTGCTTCAGAGTTGACCAGTCCTAATTAGAAAGAGCATCGTAAGGGGAACCGGTCAAATGTGGAATAATCAGGCTTCGTCTGACCGATTCTGTAGAACTTCCGCATCTGCACCCCTCTTTATGGTCGCTAAAATTCCGTTCACGAATTTTGACGAGGAGTCTGTCGAGAATCTTTTCGCGAGTTCGACTGCTTCGGAGATGATGACTGCATGTGGGGTTTCCGAGTCGGATAACAGCTCACAAGTTGCCAGCCTAAGGATACAGAGGTCGATAACTGGCATCCGGTCGAGTTCCCAACCTCTTGCCGCTGCATCGATTAGTCGGTCGCCAGTTTCGCGTTTGGCCTCCTCCAACTTCAGGAGGTCAACGACGAACTCCTCTTCTCTTACTGGGAGCTGTTCGAGTAGAGCGCTACTTGTTAGGCCCTTCATCTCGGCTTCATAGATCAAGGAGAGAGCCCTTTCCCTGAACAGCCTTCGGTCCTCTGGTGCCATCAGGCTCTGGTCAAGTATTCGCCAGACCTTGTATCAACCTTTATCTTCTCTCCTATGTTCACGAAGAGCGGAACTTGAACGACAATGCCTGTCTCAAGCGTGGCAGGCTTTCTCGCGCCCGATACTCGATCTCCCTGAATGCCAGGTTCTGTTTCAGTGACTGTCAACTCGACAGCAGCTGGAAGCTCAGTAGCAACTACTTCACCCTCGTAGGTGCTGAGAGACACGATGTCCCCTTCTTTGAGAAAGTTGACAGCTGTGCCGAGTACGGTATCCTCCACCTGGAGTTGGTCATAGGTGGCCGTATCCATAAAGACGACTTGGGTTCCGTCACGATAGAGGAACTGCATGTCGCTCTTATCGATGATCGCCTGGTCGAGTTTCTCGTCGGCTCGATACGTTCTCTCGATTACTGCGCCGGTTCTGAGGTTCTTCAGTTTCGTTCTAACGAACGCTCCACCTTTCCCAGGCTTCACATGCTGGAACTCGACGATGCCATATAGGCCGTCAGGTAGATCTAACGTCATTCCGTTCTTGAAGTCGTTGGTGGAAGTAGAAACTGACAATCTGAACTCCGGATCGATAAATTGCGGTCTGCAAATGCGCTGATGAATCTTAGTCGGAGGACTGGACACTCCTATCTGACGAGCTGGTCAATCAGGAGGGTGAGGCCGTGCTCACTAGCTTTGTCGAGGCTTGGGTCTATGTGCTGGCCACCTTGCAATTCAGATCTTCTGTGCACTGTTCAGACGATCCAGTCATAGCCGAATTGAGTAATGCAACCTGGTTCGGACCCGACGTGAATCATGTCTTCGATCCGAATCCCGAACTCGCCTTCTAGATAAAGCCCGGGTTCGGCGGTGACCACTTCTCCCATCATTAAAGTAAGGCGGTTCCCGCTTCCAAGTATCGGAGTCTCGTGGATTTCAAGACCCACTCCGTGTCCGACTGAATGGATAAATTTATTAGCCAGATTTAGGTCGGCCAGATAGTTGCGGGCCGCAGCATCCACCTCTTCGGCTCTTCTGCCAGCAACTATGGATTCAATTGCTTTTCTCTGTGCGTGAATCACGCTTTCGTGAATTTCCGACTGCCTTAGAGTTGGTTGTCCAACTACAAAGGTGCGAGTCATGTCGGAATGGTAGCCGCGATAGGTAGCACCGAAATCGATGACGACAACGTCGCCTTTTGCAATCGTGCGTTCTGTGGGCTGCGCATGGGGGAGTGCTGAATTCGGTCCAGCCCCGACGATCGTATCGAAAGAGGGTCTTTCAGAGCCAAGTCGAGCCATTTCGGCCTCCAACAGCTGAGCGAAACTGCGCTCGGTCGGTTGGCTAGACAGCAAACCCAAAGTTGCCGTGAGGGCTTCGTCGGCTATGTGAGCCGCGGATGTAAGAGCTTCGATCTCTTCTGCGTCTTTTATTCGGCGAATCTGTTCAATAAGGTCGGTTGACGGAATCAACTGAACAGACGGTCCAATCAGCTCTTGGAGTTCGAGGGCGAACGCCCAGACGGCATTACGACTCTCAATTGCGACCCTCTCACGGCCAGCTGAGAGTCTTGAGATTTCGTTCATCTGTTCCGACGAGTTCCCAACGAAGACGGAAATGTCGGAATTTCCCGCGTTTTTCAATTGCCTGCGGGACTGAGAGTCGTACCGTCCGTCAGTAAGGAAAGTGACAAAATCTCGAGAAATGTACACAATCCCGGCTGAGCCTGAAAAGCCGGTTAAGTATCTAACATTTGGCAAGTGAGATGTCACAAGTGCGTCTAGATCCGACTCCATGAGACGTTTGACCAGCTTGGAGATTCGCGCATGCATATGATTGGACCCACTTCCTAAGGATTTGGCTGAAATTACGTCCTGGTAGTTGCTAGGGTAACTTACTTGAATATGGCTTTTCCTTCTCATTAATGTTTTGATCAAGATAAAGTAAAGAAACGGAAAGATGTACGTAGGAGAGCGCCCGACGTTTGCGGCGGGTGTGCTGTGTGAGGAACAAAAGGCTGGAATGAACTCTGTTATAACGGCGGCCAAGCCGATTTCGGTAGGTCGATCACTTAGGGCCTACGTGGCACTTACCAAACCGCGCATAATCGAACTCTTACTGATCACAACGGTACCAGCGATGGTTGTGGCTCAGCAAGGTGTGCCGTCGCTGCTTAAGATCGTGTACACGGTGGTCGGTGGGACTCTCGCCGCCGGCGGTGCGAATGCAGTGAATATGTGGTTTGACCGGGATATCGACGCAGTGATGAAGAGGACCCAAAATAGACCTCTCGTAACTGGCGACGTGTCTCCTCAGAGTGCGCTAGTTTTCGCTATAGGTTTGGAATTCGTGGCCTTTGCGATGCTCTGGTCCGCGGTAAACCTTCTAAGCGCACTGTTGGCGCTTTCTGCGGCTCTCTTTTATGTCTTCATCTACACAATGTGGCTAAAGCGCAATTCCTCCCAGAACATAGTCATAGGAGGCGCCGCCGGGGCGGTGCCGGCCCTCGTAGGTTGGGCGGCTGTGACCGACAGGCTGTCGCTGGCGCCGGTATTGATGTTCGCGATCATCTTCCTATGGACTCCCCCCCACTTTTGGGCTCTCGCCTTCAGATACAAGGATGACTACTCAAAGGCAAATGTGCCAATGCTTCCGTCGGTAGCCAGTTTTAAAAATACTTCTAATCAGATCTTGGCCTATTCAGTCGTTCTTACCGTCGTGACTTTGCTACTCGGCCCAGTTGCTCACTTGGGTGCGATATACGATGTTTCGGCGTTGGTTCTCGGACTCGGGTTCATCTTCTACGCGGCGGCGCTGAGACGTTCTGGGTCGCCAAAGACGGCGATGAGGGTGTTTTCCTATTCGATCTCGTATCTGACGCTCTTATTCGTAGCTATGGGGGTTGACGTCATTGTACGACACCCGTAGCAGTGACCGCTTGGATGCCAAGAAAGGTTCGGGTATTGCGACCGGGGTGGGGAGCAAGTACTCGCCAACCAAGCTGATTGTGACCATGGGCGCTGTATCGATTGCAGTCATCCTCGTGACGTATGCGGTTCTTGTGTCTCTCAATGCAAATCGAGCAAGTCAAGCGGCCAAGACGACTCAGACAGCAGCTCCGATGATCGGTAGGCAGGCTCCAAAATTTACGCTGCAGGCGTTGGTGGGATCCGGAAAGGTCCAACTTGCGAGTATGCAGGGTAGGCCGTTGATTTTGAACTTCTTTGCTTCTTGGTGCGCTCCTTGCAAGGCGGAACTGCCATTCTTTGCTTCGACGGCTCGTACAACTACGAGCGGAGTCACTTTTTTGGGCATCGACGAAAACGATTCAATTGGTTCTGCTCGACTCCTGGTTGCTAAAGACCACGTTGGATACAAGCTTGCTTTTGACCCAGGTGGGTCGCTGTCAGGCCCATATGATCTCTACGGTTTTCCGACGACCATGGCCGTAGCAGCAGACGGTCGAGTTGTGGCCGAAGTGGCGGGGCAGATTTCCCAGTCACAACTGGACCAGCTTGTTCGAGATGCAAAAGCCGGAAAACAAATATGAGCGAGCTGCTAGCTATCGCCATCTTTGGAGATGCTTTCTGTAGGTGTGGATTTGATCTGGAAGCGGTTTCCAGGTTGATCTCGTGAGTTGAGAAACAGAATTCGGACGGCCGATCTATGCGGGTCGTTAGCCGGTAGTGGGGCTGTCCGATTGCTCGAGTGACTTGGGATTCATCCCCTCATTCGAGATTGGGAGGGTGAGGAAGAGATTCTTCGCCTATTGGTAATAGTAGGGATAAGTTATGCCACGAAGGGGGGTTAGCTTGTCGAAAGGTGCAAGAGCGGGAATTGTGCTGATTTCGTTTGCGGCAGCAATCGGTCTGATTCTGTTCGGAATATTCGGATATCTGCGCTCTTCCCCAGACGTTGTTACAGCTACTCAGTCGACATCCCAACCCAATACAGTCAACTTGGTTATGCAGGTGGATGGCGCCGTTGGCGTCGGAGCCCATCCGAACTGGGTTGGTTATTGGGTCCAGGATGCGAACGGAGTCTGGCATCAGACAACGCTTGTTAAGGTTCCAGTTAACACAAATGTACATGTGACGGTCTATGAGTATGACTCGGGCGGTGCCCTGAGGAATCCAGAGTGGGCCAAGGTGTCAGGTGTGTCAGGTGGGCAGGTCAACTTGAACGGCACAGAGGATGCAATTGTCAATCCAAATTCGCCGGGAAATGGGATTGCTCACACGTTTGTAATTCCCGGACTGAACGTGACGGTGCCACTTTACGGAGTGAATGGTTCTGTGAAGAACTTTTGCCAGACCGGTCCGTGCAATTTAAGCGAGGCCCACACGACTACTAGTTTCGCTTTCTTCTCAGGGAGCAGTGTTCATTCGTATCACTGGCAGTGTTTTGTGCCATGTGGACTTGGATACCTCGAAGGGAATGGCGGACCTATGCAGTCGCTGGGGAATATGGCGGGATTTTTCGAGGTGGTCAAGTAGATGGCAAAGACCATGAATTTTCCGACCTATTCCTCCGAGGAGGGCAAGAAGCACGCTCGGAACATTGTTGCCATATGGTTTGTGGTTGCAGTTATTGCTGACTTGATCGTATGGTTCGTCTATGGACCGCATATGCCGCCAGGTACTATGACAGATCAAGCCCGAGGTGCTCAGTTCGACATCAAAGTCGTGAGCGTGATGGCTGTACCTGTCTTGCTTTTCCTGTGGACTTTTGGCTTCTATGCCGTTGCAAAGTTCAGAGGTGGCAAGGATCGTGCAGAAGGCTATTACATCAAGGGCAACGTAAAGACGCAGGCCGCGTGGTACATCATTACTGCGAGTCTGGTTCTTTTCCTGGCAGGGTTTGGAACGTATGAGTTGGTTCTTCCTGCCGGCGCAGGTGGCGGTGAGGGCCCAAGTCCAATCTGGCGTCCTTCAACGAACAAGCTTCTGCAGGTTCAGGTGATTGCTCAGCAATGGAGGTTTACGTATAGGTGGCCACAGTTTGGCGGGATGGAGACAACCTCGATCAACCTGCCAATCAATACGGAGATCCAGTTCAACGTCACTTCTTTGGACGTGATCCATGACTTCTGGGCCTATCAGCTAGGCGTCAAGGCCGATGCCAACCCTGATTCGAACAACGTTGCGTTCGCAAAGACCTTGGAGACGGGCCGATTTACGGTTCGTTGCGATGAGCTGTGCGGAATCTGGCACGGCGCGATGTTCAACTACGGTCACGTAGTTTCGCAGTCGCAGTTCCTCTCATGGGCACAGAGTATGGAGGCACAGAATGCTTCAGTAACGAAGCTTCTCCCTAAGTACGCCACGACCTATACGCCTTCCTATCTGGGTGCAGGCGGCGGATATTATCCGGCCGGCGATCCAAATGGAACTTTGAACTAGCGAATGAACGGATTTCAGCTGAAGCCAAGCCAAGCTGATCTGACGTTCTCTTCTGCTCTAATCTTTGGAGGGATTTAGTGGCAATTGATATGTCTCAAACGACCGGTGTCGGTCGTGGAGGCTCGAGTGAGGGTGGGGGGTTGAAAAAGGGACCCAAGCTGAACGCGTTTACTGGCGTTTTAGTTGGTGCCCTTGGATACCTCTTCGGTCACTGGATGGGCAACGCAATCGCTGGTGGGTACCAGCAAGTTGTGGGTTCCGGACAGAATGACACCGCCATACTCTTGGGCTTCATTTTTGGAACTATAGGCTTCTTCTTGGGCCTCGGTATCTTGAACTACCCGTTGCAGAAAATGACTGGTATCGAGCCACCGACTGATGAGCCCGAGCAGGCACAGGGCATGATGAAGTACTTCCGGTACACCTTGGACAACAAGGTGGTTGGAATTCAGTACCTCTTCGGAATGCTCGTGTACTTCTTTACGGCTGGTCTGCTCGCGATGGCGATCCGTACACAGCTGCTTTCGCCCACCAATCACATCTGGGGTCCAGCGACCTATCTTGAGGTGGTTGGCGAGCACGGAACCATGATGATGATGATGATGACCTCGGTCGTGATGGGTCCATTTGGTAACTTTCTAGTGCCGCTTATGATCGGTTCGAAGAGAGTTGCCTTCCCAAGGCTTGAGGCCGCAGCATTCTGGTTTACGCCAGCTGCTTACATCATCTTGCTCTCTGCGCTTTGGCAGGGCGGATTCCAGTCCGGATGGACTGGCTATGCACCGCTCTCCATCCAGCAGGGTGTTGGGCAGGATGCCTATCTGTTCAGCTTCGGTCTCCTCGGCTTCTCGATGATCTGTTCGGCGTTGAATATGACCGCTACGATCATTAATTACCGGGCTCCCGGTATGCGCTGGAGTCGACTACCGATGCTGGCGTGGGGAATGATCACGGTTGCATTCACCATGTTGTTGTCTGTTCCGGTACTGATTGTGGGACTCTACGTGATGGCCCTTGACAGGTCTGCACAGACATCCATGCTCTATGCGGGGCACGGAGGAAGTTCATTCCTCTGGGAGAATCTCTTCTGGTTCTTCGGGCATCCCGAGGTGTATTTGCTGGCGTTACCTGGATTCGGTGTCGTTACCGAGATCCTGCCAGTATTTGCAAGGAAGCCTCTGTTCGCATATAAGACTTCGGTTGCTGGAATGATCGGTGTTGCCGTACTGAGCTTCTTTGTTTGGCAGCATCACCTGTTCCAGAGTGGAATGAATCCAGACATGCGTCCGCTCTTCATGCTCACCACTGAGTTGATCTCGATTCCTACGGGTTTCTTGTACTTGGTCGGTATGGGTACGATGTGGAGATCTCGCATGAGGTTCGACGTCCCGATGCTGTTCGTAATGGCGGTGTTCTTCAACTTCCTGTTCGGTGGCATTACCGGGGTGTACGTCTCTGACGTGCCGATCAACGTGACTGTGCATGGAAGCTACTTCGTTATGGCGCACTTCCATTACACGATCATGGGTCAGTTGATGTTCTCAGTAATGGCTGCGATCTACTACTACACGCCTCTTTACTTCGGGATCAAACTCAGTGAGAAGCTTGGCAAGATTCATTTCTGGACAATGTTCATAGCGTTCAACTCAACCTTCCTTCCGCTCTTCGCGTTAGGTCTGTTGGGTATGCCAAGGCGTGTATTCGAATACGCACAGAGGCTTCAGCACTTGAATCAATGGGTGTCTGTCTCTGCCTTTATACTCGGTCTATCGTTGGCCTTCTTCGCCGTGACCTTCGTGTGGCAGCTTGCTGTCAGTAAGCCGAAGAGTCCCCCGAATCCGTGGGAGTCGAGGGGACTGGAGTGGCAGGTTGGATATCCGGTGCCTCATGGCAACTTCGCCAAGATCCCGGTGATCCTAGCTGGTCCATACGAGTACGGTGATCCGAATGCACTACCTGTAGCTGAGCTTTCAGCAGTTGGAGCGCATAGCGCGTCCGTTTCAGGGGGTGATGAGTAATGAGTAACGCAGTTGACGATCAGACGACAGTGGATGAGGAGCAGTATTACCATGATGCACAGTTAGGTGCTATCTGGTCTGCTTCAAGAACCCTCATCGCGGTCATATCTACGCTGTTTGGCGGACTTCTGTTTGCCTACTTCTACCTGAGGTCTCTGAATTCTCACGGACTTTGGGATCCCAATAACCTGAAGGCGTCGTTCCTTATGGGTACGGTGATCACGGTATTTGTGGTAGCCAGCGCTGTCATTGTCCAAGTTGCCAACAGGCGGCTCCGTAAGGGCCTCACTTTTGACTGGCAGGTTGGTAGCGGTGTTGCCCTGGGTCTCGGTGTTTTGGCTGGTCTCTTCCAGATTTGGGAGATGACCAGGCTTCCATTCCTCCCGGGACAATCCGGCTATGCGGGAATCTATGTGGCCAGCGGTCCGGTTTATGCCATAGTTGTGCTTGGTAGCATGTACTGGCTTGAAACACTTCTGGCCCGTTCGATTAGATCCCGTAAGGCAGCTATGCAGGACGGCGGAATAGGCGTCTCTAAGCAGCCAAGTGCTGAGAATTTCAGAGCTTCTCTGGATGGCTTCACCGTTTACTGGACCTACTTCTCGGCTATCAGTATTGTGCTCTGGTACCTCCTGTATGTCCTTAAGTAGGACGTAAAGGATTTTATTGAGATCGTCTCATCGGAGCGGAAGAGAACCTTCCGCTCCGAGAGAT
This sequence comes from Acidimicrobiaceae bacterium, assembly GCA_013044385.1. Classification (GTDB taxonomy): domain Bacteria; phylum Actinomycetota; class Acidimicrobiia; order Acidimicrobiales; family Acidimicrobiaceae; genus JABEUN01. Next base: position 51,049 of record JABEUN010000043.1, read on the forward strand.
CCATTACTAGCTAGCGGGTTGTGTGTGCAGCCCGTATAGTAAGTGTCCTGTTCCGGTGAGGAGGTGTCAGTTGTTCGGTGTTGTAACTCCGTCAAATACGCCAGCTGGAGGTGTACTCACCTTCGTAATTCCAGTTGGAGTGTTCGTATTTGCAGTATTCATGGGTTTCCTGCAGAGAAAGCGCATCAATTAGAGTTAGCGCTTAGTTGAGCTTTGAAGGGGAGTGTCCGGTCTGTCCGGAGGCTCCCCTTTTTCGTTCTGTTTCCGGTTAACTATGTGACAGCTCACAAGTATTGTGAGGCTAGAAATATCGGGCTCGCCCCTGCTACGTGAACTTTGCGTTTGAGAGGTGCCGATATTGTCTGGTGAAGGTGTATTGCCACTGGCTGTAGTTAGAGAGCGACTGCTCCAGGCGATTGAGAAGCTGGCTGGTTCAGACGAGTACGAGCGTTTCTTGACCTACTGCTCCAGGTTCCCTGCTTATTCGCCGAGGAATTTGTTGCTCCTGTATTCCCAGGCTTCGGCTCGTGGTTTTGAGCCGACCCGTGTGATGGGTTTCAATGCATGGAAGGCTCTCGGTCGCCATGTGAAGCGTGGAGAGTCGGGTCTGAGAATTTGTGCACCTGTCCTGAAAAGGGATTATGAATTCGATAAGGATGAAGTGCGTATGAGTTGCTTTCGAATGATCTCCGTCTTTGATGTGAGCCAGACTGATGGTGCCGAGATTCTCGAGCCCTTGAAGCCTGAGTTGCTGAGTGGGCAGAATAATTCGGAGTGCTTTGAATTCGTTTCAGAGGTCTTGGGTGCAATGGGCTTTGCTTTGGAGATCGTGAAGCTGGAAGGATGCAATGGTCGGACGGACTTCGTACGTAGAACCGTTTCAATTGGTGCCGGTCTTCCGGAACTACAAAAGTTCAAGACGATTCTTCATGAGTTCGCTCATGCCAAGTTGCATGAGGGATTCGTGGGAGATGTTACTTTGGCTGAGCTGGAAGCCGAGTCGTTCGCCTTCATGGTGTTTGGTTCTCTGGGTCTTGACTCCGGTCCATTTTCGATTCCGTACTTGGTGCGCTGGTGCCAAGGCGTAGTCGGTGAGGATCTGTTGGGGGCAACGTTGCGTTCAATGAATACTGCAAGGGAATTCATGCTGCTTTTGGAGGAGTGGAATGTGCAGTCCAAGATGCCGGCTTGAGGTGCGCGTTGAGATGCTTTGGAACAGCTGCTTAGGTACGCTGAAGATACCGGATGTGTCACACCGTTTCGGTCGCCTTGGTGGCCCAAGTAAATCGAGCTAGGCGTTCGTTTGTCCGATTGATGTTGTTGGCGGTCGAAGTCCTTCCTGTTTCGCTCTACTTCCGGGTAGGAGCATTCATTAGAGCGTGCTTACTTGGTTGTCTTGCTTAATTTTGGTACGGGTTTGGTCCAGTTTGAGCCATTGCAGTGCAAATGGTCAGATTGTGAGGTTGGATTCTTTGCAGATCGTGACTGTGAACAGAGACGATTGTTAGAGTCCGTTCCGATGTCCAGTGCGACGGTTGAGAATCGGTTTTGATCTGGCGTCAGTGGTGAATTCTTGGGTCGATGGTTGTGTTGCAGGGGTCACTCGCTCCGGAAGCTGTGGGATGGATTAGGGCTAACCTTCTGGTATGGCAACCGCGGGTCCATTCCAAAACGAACTGAATGTCCTCTTCGATTGGTCCAAGTCGAACGGGCTTGAAATCGTGATGGTTGTAACCGGATCCATCTTGCTGGCAAGGTTTATCAAGTTCGTGTCTTCTCGATCAGAGGCCAGACTTTCTGCGGCTGCAGCTATCCAGACGACTGACGATTTGGTTCGTTCTGAACGTTCCAAGTATGTCCATGCCATGGTGCAGGCGGTTGGCTGGGGTTTCACTTCGCTTGTGTATTTCGTGGCGTTAGTCATGGTGGTGTTAAGGCTCGGTATTCCCATCACATCTCTTGTTGCGCCGGCGACTGTTGTAGGAGTAGGGCTTGGATTTGGTGCCCAGAAGCTCGTTCAGGATCTTCTTGCCGGCTTTTTCGTATTCGCTGAGCGTCAATATGGTGTTGGTGACGTGATCCGTATGTCCGCTCCAGGTACTTTGACCGGCGTTTCTGGGACAGTGGAGGAGTTGACGCTCAGAATGACCAAGATCCGGACCCTGACCGGCGAGTTGATATTTGTTCCCAACGGAGCCGTGGGACAGGTGGCAAATCTGTCAAAGGACTGGTCGCAGGTGGTACTTGATGTTCAGGTCCCGATCGAGTCTGATAAATCTACCGCCATCGAACTCATGAAGTCGATCTGTCTCGAGTTCGGTGAGGATGAAAATTGGAAGCAATTCCTCCTTGGTGCACCTGTGGTGACGGGCATTGAGGCGATCCTAATTGGGTATTTTCAGTTGCGGGTTTTAGTGAGGACGCTTCCAGCGAGGCAGTGGGAGGTGGCTCGCGAGCTCAGACTTCGATTGCTTGAAGGCCTAGATAACGCTAACCTGCTCGCAGGTTCCGATAAGTCGCCTATAGTTCAGCAGGTGATTTGAGGTGGCACTTCGTGACGTTAGAAAGTCAACTTGGCTCTTGGCCGCAACTTTTGTGATCGTCGCTGTTTTGTACGCTCGTGACAGGCCTGAGCCTACTCCACCAACGGTTTATGTTCCTGCTGTGATTGTGACTACAACGACCTCTACGATCCCTCCAACAACGGTGGTGAGGCCTAAAGTAACCACTACGACGACAACTTCAAGTACGACTACTACTACGACGATCCCTGGCGGAACTACGACTACCACAGTTGGCGGGTCAGGTGGATCCACTACGAGTACAACTACTTCAGCTACTACGTCCACCGTAATTTCTTCTGCCACCACCACTTCGACAACGTCGGCGTTGGGTTAATACGGCCAGTTCGCAAGTGGCCGGTGTTGGTTATTGATCTAAAAGTTCAATCGAACCTGAGCAGATGTCAGTGATGAAGCGTCCTACGCCATGCAGTGCGTTGGAAGGTACCACCACGTCGCTGATGCGTATTAGCTCCTCGTGAGCATTCTCAACGGCGGCTCCAACTTTTGCCATAGATACCATCTCTATGTCGTTCAAGTGGTCTCCGACTGCGGCTACTCGGTCGGCTGGTATTCCAAGGTGTTCGGCCGCCCTGCTGAGGCCCACGGACTTATTGATCCCGACGGGAAGTAGCTCGACCCAGTCGACCGAACCATAGGTTATTGAGAAGTTGTGGTGATTTATCTCGGCCAGAATTGCACCCAACTTCTTCTGGTCGAGCGATCGTGATTTCATGACCAGTTTGGTGACGCCAAGCGCTACGTGGGAGTGATCTATCTGGGCGACTGGTCTGTCGAAGCTTAAACCTGCAACTTCCCGAACAAAGAATTCCTGTTCGGGAAGGAAGGACACGAGTTGCTCACGTGCAAATCTGATATCTGGCACTTCTATTCTGAGCTTTTGGATGACGTCCATAAGCGGTTCAGCATCCATGGTGTCGTGCCATATTTGTGATTCTGTTCGGAGATCCCAGCCAACGGCTCCGTTGGCACAGACGGCGATTGGACCTAGACCGGAAATGCTCGAGATTTTTGAGGTGGATCTTGGGGACCGCGCAGTGGCCGCAATGATCGCTATTCCTGATCTAATTCCTTCTGATATGGCATCTATGTTCTCTTTAGAAACTGTGGAAGTGTTTCCCAGAAGCGTTCCGTCCAAGTCGGTGGCCATCAGGGCACGGTATCTCACTGGCATCGAATCCCCTGTCGGTCTGACTTTGATTTAACCCCCCGTGTACGTGATTTATGGCAAGGTTGACGAGGGAGGTACGAATTCGTTAAGTTGATTGGCTCCAGCGGCGCATTGTGCCTTAAGGGCTACTATGAGGAGCCGTTCTGGAACCCTGCTGCTTTCCGAGAGTGTTATCTGGAGAGCCTGATATTGGCCGTTAGAACCAGCTGCAATCGCGGCAAACGGCAATGCTTGTCGGAGCAACTCTAGAGCCTGACCTTGGAGTCTAGGGCCGGTCGTTCCAGTCGCCTGAACGGAACTTTCGTAGAGGTGGATCGACTTGTTGACTAGGGCACACGCAGAGGCGGCGTTCTTGCCGGCCGACGCCCCGCATGATGTGAGCAGTAGGCCACTAAGGGGGACAGCAAAGAATAGGCCCACAATCTTTGCCCGGTTCAATCTCAGTACGCCTTTCATCTAGTACCCAGCCATTCCGATGACTTCTCAATTAGGAATGTTGAAATCTCAGTGCATTTGTCGAAGACACTGCAGAGAAGTTCTTCGCCTAAGAAGATCTTGTCCAGTCCGATGGACAACCTACCCACCACTCCGAGCTTCCGAGAAGGTACCTCTGCGACGGAGGGATAGGAGTCTACGGCAGATACTTCTATCGGAAAGTCGACGCCACCGATTGCCGAGAGATCTACCATAAGTCTCAGTAGGTCTGTACGCTCGGGAACCGGTGGAAGTGACCAGTTGAAATTCATTGGAAGTATAAAGCCGGACGGTGGGTCGGCCTCATCGCCTAATCCTTCCATGGCGTCTTCGAAGCCCAGCATCACCCTTGGATTGACCTCAAGAGTGAGGTGCAAGTCCAGGGGGCCATTGCATGAGTCTTCTGGGTGGAGATCGACCTCGAAGGTTTGTCTTAGCGAGTAAGTCTCAACGTAGTGCCGCTCGTCATGGATGTGAAGTCCGTGCTCGACGGCATGATCCTTCAGTTGGCTTACATATCCTGCAATATCTACTACGGCCACAAAGATAGCCTAGGCCGAGCGATTGCCCATCGGGATAGTCGATGGCTTTGTCAACTTAAAACATCTCGTCATTACGGTGGGATCTTTGCACAGTCTGGTGCGTGGTGTAGGTTGTGACCGTGAACAACGACATTGATGATCTGGGACTTTTCGGTCCGGAGACCATGGTGTGGAGGTTGCATTCCTCGAAGTTTGCTCTGGTCGGAGGGATTAGGGCACTTATGGTTCAAGCGTTGGAGCCTAGGGCGATGGCGGCCGTTGAAGAGGTCGGTGGCTACCGCAAGGATCCTTTAGGCCGTCTTAATCGGACCATCTCCTTCGTCCAAAGTGTCAGTTTCGGAACTCGGGATGATGCAGACCGAGCCATAAGATCCATAAAGTCGATTCACTCGCGCGTCAAGGGAATTGATCCACATTCTGGCAGAAGTTACGATGCGAGCGATCCTATCCAGTTAGCTTTTGTTCACAATGCTCTGGTTGAGTCGGTGGCGACCGCCCATGAGATCTTCGATTGTCGAGTGAACCGAAGCTTACTAGACCAGTATGTGTCAGAGATGCGTTTGCTCGGTCTAGCACTCGGTGCCGACGAATCGGAGCTGCCCTCTGACCTTCGGTCGCTCAAAAGGTGGATCGCAGAATTTAGCGGGCTTGAGGGTACAGATACGGCGCGGCAAGCGGTCGGGTATCTAAGGCACCCTGTCGGAGAGTTTCCCTTCTCCAACCTATGGCGTGTCGCATATGTCGGAGCAATCTACTCTCTCTCCGAATGGCAGAGAGAGGCCCTATCGATAGATCTCTCGTTGTCTGACAGATTGACTATCCGTGCGCGAGTTGGTGTGCTGCTAACAGCAGCAGAGATACTGCTTCCTTCTGCACCCCCCGTAATAGCTGCCAGGGAGCGCGCACACAGGGCATGGCGTGTCCAGCACGGACTTTCTCATTGAAGTGTTGACTCGCTCTCAATTTTGACGGGCGATTTATGGTCGCTTGTTAGTTAGGGTGTAAAGCGTGAGCGATAGGTCCTCAGTCCACTTCCGGCGGAATGAGGTTTTCAGATCCATTGTGGAACCGGAGATTGCCGAGATACTTTCGGTATGCCTCGAGGCAGCTATTTCGGCTTGCGCAGCAGCTAAGGCTAGTTCGGACTGGCGCATGACCGGTGGCCATCCAGGCCAGTATGGAGGAGATGTATCGGCTGACTTAGCCGCTATTGCCGTTCTCCAGGCGTCGGGCTATTCGGTCCTTTCGGAGGAGTCCGGGTTACATATGGACTCTAGGGAGCTCATTGCTGTTCTTGACCCCATAGATGGCTCAACTAACGCATCGCGTGGGCTACCTACTTGGTGTTCTTCGATAGCAGTTTTGGACGACAAGGGTCCTTTGTGTGGACTGGTGTACGCGCCCGTGATCGACCAGCTTTACTGGGCAGCTAGGAATTCCGGAGGCTACCTTGAGGATAAGCACCTAGAGGTGGAGCCGCGGCAGCTGAACAGGTCCATAGTTTTCCTAAACGGCCACTCAAGTGTGAATTTCGGCTGGGCTCAGTATCGTGCACTTGGGTCTGCGGCATTAGAGCTGTCGATGGTAGCAGCTGGATCCGCGGATGCATTTGTTGACCTGTCATCGTTTGGGCTCGCACCGTGGGATTACTTGGCGGGCGAATTGATATGTTTGGAAGCCGGGGTCCAAGTTGTCAGACTGGAGGTCGAGGCGGAGCCTAACCAAGGGGCTGATGTGAAATCAATTGAATTCGGAAATTTCCCTGTCTTACACCTTAAGAGGGCTCGCTTGATTGCGGCGTCGTCGAGTCCGGCCCTAGACGAGCTCTTGGCGCTTACATCTAAGCTTGGTACGCTGGATGATTCAACTTCGGCATAGACTGACCCAGTCGGGCGCTTAGCTCAGTTGGTAGAGCAGCTGGCTTACAACCAGCAGGTCGTCGGTTCGAGCCCGGCAGCGCCCACCAGGATTGATGAGGTCGATCACCTCTAGCCGATCTACCTCAGGCGCTCGTATGAGCAAAGCTCGATCGAGCAAGGGTCGATTCGTATCAATGGTGATCTAACTGTTGGCGTTGATTTGGTTTCTCACTTGTGACAGGAATGGCACTTGGTGTCTTTCCTGCATATCGACGAATTGGTTGGAACCTACTCTATAGATGGCACAACGCTGTTCTTGGTTTCACAGCAGGTCAAAATTAACCAACTGCGACTTTGCGAAGTCAGCGGATCCGCCGCCTCAATCCACCGTTAGCCCCCTTTAGGGTTGGCTCTATGGCAGGATTGGCTAGAGTTCGCCGCATATTGCAAAACGGGCTCAGACAATTGTTTGACATGATCCCGATCGATAGTCAATGAATCCCGACCGTCAGGCCCTCTGTACTAGGAGTGCGTCACTCTTGCCAAAAAGTGAAAGCCGTGAGTCCTGTTCGATCAAAGTCGCCTCACCCGTGCTCAGCTCGACGATAACCCGCTGGCCGGTTGGATTGGTGAGGTTTAATTTGACCGACGCACCGAGGAAACTCTTGGAGATCAGCCTCCATTGGCCGGTGCTTGAGATCATGATCCCCAGAGCTTCCGGTCGGATTAGAACCTGGACATTGGCACCGGTGTGAAATGGGGTATTTTTTGAGTCGTAGCTGATTGGGCCTATCGAATCGACTTCGACCTTATCCTGACTCACTAATACTCCGGAGAGGCGGTTGACGTTTCCTACGAACTCTGCGACAAACTCCGTCGTGGGCTGTGAATATACACTCAAAGGAGTATCAATCTGCTCGATTTCTCCAGCCCTCATTACCGCAATTCGATCTGCGAGAGCCAGAGCCTCTTCCTGGTCATGTGTGACAAAAAACGTGGTTATCCCGAGCTCCAGTTGGATTCGCCTGATCTCGTCACGTAGCTGAGATCGTACCTTTGCGTCAAGTGCGGAGAGTGGTTCGTCCAACAGCAAAACCTCTGGTTTGATAGCTAGTGCTCGAGCGAGGGCTACTCTCTGCTGCTGACCGCCGGAGAGTTGGTGAGGGTACCTATCTGCCTGAGCGGATAGACCGATGAGGTCTAAGAGTTCAGCTGATCGCCTAGACCTATCTGATGATGAAACTTTACGGACCTTCAGGCCAAACTCGACATTGGCCTTTGCGGTCATATTTGGAAAGAGACTGTAGCTCTGGAACACCGTTCCTATATTTCGTTTCGATGCCGGGAGTCGGGTGACGTCTTTACTTCCGATCATGACCGTTCCGCCGTCTAGGGCTTCGAGACCAGCGAGTGCCCGTAGCGCTGTTGTTTTGCCGCAGCCCGAAGGGCCAAGAAGTACGATTAGCTCGCCAGGCGAGGCACTGAGGTTCATAGACTTTAGGGCAGCGACGTCTTTGTAGTAACGGCTTAGACCAATCAAGTCAACCGTAACACCATTTCTGGTGTTTGAGTTGGTGTTGGTGTTAGTAGCTTGAGTCATCTGATTTTGTTCCTATCGAGGGTGGGGGTGAAAGAAAGTTTGAGGAAGCTAGGCAATTCCGGTGGTTTCCTCTTGGGCAATAGTTGTGGCTAATGACACGGCCCTTTTTTTCGATGAAGCGTTTCTCTGGCCGAAGATGATGATGATGACGGCTAATGGCATCCAGGTGAACAGGAGTGCTATTAGCGAAAGTGCAACTGCTTGACTCGCCGCAACCTGGCCTACTTGGACCAGAAAGACCGGGAAAGTGGTGAAGCTTAAAAGCGAAGCGACTGCAAACTCGCCAAGGCAGAAGGCGAAGGCCAAAATAGCCGCACCCAATAGACCAGATCGTAAGTTGGGAAGTACTACAAACCTAAGAAGTTTGCTCCATCCGGCGCCTAAGGACTGCCCAGCGTCAACCAATGTCTTTAGGTCGATCGCCTGAACCGCTGAGTCGAAGGTTCGATAGCTGTATGGGAGCGCCAGTATGACGTATTCAAGTGCGAGGATAACGGGCGTCCCCATGATGATATTCGGGAGGCCCTTGAAGGACGTGGTCACTCCAAGTGTCACAACGACCGAGGGTATGACCAGTGGCAGCAGAGAGATCGACTCAAAGACGCGCTTGAGTTTCGGGATTCGTAGGTGAATCCAGATGACCGTTGGGATTAAAAGGGCAAGGGTGAGCAGTACAGTGCCCAGTCCGATCTTGACCGATAGAAACAGCGTGCTCCAGAACTGCTGAGTGCTGAATAGCTGGGTATAGGCAGAGATTGTTATGGTGTTGTTGTTGCCCAAGAAGCTGAATCTCGCTGAAGCGAGTATCGGGATAATGAAGAAGACCCCTACGAGTCCCAAGATTCCGTAGCGGAACGCCCTTCCTAGCTTCAAAATATTGGCGGCGCCTGGTTCTGTGCCATTTCGGCCGACGTTGGTCGTTACCGCAACCATTTGGACGCCTTCCTCTGCACGTACGCGTATAAAAATCCAGCAACCAGGACGATTGCGATCATTCCGGCACCTAACGCTTCACCTAAATTAGTCTGACCCGCTAAAACGTTTCCAGAGATTAGTGCTCCCCGCTGAATTGGAACCAGGGCAATTGTTCCGGAAGTCAGTGCTTCTGCGGTGGCGTACGCTGCGAAAGCGTCAGTAAAAAGAACGATGAATGCGGCAAGGATTGGGGGTGCGAGCAGGGGAATCCCTACCCAGCGCCAAAACTGCGCCCTCGTAGCTCCCAAAGACGAGGAGGCGTCTACCCACTCTTTTCTGAGGGCTTCGATAGGCGGAATCATGATCAGGACCATTAGGGGAATCAAAAAGTACTGATAGACGATTGTAAGTCCGAGGACCGAATAGAGGGAGAACCCGTGGTCGTACGGATTGAATCCGGCATCGGTGAGGAGCTTTGTGATCACACCAAAGTTTCCTACAGTGGCTATGAACGAGAAGGCGAGTGGTACACCTCCGGTGTTCGCAAATACTGCGGACCCCGAAGATACCAGGGCCTTGACGATCCTGTTGGAGGATGCACAGACTGCAAGTGCTGCAAGTACTCCTACCACGGTCGCCACCACTCCCGCCGCAAAGGACAACTGGATGCTGTTTATGAATGACTTGAGGTAGACCCCATGTACCGCTTCGATGAAGTTCGACACTGTAAAGGTGCCCGCACCGTTTTGAAAAGCGGTTACCACTACCGAAATTGCCGGAACTACCAGGAAAAGCCCCAGGTAGACGAGAAATGGAATCGTACCAATTCCACTATGCCAACTTCTCCTACCCCTCCTAGGCCTCACTAAGGCTGGATTGGGGGAGTCAACCCCCCCAATCCTGCCTTGAGCTGATTCCCCAACATTGGTTGAACTGGCCAACTCGCTCCTTTTAGTGCTGTTTAGTACACTAACCAGCTACGTTAGGCCATTGAGTTGCGACTAGTGACTGGGCTTGTGCAAGTTCGCCCGAAGTCGGGAAGGTCGGCTCTCCGGTTACGGCCGGCAAAAGCTTGAGATAGTTAGCGTTAACCGTTCCAGCGGCCTGCATGGCAGGCAGAAGTATTGGCCGAGCAAAGCCCTTAACCCACAAGTTCTGTCCAGCCGAGGAGTATAGGTACTCTTCCCAGAGCCGGGCGGCAGCAGGATCTGGAGCATTCGCAGAAATTGCCTGAGCGTAGTACGAGGCGTATTTAGCATTTGAAGGTACAAATACTTTCCAATTGACTTTGCCTTTCACAGCCGCAGCGTAGGCGGCATTGAGGTAGTCCCAGTCGATGTTTACCTTGATCTGACCGCTTTCAATCACTGCGGGTGAGGACTGGACTGGAACGTAATTTCCAGCAGCAGCGAGCTGCTTGAAGTAGGTAAGCCCAGGCTGAATGTTTGATAACGAACCACCATTAGCTAGCGCTGCTGCGTATACAGCGCCGAATGCAGCTCCGGCGCTCGTCGGGTTGCCGTCTAGTGCTACTGCACCTTTGTATTGGGGCTGCAAGAGGCTGGCAAAACTGGTTGGTGGGTTAGCCCCGAAGGTTCCTGCGTTGTAACCGATAGATATGTAGCCGCCGTAATCGAAGTACCAGGCTCCGTTGGCTGCTTTAGCGTCGGTTGGGATTTGATTCCACTCCTGAACCTGATAAGGGGCGAATAGGTTCTTTTGCGCTCCTAAAAGAGCAAAGGAAGGTCCTACGTCAACCACGTCAGGCTCTTTTGAAGTGCCTTTCTCGGAGGTGAGCGCGGCTAACTCTTCGGCACTTGACCCATTTGGGTTTTCGCTAGTGATCGTGATCCCGTACTTTTGTTGGAAGGAGGAGATCAACTCGCCGTAGTTTGCCCAGCCGGGCGGGAGGGCGACGACGTTTAGATGCCCTTCCTTTTTTGCCGCCGCGACTAGTGCGTTAAAGCCGCCGCCGGCGGAAGCCGATGTTACGCTTGACCAATTTACCGAGGCTGCGGTCGTTGCAGATCCAGAACCGCTCGACGATGAACTTGACCCGCATGCGGCGAGAAAGAGGCTCAGAGTACCGAGGCTTGCACCTAGTACTGCTTTTCTATTCAATTTTCCCTCCCAGGAATGTATCTCAAATCAACTCTCGGACTTTAAGCCTTAAGTCGGTTTTTTATAGATTTCTTCGATTGACTTCCACAAGGTAGTCAGCCGTTGTGAACAGCAGATTCATGCAAGTTAAACCGTAGTTCCCCCTCTCCGAAGTAAGCCCTGCTCCGTCACCTGCTCTTTTGGTGCTGTAGGGTTGGAATCTTATGACTACAGGTAGCCCATTTTGTGTG
>JABEUN010000044.1 GCA_013044385.1 Acidimicrobiaceae bacterium
ATTAGTGTGCGTCAGAGTACGCGAGCCTTGTTATCTACCGCTTCTGGTCGATCTCGAATGATGGATTGGTTAACCAAAGATTTGAATTTGAGCCGCAGGACCGCTCCAACCATATTGAGGCCGTCCCTGCCGACGTTGACTCTCGAACGGTCGTCGTGGAGCCACCTGACACCGACCTCTTCCACTCGGATTCCAACTTTGAGCGCCTTGGATACAACTTCCACATCCCAAGCGAATCCGTCTTCAACCGACTCAGCCAGAAGGACCTTCCACACCCAAACAGGTGCCGCTTTCGCACCGCATTGTGTATCCTGAACCCCCGGGCACACCAGGGATTGAACCAGCCAGTTGAAAGCCCTACCAGCAACTTCTCGGCGCAAAGATTCGCGAACCTTCAGTTCGGTATCGGCTACTGCTCTTGAGCCGATTGCAAGTCCATCGACCTTGCAGGCAATTTCCACAACTCTCGACAGCTCATCCAATGGAGTAGCCAGATCTACGTCGCAGAATGCCGCCAAACCCGTATCAGCCATGCCCAATCCGTACCTGACGGCCGCACCCTTACCAAGATGGGGGCGCCTTACCAAGGTAATTGAATCAGAACCCGACTCCGCAATAAACATCTCTACAACATCGGCAGTGGAGTCACTACTGCCATCATCAACGAATATCAACCGGCTCCCTGGTTTGCAGCGCTCAACATATTCGAAAAGGGGCGCCAACGACTCAGCCACTCGCACCTCCTCGTTGAACAGAGGCACTACCAAACTGAGACTTCCGCCAACATTATGCATTTTCACGCCTCATCTCGTCTTCACAGCCCATCAGGTTCCAAAAAGTAGATATCACTGCGGTTACCTCCACTGCAGTCGAACTCTCAATCAATGCTCGGTCCTTTGTGCAGGCTGCGTCCGTCACGCCTGCAAGCCCGAGCTGCACTTCGTTTCCCCATGGTTGTGGGCCGACCAGAAATTCAGACAGCAATCTGATCCCTGCCATTTCGATTATCCGTCGGACGAATATCCAATATCCGACCCTTCTCGGAAATTCCGCCTGATGCGACCACCGACCTCAATACACCTTCAAATGAGATTGAACTGGCACTCCATGTGTGCAAAGAAGCCCATCTCTTGCCGAGAACCTCCATCGAGGCCCGCTTGGTCTCATCTCTTACCAGCTCCAAAACCGCACTGGACAGAGCATCGTGATCCCCATACGGGAAAAGCAGACCGGTCTCGCCGTCTCGCACAGACTCCCTCAAGCCAGCGACGTCCGACGCGACGACCGCTAGTCCTCGGGCACTCGCCTCCATGCACACGACCCCCCATCCTTCAAAAGAAGATGGGCAGACGGCCAACCAGGCCGAGGCAGCCAAACTATCGCGTTGGCGTGAACTCACGTATCCGTGGAACCTGACGTATTGAACTATTCCCAACGTCGAACACAGCAGCTCCAAGCGGCGGCGGTCCGGCCCCTGACCAACAATGTCTACCCGTATTTCACCGAGTTCGGCCACCAGAGCTGGCACGGCTCTCAGGAGTACATCAACGGATTTCTGCTTCTTAAGCCGGCCCATGCAAAAGATCGTGGGGATTTCACTTCGCTTAGTTGCTGAAGGAATCGTGGGCTTGACACCGTTCGTAATCACACGAATCTGGTCCTCTAGGAAACCCAACTCCATCAGATCATCCTTGGAGCCATTTGAAACCGCCACCACGGATGATTTCTTATACACCAAGGGCATAAGCTTCCCCTCCAAAGCCAGCGCCAACCAGACAAATGGAACTGGAAGATTATTGCGAAAAATCTCCTGGTGGACATGGTGGATAACCAGTACCGTAGGCACCTTCGAATAGAGCGGGGAAAAGAATGGTATACCGTTCTCGCAGTCCACGATCACGTCGTACTGTCCACGCATGCTGGTGACATACTTTATGGCAGCCCTAGCGTAGAGGGTGAACCTGCCGCCGGCCCTGTAAATATGGATGCGATCGATCACATCCTCCTTGGCGCTACCCTTATATCGTTGGGTGAGCCAGCTAACATCGATTCCACGATCGACCCAGCCAAGGGCGACCTGATGCATGTAGTTTTCAGCGCCACCAGACCATGGATGTGTAACATCTCTCCAGTTGAGAATTAGTACCCTTAAAGGTCGCGCAGTCTCCCTCGGCGGGGATATCTCACCAAGGTCAGGCCCCAGGTAACCCAGAATAAAATTGACGAGATACCACGTAGCCATGAAGGGTAGAGCAAGACTTTGGAAAATCCCCTCCAGCAGCCCGATAGGACTCTTCGCCTGAACAACTCCACGGGCCATGAATACCAGCAACCAAGCAGCTAGCAAAGAGCCGGCCACCGTAACTTCTACGGTGCTTCCAACGGCAATCGCCACCACAAGAGCTACCAGTACAGAAGCAATCCCAATAAGACCCAGGATCTGTGGCGCAGTTCGAACCATTTCTGGAAGGCGTCTTGCGAAGTAACCCATCTCCCTAGCAGAGTCCGAAACCTGACCAATTATTCCGGAAAGTCCATCCCGCATGATGCTTTTCTCTGAAAGCTCATCGACAATTACGACCTTTCCATCTCCGAAGTCGCGAATCTTAGAGACGAGTCTGAGAATGGCCGCACGATTACTAGCTGCACTCTGAAAGCCAGCAGACCGCTTGAACATATCAGAGCGCACCGCCAAACAGCGATCATTCGGCCCGAATCCGAGCCGCATCTGATTCAAACCAAGACGGGACCTGAATGCCCGTTCGTGGATCCACCGTGGCAGTGCACGAAGTGCAAAGCCCGAACTCCGAACACCCGATCCATCGTCAACTCTGCCCAATGCCGCTACGACATCGGTGTCATCAAATTGGTTCACAATCGACCGAACTGACTCTAAATTATCCACAATCATCGAGTCTGAAAAGATCAGTATGGATCCAGTTGCGACCTCAGCGGCAGAATCCCAGCGATCTAGTCTTCCCGTTCCAGGCAATTCGAGAACAGTAATTCCGGCTGGAACGGATTTCCAAGCGACCAGCGAAGTAACCAAGATCTCGACCGAAGCTTCATTGGATATCTTCGCCAACTCCAAAAGATTGCTAAAGGTGTCGTCTCCAACTTCCGATAGATCAAGTATGAGGGTTACGGAGTCCGACAAAGAACGCTGCCTCACAGCTTCACGCTCCATCGTTCCTCCTTCCAACCTCGTGTTCGCATTCAAATCCTCAATCTGCCAGACAACAGACCACTTTTCCCTGACGTAGGTGACCAAACCATTTCGACCAGCCACTCAGGTCACTTGAACAACTAACTACTTGAGCGGGACACCTACCATATTTGCAGAGGCGCCGTCAGTATCTAGCGTCCAATGGGTTAACAATCATTGAACACACGTGGCCACAAATTCCGATACCACGCCTTAATCGGGTGGTAGCAAAACCAGTCCAATCAACCTTTTGGACCAACGATCATCAACCTCACGTCTACGAAGGCTATCAGGAGTAGGCACTAGACGCAAGGCTAAATTCGATCGGATGCGCTTTTTCGCACTCTTCGTAGTGTTTTCAGCCACCTACAGAGACATTATGAGCCTGACTACGATCAAATATTTCTCACGGTCCAAACTTGCGTGTGAATTAGTTTACATGTACCACAAAACAGTGGTGGATATCTAGCTACGATCTGACACATCACTGTCAGATTGCAATATCTGCTCTTTCGAGTCAATGCGCTCCTGCTAGTGATAGCAAGGCCTGGACCTTCAGCGGAGTATCAATCTGAAAAGCTATTGAGACTTACTGGACGGGAACTGCAGCGATCATTCGGTCTTGCCGACCATGGCCCACATCCCTTGACACCCTCTGTGACCTAATTGTTACCACAACCCCACTGCTGAGCCAGCTATTTACCTTTGGGCCGCTAGAAGGTTAGACGAACATTGTCAAGTCTGGTTTTTGAGGAGAGCTTCGAGAGTGCCGAAGTGATCATCTGGTATAGGTGGCGGCTCACTTTACAGAGTGCTGCGGCTGAACGCAGGCGCCGTAGTCCGCTGGCTAACTTGGGCTTTATCGGCAGGTGTCGAACCAAAAAAGCTCGACCTGGAGGGGCCCCAGACAATGCTTTCGAACTCGGGGACGGTTTATCAACCCATCCGACCAGGATGAATGGCTACCCTTGTCGATTTCCGCAAGACTTGTTAGGCTGGTTACGTGAAGGAATCCCGGCGTCGACATAGCAGGCGGAATTCCGGACGGCGGACTTGGCCACTCGTAATAGGTATCGCGCTGGTTATTATCGCAGGGGCAGGAGTGGCCTACCCCCTGTTTTGGAACGCACGCTCAGCAGCAGGAGCCCGAAAGCTAATCGCTCAACAGGTAAGCCGAATCAATGCTACCCAGCGCAAAAATCTCGCTTCTAATGGAACCACAGCAACCTGCGCACCAAGACTCGGACCCGGAATTCTGGAAATACCCTCCCTTGGACTTACTGCCCCCGTCGAACAGGGGCTCTCATCAGCAACCTTGGACATTGCAGTAGGCCACGATCCCGGTACAGGATGGCCGGGACCCGGAAGCACGGGGCTACTGGCTGCACACGACGTCAGTTTCTTCTCCCAGATCAACCTGCTGAAGCCAGGTGACGTCGTAAATTACGTGGTGCCGTGTGGAACCTTGAACTTCAAGGTAGTTGATTCCATCGTAACTCACCCTGGCCAGGCACTTCCTAGTCCTGCTAGCGGTGGCGTACTGCTGGACACGTGTTGGCCACCAAATGCACTTTTCTTCACGCCGGACAGGTACGTTGTTACCGCCGAGTACGTAGGAACTAGTAGTCCTGCGAAAGTCACAACTTTGAATACTGGATCAATCACCATTCCGAACTACAACTTGAACATACCATCAGCTCTGTCGGCACAGGGTCTTACGCTAACTACGAATACCCAACTCATGGGGACCATGAGCTACTCAAGCTCGACAAGCACCAGCTTCAAGCAGTCGCCGGCAGCATTGCAATTCGCAGGTGACGGGTTGCAGCTCTGGTTCGCACTACTTCATTCAATCGCTCAGAACAGGACCGATTGGATCTCAAACTTTGCTCCCCAAGTTTCACTGCCATCAGGGTTGATCGGACTGAGCCTGCATTCGACACAACCGCTCGAGGTATACGAAGCGATCCAAGGCCGGACGCCTTCCAGCTTGACGATGACCACCACGCTCAACGGAAACAAACAGATCTCAGTGACGGCAACTGTATCTGGAGGTAATCTTCAGATCACATCAATAGCCGTCGAGTAACGTCGAGACAGTCAACACTTCTTCTAATCGAGCGACTCGATGAAAGCGCTCAAACGGTCGATAGACCGTTTATCTAGATCTCTGGCGTGGATACTGATAGCCGTCTTAATCTGTGTGTATGTCTCGGCCTCGAGACCGCAATTCTTGCATCTCTCTAGATGGTAGGTAACACGCTGTTGGACGATGGTGTCGGATAACTCCCCATCCAAGTAGAACTGAAGCCATTTGGCGGCAGTCTTACAGCGGATCTGACTAATCTCGCCCTTATTGCCCCGAAATCTCACTGACGCCTACCCTCGAAGGTTCCCTGATCTCCTAACAGTTCCCGGATCCTACGTCTTCCACGGTGTAAGCGGGACATCATCGTGCCGACAGGAATTCCAAGAGAATCTGCAGCCTCCTGATAACTCAGTCCATCCATATCGACAAGTTCAACTGCGCTCCTGTAGTGTTCTGGCAACTCGAGAAGCGCCCTGCGTACGGTTGCAACGAAATCTGACTGGACCGCCATCTCATCAGGCTTCGCTCCGAGTGAAGTATCGGGTTCTGAAGCAAAAGTCTCGGCATCCGCACCTAAGACCGGACGTTTCTTTCGACCTGCGTTTATAGCTGTGTTGCGCAAAATAGTGAGCAGCCAAGCCCTCAAGTACCGGCCATCAAAACGGTCCCATGACCTGTAAGCCTTGGATAAAGTCTCCTGAACCAGATCCTCAACGTCAGAGGCGCTGGTTAGTCCCCTAGCCGCATGAAGAAGAAGTGGAATCTCAGGCTTGATTGCATCGGTGAAGTCACCTCGGCTAACCGCAGCACCTTCGCTATGTGATTCTGTAGCCAACGTCCTTGCCAATCTGAGAGACCGTAGCACCTGACAAACCTGTCAACATGCCGCCCTGCGTGTCACTCCCGCTGAAGTACCGAAATTCAGGCTAGACCATAACGTTAGGATTCGTCACCCTCCTGGGATTGAATACCAATATCAACCTACGGTACCTATCCACTTCAGCTGGGGTCCTGACAAGACCCAGGTAGGCCTTCTTCAAAGTTCCGACTCCATGTTCTGCAGTGATTGCTCCTCCGAGCTCGGCAACCATCTGATAGATCTCCTCCTCGGCTGATGCAAGCACCTTGTCCGCGCCGACGAGATTCACATGAAGGTTGCCATCGCCGAGGTGGCCGAATCTGACCATCAGCAGCGAGTCCCCATACGCCTTGGATAGCGTGGTCAGCCGGTCAAAGAGTACATCCAGTCTCGAAATTGGAACCGAAAGGTCGAGCTTGAGGGCTTCACCCACACGTCTAATTGCCGATGGGATCGACTCCCTCCATCTCCAAATATCATTAGCGGTCGTGGTGCCTGTGGAGACAACGGCCGTGGTGACGTCGAAGTTAGGTTGAAGTGCATCCAAGATATCAATCACCTCAGATTCTGCCGAACCTGACGATGCTACCTCAATGAGAACCGCCATTGCGGGGTGGGGCTTGAGTGGGAACTCGGCACCGACTTCCGCCTCGACCAAATTGATGGAAATGTCATCTAAGAGCTCAATAGCAGATATGTTGGATCCGGCTTTGCGTGCAGCGCCGGCGAGGCGCATTGCCTCCGTTGCACTGCTGACCCCTATCATGGTCACCGCCTTAGAGATCTCCGCTCGGATTAACTTCAACGCCAGAGCAGTGACCACTCCTAGGGTCCCTTCGGATCCGACGAAAATCGATTCCTCAGAGAAACCGGTATTGTCCTTAACCAACTCAGACACGGGCGTAAGCGCTGATCCGTCGCCATAGGCAACCTGAACTCCAACTACTTGAGTCCGCATTGGCCCGTACCGGATCACGTGAAGACCTCCGGCGTTGGTCGCTGCCATTCCGCCTAGAGTTGCCGAGTCGCGTGGAGCAATATCAACTCCAAAGTCCAATCCGAAACGAGCTGCGTATCCCTTCAACTCAGAAAGGGTCACTCCAGCTTCCACAACTGCAATTTGACTGTCGGGATCCAGTGATCTGATTTTATTTAGTCTCCTGGTGCTGAGAACCACTTCCCCCGCCAACGGAACTGAACCACCTGCAAGAGACGTGTTACCTCCCTGAACACACAGACGGATATCCCACTCAAGAGCAGCAACAATGATCTCTCGAACTTTGGCGGCAGTGTCTGGTCTCAGAACAAGACCAGTGTGGCCGACCAGCCTCCCGGTCCAGTCTGCACAGTACCCCGAGGTAATGGAAGGGTCGGTGATCCAGTCGGCAGGCTCAAGATGCTGCTTACACCATTCAAGGAATCCAGTAACGCCGCTTGCTTCCATTCCAGGCAAGGCTAGCTTGCAGCCGCAGCTATAGTCCAACCACACTGCCAAAGGTACTTAGAAGTGCTGCGAAGGCGGCGACGGCAGAGACACCTACTGCGAACAGAATGCTCTGGTGGGAAAGATGAACATAGGATCTGCCAACTCCGGCGACAGTCGTTCCAGCCCCCAGGATTACTCCGATCAAACCCGTTCCGAACCCTACTGCCGATGTATCGACCATCTGCATTACAGATGTAACCGACGCGGTCTCAGTTCCACGAAGTGAAAGTACCTCGACCGAGATGGCCGGATGGATGATCCCCATACCGAAATTAGATATTCCCCAAAACATCGCCGGCCAGAGGAATGACAGACCGCTATCTAGGGCCGTGACGGCGGTGAAAACAACACCGACCACTGCGATTAGCCATCCGACTCTGAGGCGAACCAAAAGTTGCACCGTTCCTGCATATCTAGCCTGGACCCATGATCCGGTTGTCCACAAGATGGTCGCCGCCGTAATGGCGACGCCAGCCAGAGCCGGGGTGACACCCTTGGACGCATTGATAATCAAGGGTATGAACCCCTCGAGTCCGAAACATCCAATTGCTATCGCTGCGCGCTGAAGCAGCAGAACGTAGAAACGAAGCGGCCGTTGGACCGCTAACTTCGTCACCAGCCCCCTCAATCCCATACCTACTGCGACGGCAGAGAGTACGAATACCGGATATTTGACAATGCCTTCTCTGAGTGACAACGACAAAACGGATACGAGAACTCCTCCGAGGAAAAGCAGCCGAGAATTCCATGAAGCGGCACTCGAAATGTACGGCTTTGAACCAGAATCGTCCGGAAGAAGCTCAGATGCACCTTTAATCGCTCCTTGGCAGACCAGTTGCGCAACTATTACGAATGGCACTAGCCCGACAAAATCCCATCGCCAACTGAAGTTTTGCGCAACCCAACCTGCAAGGCCGGGAACCATTAGCGAGGGTAGCACCCACGCCGAAGCGAGAATCGCAAACAGCTTCGATGCTGCGCGCCCGTCGAAGTACCTTCCCGCCAAAATATAGGCGACCACTATCACGGGCTCAGTACCTAGGCCCTGAACGGCTCTAGCTGCAAGTAACTCATAAGCGTTCTGAGACAGACTCGCAAATACGAGTCCAACGCTGAAGATGGAAGCACAGAGCCAGAGAGTGCGGCGTATTCCGTATCGTCTTTCGACAATCGGAACTACCGATATTCCCACCAAGCCAACCAAGGCGAACCCTGAGAAAAACCAACCAAAGACTCGCGTATGGCCGAGTGCCTTCTCCATGAGCGGAAGTGCCGTTGACGTGCCCAACACCTGGGAGGCGCTTACCGTAACAAGACCCACGAGCCCAATTGTCAGCAGCAGTCGAACCCTCTTGACTCCACCGCCGGTTTCCACGAGTTCGCACTTTCCCTGGCCCTCTACCAGGCCAACTTCTTCAATTCCTGCTGTCGAGGTCAACCTTATCCCGCCGCCGACGCTGCTCAGGACGCCCGAGTTGGACCTTCTATTCTCAATCTGATACTTGTTTCAATAGTCGCTGCGGAAATCAACGTTATCGTCTTGAGCCGACTGGACTTTCCGCCCCTAATGAGAATGCGATTACGGGGAAGTCGGAGCAGATCCGACAAGAAGCTGACCAGTTGATCATTGGCCCTGTTCTCAATAGGCCTGTCCGACAGTGAAACCACGATCCTCTCGGGAGAGACTGAACTTAGCTCCAACCTCTTTGCACCGGGCTTAACCCAAACGGTGAGAATCAAATCTTCGCCTTTCGGCGTCAGGTAGGATGATTCCACCACAAAATCACCTCAAGACAGGTCGGCAAGCCTTTCTGCAACATCGTAGAGCCCCGGATCAACATCCATGAGTAGCTTGAATGTCGCCCGCGCCTGCTGGACATTCCCCGCATTCTCGTACATGTCCGCCAGAACGTATATCTGACGGAAGTCGTGCAATCTTGGCCGCCGGTCATTTGCAAGCGCTGCCTCAAGGATATTTATCGCCTTAGCCACTTCTCCACGTTCGGAAAGGCTTGAAGCATAGACAATTCGCCCTTCTGCCATAATGTCTGCACCTGGCGAGGCGTCCTTCAACCTCTTCCAGACCTCCTCAAGCTCTTCATATCTACCGAGGGCTCTCAAGCAGTCAGCGACAACTGGATCCTGAGCGTGGTCGCCATGGAGTTCGAAATTCTTATGAAGGAACTTGAGTGCATCCTCCCAACGATCCAGTCGATAGTTTGTCAAGCCTGCTAGTTCAAGTGCCGGAGCAAACTCCGGCGCGATCTCAAGTACTGCCTCAAGCTTTCCCCTGGCTTCCTGGTAGCGATCATGCTCGTATGCGTCCATGGCATCCACCATGTTCCTCGTGGCAACCGCCCTCAGTCTCTTGACACCGGCTTGGGCTAGTTCCGAATCAACGGCCTTAGCCATAGCGTCCAGCTTCTTCGAGGAGCGACGGGGAGGAGCAACATAGCGACTATTCGACATCCTGGTCGGGCGATCGTTTTCTCGGACCCACACTTCCCGTTCTAACCTGTTATTTTGAGTTGATTTCGCAGAAGAGTCTGCATCCCGAGGGATTGCCGCCTCAATTGGATCTGCTATCTCTGCGTTCTCGAGCGAGTTCCTGACTAGCGCTCCGTATTGACGACTCGCACCCGGCTCTCTTGGTCTGAAATCTCGGTTGCCATCGCGACCACCACGAGGGCCAGGTCTACTTTCGGAGCGGCTCCTGTCGTCTCTGTTGTATCCAGGACGCGAAGGCTTGTCGTCTCGGTTGAAGCCAGGTCGCGAAGGCCTGTCGTCTC
>JABEUN010000045.1 GCA_013044385.1 Acidimicrobiaceae bacterium
AATGACGCGGTGCGCTGCCTCGATTCTGAATTCGAGCGTGAACTTCCTTCTTGTCGGTGCCATGGTGACATCCTCTCAGCCGGCTCAACGAACTGGCTTATCGGGTGTCCACTTCCTCTGGGGAATCTCACAACTCTAGACTGAGATTTCCCGCCAGAACGTCATCACCGAACAAAACGCACGGACCGATACCGGTTGACTTTCCTAGCGCCCATTGACAACCCACACGACAACCGCCGTGCGGTCGTCGTCGTAGGTTCGGCGCAGGAAATTGACGTCATTGAAGAATTCCGTCGCGGTCGGTGGCGCTGCCCACCGCGTCGCCAACTCGCTGCCAAGGTCTTCTGAGCCGTCGCCCAAAGGATCACCGATGCCATCACTGGTCAAGATTAGGGCCTCGCCCTTATGCAGTTCAACATCAGTCAACGAGGGTGCTGCAGGGCCAGGCAATGGTTTCACCGAAGTGTGCGTCAATCCGGATCCGTCCTCATCCTTACCACCTGCCACCGAACGTATGACGCCGCCGACCAACTGATAAGCACCAGAGTCACCGGCTAACACAGCCACCCGGGTCTGATGAACTCCATTCTCATCAGGTCTTAGCGCGATCACGGCTGCCACCGCAGTAGTGGACATAGCGTGACGAACCAAACGCGTGATGTCGGCGCCACTAGGTCGCTCGTGCAGGACAACAATCTCCCGTCGAATGGCTTCTTCTGTGATGGCGTTGGAGACAGATTCGGCGAGTTCCCCCCAAGGGAAATCTCCGAAGGCATCATTCGCATCGACTAGTTGAGTGCAGATCACCTCCACCGCAGCGCGGGCTGCATATTGCGAATGCTTCCCCTGCGAAACACCATCAGCCACAGCCACAACCAACTGGTCGGCTCCCGCCGCAAGGCAGAATGCATCTTGGCGCGGGGTACCAGCGTGCCGATGGCTGAGTCCCCGGGAACTGCAGGCTCGGATCTCAAGCGACTCGATGGAGAAAAAATCAATTTCGGTGTCGGCTACACCTGACGTCAGCGGTCCCGGCCGGGGCACAACTCTCAGTTGACGCCCAGGGTCGCCTATTCGGGAGAAGTCCTCCATAGGCGAAGCCGTGACAGCTCCTGACTCAACGTCAGACCCAACTACGGTTCCTACTACTTCGGCTTCAACGGTGTCCTCGACCTCGGCGGCAGGGGTCGCCTCAACCATCTCCGCCATCTCTGGCGAGCCGTCCTCCAGGTACTCTCCACCAACCATCATGATGTGAACTCCTTGTACCAGGTCTGAGCTTCAGGTCGACCAGACGGATTTACCGACAGGCTCTGCTCTAAGAGCGAGTAGATCCTCGGTGGCAAAACTGATTTCACCACCTTCGGGTCTGTGTTGGTCGAGCAGCCACGGCCTGGACTCAGGATGCGAAGGACAGCCAGACCCAACTTGTATCGATCGGTCTCCTTGTTCTGTATGTTGTAGCCCGTCGAGTCTCGTCGTGCCCGAGCTTTCACTGCTTCTGGGGGCTCCCAATCGGGCGAGTGTGGTTGCGCGCCGAGGGGTGCGGCGCCCCCCTTCGGTCGCACCGCATCACAATCGACGAGAAGCACGGCCGGCTTGGGCAAGACCCGAAACAGTATGTTCCGGGCTGAGAGGTCCCCGTAAACAACGTCTAACTTGTGCAACATCACCATCGCAAAAGAGAGCGAACGACATAAGTCAAGACGTTGGGACTCGTCCGGGTATGGTATACCGACCCGGGCGCAGTATCGGCTATCCGTGAACAGGTACTGCACTTCAGCTGGCCTCCGCTTGATCTCGCCACTACTGCGTCTGAGGCTGACGAAATACTCATCAGGGATCAGTGGGAGAATCACGCCGGCCGCGCCATCGTGGTCATCCAGAACGACTCGGACCGGCCAATTCAATTGTCGTTCGAACGATGGCTTCAGGTTACTTTCAATACCCGACAAGAGGCGAACCAGAGATTGGAGACCGTATTGTGGTACGGGCCGATACTTGGCTTTGATCTTCTTATAGACAATTGGCCGACCGGGCGATTCGGGCAGGAAGAAGTCGGGTAAGGAAAAGACTCGCGCCATCCCACCGGAGGCGATTTCTACCATTCGCCCCAGGTCACACTCACGGACCGTGGAGTCAAATCCGATCACAGCCAATCTGGGTTCTCGTCATCATCGGGGAGAACAAAGCCCCCCGCGCCATCCTCTTCTGACACCGAATTGGCGGAGGCGATGACGCTCCCAATCAAGATCTCGGCCATGGCCCGGATGGCCGCTACCGGGTCAGCTCCCTCCCGCATAACAAAGGAACGAGTCCTGCCCACCGGGAAGACGAGTTGGTCCAACACTGCCTTCTTAGCCTCGGCCACCCCGAACGGAATGAAGTTCGGGCGGGCGTTAAACAACGAGTCAGTGAGTTCAGCAAACGCTTGCTTCCACTGGTACTCCTCATCAGAGGGTTCACCATCAGTAAGGAAGAACACCGCGGGCCGGTGCACTTTGTCGCCATCAGCCTTGACCTGACGCACGTCGGCGTCGATCTGGTTGCGGAGGAACTTGAATGCGGCCGCGAACGAAGTACCCCCGCGGGCCTGAAGAGTCGGTATCGAAGACTCGTCGACGTTCATCAGGTCACAAAGTGGTATCTGAGTCCGAGCATCGTCGGAGAAGTCAACGAGCGAGAAGCGGACCTTATCCGCAAGAATGGGGTGATCGTCCATAGCGTCCTTCAATGAACGCACCATTTTGTTGACGGCGTCAAGCGGTGTTTCGCCCGAATCCGACTGCTTCTGGGTCATTGAATACGAGACGTCGGCGAGGACGTAGAATGGGAGGATCAATTGCTGCGGCATGGGTCGGGTCTCCTTTAAAAAGTGGTCTCAAAGCAGGTATGCATGATCACGAATTGTCTGTTCCAGTTGATCTCGGGCTGCGACCTCTCCGTCCGGCCCCGAACGGAGCAAGCTCTCGATCTGATGATCTAGCAATTTCTGGATCGAATCGTCCACAAAAGGATAGATTTTTTCCTTTGCCCGCCGAACCGCCTCCCGGCTCTGCTCCGACAAGCCACTGCGAGTTGACTCCTTTGCGCCTTGATCGGCGACGTCGTCGGTCAAAACGGATGACTGGTCAATTCGCCTGCGTATGTCCACCAGATCCTGCTTGGATCGAGCAGCGCCGAAGGTGAGCTGCTCGTCCATCAACTTCAACTGGGTCATGTTGTCCACGACCTTTACGTGTAAAATTCCGTCGACGTCATACTCGAAGGTGATAGAGAAGCCGGCCTGTGCCCGAGAACGCTTTTCAAGTTGCACCTCCCACTCCTTGAGTATCACATTGTCCTCGTGCTCAAATGCTTGTTCAGGGTCGCCCTCCATGACCCGCACTATTGCCGACTCCTGGTCGTCGTGGACCGGCTCGTAGAAATCTGTAGCCGACGCCGGCAACTTGGTGTTACGTGGAATTAGTACGCTGAATCGGGGAACGCCTCCATCGTGAACGACCGTGCCAAGGGCATGTTCGGTTCCCACGAAGAAGTCATAGTCGGAGATCTCGCCGGTCAGTATCCCAGCGGCGAGCGCCGCACCTTCGGCGACTGCGGTCATTGGATCCACACCGGAGATTACGTCGAGGCGAAGCATCTCACGGATGTAGCGCTGAACCATGGGGATTTTGGACGATCCCCCCACAAGCACCAAATGGTCGATTTTTGGGTCTGATAGGTCGGCCAAGCAACGACGCACAGGTTCCTGGGTGCGAAGGATCAAAGGACGAATTGAAGCCTCTAAGTCGCTCCGGGTCACTTCTAAGGTGCCCCCACCCACGAGTGGAATGATTGTGGACTCCTGAGACGAGAGAATCACTTTGGCTCGCTCGAGATCGAACAAGTCGAGATGTGAATCACTCGGAACTCGGTTCTGCACTGCAGCAGCAAAGGCTTGGTCGAGATCTATTCCACCCAACTTCTGTACACCCTTGGATGCCTCCTCCATGAACACTCCAGCCACGCGGCGCAAGATTGTGACGTCTAAGGTTCCTCCGCCCCAATCGAAAACCAAGACTCTGTCTCCGTCCTTAATTCGAGTCCCATAAGCCATGGCGGCCGCCGTCGGCTCGTTAACAAGCGCCAACACTTCGATGCCCGCCAGCCCCGCGGAAATCTTTGTCCGATAGCGGGCCATGCCCCGACTGTTGGCCGGAATGGTCACGACCGCTTGGTCAAGGCTCAACCCGGCCTCAGATGCCCGGCTCTTGATTTGGCGAAAGAAGTTTCCAGCGGCCTCCTCAACCGGAAAGCTCTTGCCACTCAGCTCAACGGATTCCTCGCTGGCGAAGAGCCGCTTAACCGCTTCGAGCCTCTGAGGTGATCTCTTGGCCCGCCAGCCGAAAGCCAGTTGTCCAGAGATATCAGCGATGACCGTAGGCAGCACCTTGTCAAAACCAAGAGCGGCCCACTCCTGGGGCGGCGAGTCAAGGGTTACTGTCTCCAAAGAATTGCCTCGTGCAACGGCAAGGACGCTATTTGTTGTTCCGAAGTCGATCCCGAATGAAGTCATAAGTTCGCTGGCCCTTCTTTGCTGGACTCAATCGACGAAACAGTGAACTCCTCTTGCGAAACGGTATTTGCCCTACCTAGGCGCAGCACTACGCCAGTCTGCCCGTCAATGTATGCCGGCTCCAGGATCTCAACGCTCTGTTCGAAATCCCCATCTCCACCAACCAACTCAAATAAGTCACGCAGGGTCGTACCGGTCGGTACCTCCCAGACTTCCCTAATCCCGGACTGGGCCAACCACTCCTTGACCTGGGACCGCACATCAGCGACGTCGTCAGATCGGGATACGGCAACGGACATTGCAACTAGTTGGCCCAGATGGGCTCGCCTCTCACTAGATGACGCGATGACCTGTTTCCGAAGGCCCTCATATGCGTCAGCCGCCAACACAGCGCCTGCCTCCTTGACCATCAGGACTGTCTTGATCATTTCCGCTTGTTGCTCGATCTGTCTTAGCCGCTCTTCGATTTGATTGATTGACTCACCCAAGTCATGGCTGATTTGTCTTTTCAATTCAAACTCCTATCGCTGCGGTAACGCGGCCGAGTTGCCCAATTCCGATCTAGCGGCCGCGAGGGCCTCATCCTCCGCCGCGACAAAGAGTTGCTCAAGTTCCGGGGCAGACGGCCCAGACTGTCGGACAAGGCGCTCCGGCGTTGGAGAGAAGATTCCAGGACTGAGAGGTTCGTAGCAGCGGAAATCCGCCGGGACACGGTAGATCTCGAGGGCCATCCTGGGCTCCCTGAGTACCTCCTCCACCTGATTTAGAGCCCAAGTCAAATCCTTCAATCGCTCTGCTCCGTTCGCCGCTCGACGCAGTCCTCTGGCCCTAGTGGCGAAAGCAATTGAGGCAAGCTCTCGTGTTGATCCGAAGGGAATGCCAAGGAGCACGTACGGGTTGCGACGGGTTGTGGGTGCACCGTCACTCATAGGTTCGTTCGGAGATTCACGATCTCCTTCCTCCAGTCGGCGATAGTCTCTTCGATTTCTCTGATCCGCACTCGATTCTCTTCCTCGTCGATCGGAAGTCTTCTTAGACGATCCAACGAGCGATCTGCTTGAGCCAAACGGTCGTTGGAAGTGTCTAAGACAGCTCGCATACTTTGAATAATGCCAAAGCGGTGCTCACTATCCCAGCGCAGTCGGCCCAACAGAGTATTGTAATTTTCTGCCAGACTGTTGCGTGACACCACGAGGAAGTTGCCTGTCGCGATGAAGAGAGATTTACTCAGATTAAGCGCCACGTAATTACGAATGTGGTCATCCACTTTGACTGATGTGCTTATGAGTTCCTCGGCCGGGGCATAGAAAAACTTCCGCCACGCGTCTTCATTCAAGACTGTGCTGTTCTTAGCGAAGGCGGCCGCAAAATGGGCACCGGCCTGCGGGAGGAATATGAGTCGATCGATTGGATCAATTAGGTCCGGACATTCGACGAAGACCGTGTCCCAGAATACCGCGGCGCCATACCCTTCGCCCCAGTCTACGAAGATGGCATTCCGGAATGCTTCAAGCATTGCCTGCCACTCAGATTCAAACCAGTTCATCCGACCGAACTGCTCGTAGACCCGGATCATGTCGCGGGCAAGATCGGCTTGTAGGTAGTCGTTCTGCACCCGGAATTTGGAACGAGCGACGGCAATGCGATAAGGACCCGCTGCCTCACCCGCCGGTTCCGACAGCGACAACAATCGCTTCGGGTCAGCCAACACGGCCAGCCGGGCGAACAGAGCGTAATCGTCAATTGAGCACGGTCTAGAAAGGACCGATAAGAGAGGTTCGACGAGAACCTGGGGAAACTCGGGATCTGGCATCTGATTCCAGATTTCAAGGGCGCGACGCAGGGCAACAGCCTGCAACTGCTCATTTGGAGCTTCACGCACAAGTCGAGCCAGGAGAGGCATCGCCAGACTGGGTTCGAGGTCGGATGCAATGATACTCGCGTTCACGAGTAGTGCTTCCGTGTATATCCCCTCAAGAGCGGAATTGATTACTTCCATGGCGTCGCTGATGCGGCCACACTGATATAGAGCGTACGCAGTCATACTGGCGACCTCATCGGAGTACACCTCGGACTCAAGTTCAGTCTCCAACACGGCTTGACCCAAATCAACAGCGTCGCTCCATCTCTGCTCCCAAATGAGTCCGAGGAGCCGCTGCTGATCCATCCAGCTTCCAAATCGATCAGCTACGAGCGAACTTCCAAGCCGCGGGAGTCGGCCTTCCCGAGCCGGAACGCTGAGTAAATACCAGACGGAAGGATCTTCCAAGAACTCCTCGGGCAGTTCCTTTGCTTCGTTCGCGTCTACAAGCGTCCTGTAATCAAACACCGCCTGAATGAGAGAATACGCCTCCGGACTAAGTCGATCAGGATCTGGAGGCAAACCTTCAAGGACGTCAAGAAGGTTGGCGAAGTGGCGGCCAGACGCGGAGTCCGAGAGTCGCTCCAATGCAGACCTGTCACGATCGACGAAGGCCCGTCGGGCGATCTCTGCAGAGTGCGACAAGCTAACCAGATCGCTATCCTGCAGGCGACTGGGATCGCAGCGAGCGATGACGTAGACCAACTCTTGAGCGGGTAACTGCCCAAAGTCAGCCAGCGGAGTAATAGCTCCTGCATCTATCAAATCGTCAAGCAGAGGTCGGGGCAGAAGGGACACGGCAGCGAAGTCCTTGTCGACCACCTTGCCGGACACACCTTGCGAGTACACGGCGACCGAACGCCAAGCCAAGCAGTCAAGGCTTGCAGGCTCAGGCGGCAACCGTTCCTCGAAACTCGCGAATACCGCCCCCCACTCTGCTATCCGATCCTCAGCCATTCCCCCGAAACGCGCAAGGGACAGAAAGGCTTCCTTGGCGTCCGAGAGCCTCGCCGGCCACAAAGCCTTGAGGAACTCCGATGCGAGGGGAATGCCTGCGTTAGCCCAAGTTGAAATGATTGGTTGCCATGTGGCCGGATCAGCCGAGATCTGAGTAATGAAAGGAAGAGCCAGACCTACTCGGTCGGAATATCCACGAGCCGGCAAGGCTGATAGGTGGGCAAAGAGTAGACCCGGATTCGTTTTAGCCGCGGCCTCGCACGCTCTTCGCCAAGTCTTCTCCGAAGGCGTCAGGTCAAGTTCGTCGAAGACGTCATACCACCCGTGGGAAAGCGCCTCGTTAGCGAAGTGCCGTCGGGCAGAGATCGATGTTAATGCCTCATCGCGAAGCCTCTGGAGCAGGGCCTTATCCCAACGATTCACGTCCCAAAGGGCGGCGGCGTGCAGTCGACCTGCCGGGGATAGTTGCACATCGATGAGTGAATCGGGCTGGCCTAAATCTACCGCCGCCACGCTGACAGGGGAATCCCCTGCAGAGATATGGAGCTGAATTCCCGAGTCATCCTCAGCGATGCAGATCCCTTTCCGCCTGAGTAGGCGACGCCGATACTCGAACATAAGACCGAGACGAGACTCTGGAAGCGTAGCCTCACCAAGTTCGACGTGGCACTCCGAGCAAGGGCCCTCTATGGTTGATGAAACTGCTCCACAAGAGCGACACCAAGGTCGCTGCAACTGTCCCACAATCGGTTGCTGATCCTTCTCTCGAAACCTCGAAGGTACAGTAACATCGACTTACATTGCTTTGCTAGCGTTTCTGCTGGAAACTTCCGAATAGCGAGTGTTGGTTTGGGGGGCGATATGGGGCTATGGGAGTTTGCCAAGACGGCAGCCAGAGTCTCGGCCAAAGCATCTCAGATCACGTCAAGAGGTGTAGAACAACGTATTAGAAGCACCATTGCCAACGGGGGGGCGCATGCTGCTCGAAAAGGGTTAATTGGTCCGTGGGATCCTCCACCCCCGCCCAACGTGAGTGGATATCTGAATTTCGCGGGGGTCGCCCGCCCGGAGGACATTGATTGCCGTGAATGGTGGTTCCCCCTTGGGCGCTACGTCGTTCCTAAGTACCCTTGGCAAGCGACCGATCCCATAGGTCTCTCGGCTTCAGAAATCAATCGGCACACTCTCGTCGTCGGACCTACCCGGGCCGGCAAAACGGCTGGCCTCATTGCGCCTTGGATCGTCGAGGGCGTGCTAGCCGGGTACAACGTCGTCACTCTCGACCTCAAAGGTGGTGGTGACCTTCAGCGAGACGTGGCGGCCTACCGTGACTCCCTACCCACGCGGCCACCCATCCGTCTGCGTCGCTGGGACTATCGGAACCCCTCAGCCAGGAATAGCTGGAACTTCATTCGCGAACTCGACTCCGATGGCGCGATCAACGCTGCGGCCGAAGCGATCTGCGGACGACCCCGCGACAACGACCCCAACCGGAATTTCCATCTGCGCGATCTCAAGTGGGCAAAGGGCCTCCTCGAACTCGCATATGACACTGGTGAGGATTTGACGGTCAAGGACATACTCTCGCTTCTGGCCGACCAACAGTCACTTGAGTCGGTCATTCGGGCCTACCCTCAATCCCGAGGGGCTCAGCGAATCGCAGACCTGTGCACTCTTGACTTCCCCGAGTACTCCAAGACAACCCAATTCCTGACCACTTATTTCGAGGTGTTGAATAATGACGGATTCGTTTCAGCTACGAGCCAACCTCGCTTATCCCTTAATGACGTGGCAAGTGGCCAAGCATCGATCACTATTATCAACGCCCCTGTGTCCGACGGCGAGTTGGCCGAAATTGCGAGTGGTCTTTTCATGTCCTTGCTCCTCAACCGGCGCTTATCAGCCTTTGGCCAGACGTCCGCACCCCTCCTCGTTGTCCTCGATGAGTCGCCCCGCCTTCAAGACCGAATCGATCTCGGCCGAACACTCTCACTGGCCGCCGGGGCGAATGTGTCACTGCTACTGGCTGCCCAGGAGATCGAACAGTTTCACGAAGATAAACGAAATGAGATTCTGGCCAACTGTGGCACGCTGGTGGTAATGGCCGGATGCAACTTTTCTACCACGGATGTCGTGATGAAGCGACTGGGGAGTCGCGTGGAAACACAACTCTCATCCACATCGACGTATGACAAGAACGGGCGCAGTACCGGGTACACATCGAACATCAACACGGTTCCGGTCCTCGGTCACAATGAACTTTCGAATCCACCGACTGGGATCAGGGGAGCGACGGTGGTCAATAATCGACTATCGAGGCGGCCAGTCCTCGTCGACTTCACCAGGCCGGACTTAACCAAGCCCGATTAGCTATCGCTACTCTCGACTCCGGTCACGCTGAGTCCCTCGAACAGCAGTGCGGCCTATGGCTCGCTTGGCCCGGGACTTCTCGTCGCCAGTGACGGCGACACCGCCAAGCCACTTGACTGCCGCCTGCGACGCCTTCTGCTCGGGATGCAGTTCAAAACCTTGGGCGGTTTCGGTCGCGTCGCCGACTATCTCGTGTGACTTCTCCATGCTCATAAGATAGGCGCCGTCTTCGAGGCGCCTTACGCTTGCTTCCTCTAAATGGTCAAGTTCGTGCTCTGTACGCGCCTTGACCACGACGGGAAGAACAACAACACCCGCTTTCTGGGCAGCGCGTACCCTATGACTTCCGTCCTCCATTACCAAACGCCCCCCATCTAGCGCGACTTTTAGAGGCGAACCCGAACCAGACAAGTTAAACATCTTCCCGTAAGTTTCTCCGATCATACGCTCATTAGGATTTTTCGAGCCACGGGCTGCCAACAGATTCTCCTCCGACCACCCATTCTTAAGGCGCTCGTACACCACTGGAATTGCGATAGCAATTTGTGCCAAGTCCTCATCCGAATAACCTTTCGGCGACGGATGCTCTGAATCGGGCGTCAACCACTTCGACGGTAAATTGATGAACCGCCATCGCCAAGAGTTGTCTGACATCATACGGAAGAATAGACGTCCCAGTGAGCACTGTCCACAAACAGGGGCTGTGCCCGAGAGATGACTTTGTGAGTCGGTCTGGGTTTCCTGAAACCTCCGAAATTCTTAGGC
This sequence comes from Acidimicrobiaceae bacterium, assembly GCA_013044385.1. GTDB lineage: Bacteria > Actinomycetota > Acidimicrobiia > Acidimicrobiales > Acidimicrobiaceae > JABEUN01. The sequence continues at coordinate 10,512 of JABEUN010000045.1, forward strand.
CGAATCAAAATACCTAGTCTTTGATCTCAAATCATGGCGCTTCTTACAGAAGTGAGTCAAAGATCCACATTTTGTACGGATGATAGGAGGTTACTGTTCAGGTCCCCATCTGGCGAGGGTCCACTTCATTCAGGCGTAGCGGGCTTATCGTTGAGTCATCACTTGTAATGGCGCTCCGAACAGCGC
>JABEUN010000046.1 GCA_013044385.1 Acidimicrobiaceae bacterium
AGGTGCACGCTTTCCCGAAGCCCAGGTCATTGCAACCGGTGCATTGGGACCCGGGTCTAACCATCACGGACCGGATGAATCGCTTAGTCTGACTTCTGCCGTCGCTGTCTCGGTTGCGGTGGCGCACATATTGGCAGTATCTATTTGAACCGAAAAGTTATGAGAACCCGAATTTGCAGCTGCGGACGGCTCAAAATTCGAGTCGGAATCCGAGTAATAGGACTCCCGGGTCAGGCTCGTCATCCCTTTGGGGCGTTCGGACGAATCCTAGAGATTGATAGATGTGACGGGCAATTTGCATCTCAGCGGTCGAGTGGAGAAATACTGCGACTGCACCCTGCTGCCTAGCAAGTTCTATGCAGTGAGCTGCGAGTGCGCGGCCAACTCCCAATCCTTGTGAGTCTGGGTCCACAGCGAGCATCCTGATTTCGGCCTCACCTGCTAAGAGCCCTTCCGCCAGCGGTGATGAAATATCCGCAACGTAGGTGACACATCCGAGCAACCGTTCGTCGGAGGCTGCAACGTATACGTCGGATCTCTCAGCCCGCCATCGTACGTTTCGAATGTGATCAGCGTAACCGTCGTCAAGGGCATCTTGGAGGAGTTCTCTGTAGGCCGATGCGACTAACGCTCCGGCAGTTTCGTACTCGTCTGGTCGGACGGGTCTGATCACCATTTAGATCCGAGACGTGGTCCCATTTGCACGTGTGTCAGGCATCAAATAGAGGCTAGCCCGAATGAGCGGTGTACTCAAGTGACAGTGCGGCTGTTTGGGTCACACCTTGTTAAGCATCGCAAATTGGTGAACCGGTCGAGAGGTTGCGGTGTGGATGATCACCTGTCTGGCTGACCCGCCCGATTGAGACCTTTACTGTCACCTGGGACGGTCAGAATGATCAGCCCAGCAACAACAAATGATGCGGCAATCGAAATGAAAAACGTCGGGAAGCCGTACCTCTGGATTACCCAGCCGAGGACTATAAGCCACGCGGCACCGACACCGTAGGCGATTGCGAAGTAGACTCCAAACGCCGTGTTCGCTTGGGCTTCCCCGACAGTATCGGCAAACATGGACTGCATTAGGGGATTCTCCGCGTAGGCAAGCACTCCTACTGCGAGTGACCAGACAGCGATGGCGGGGATGTTGGATGGAGAGAAGCCCAATCCGACAAAGGACGCTGCACCAAGGATATATGAGGAGAAGAGGACCATCTTTCTGCCAATTCGGTCCGATAGCCAGCCCGCATAAAGTGGTCCGACTACGCCACCGAAGAGCATCGTGGTGTAGATGATGCCCGTGTTGTAGAGGCTCAGGTGCCTCGCGTTATGGAGGTAAACCGGCACGAATGCAGCAACTACACCTAGACCACGTCCGGCTGCGGCGATTGTGGACGCCGCAAGCACCTTCTTGGTCGAAGAGCTCGAGGTTTGAATCGATGCCCATGAGTTCCGAAGTAGATTTAGTCCGTATTCGGGAGAGAGTTTTGTCCCTATATGGGTCCTCTCGGTCCGGCTAGACAGTTCCTGCTCTGGCAGTGCAATCCTGACTAGCAAGGCGCCGATCAGTAGTACCAGACCTAAAAGAGCGAGGGCTGGTCGCCATCCGAGCGATGCTATGGCATAGGTCATTGCGAGCGGAATAAGTAGCGTGCCCAAGGAACCACCTGTGGTGTGCCAAGAAAGTACAGTACCTCGTCTGCTCGGAAATCTATCTGAAAGATAAGCGCTTCCGACAGGGTGCTGTGGCCATTGAACAATCGAACCGAGCACCCGTGCGCTTGCGTATCCGGTCATTCCGGGTGATATCGCACCTAGTGCCGCTGCCAGTGCGAGGCCTACATCTTGGAGCGCTAGCACTGAGCGCGCCTGGCGATTCTTGACAAGACCGGCGGCACCTTGAAGCAGACCGCCAATTACTCCCGAGACCCCCAGTAATACACCCAGATATGCGTATGAGGAGTGGAACTCCTTTAACACGAAGGGATATGTGAGTGCTATCCCGGACACATAGAAGTGCTGGATACCATGAGCCGCAGTCATTACTGAGACGACTTTCATTTCGGAGCGATCCAGTCTGGAGCTTGATCCCCCTACCTTCCTTGACATGGTGTCACCTGATCTAATAGCTCTCTACGCGTCGTCGATACGTCTCTGTTATGCCAAATACCCTAGCTAGAGGAGTTTGTACCAGCCCTCCTCACTGATGGTGCCATCCATACCAGATGGCAGGGTCGGGTCTTGGGACTCTTTGAGACCGGAGTTGATTTCTCGTTTTCTCCTACGAAAGGGCAGGTGACATTTCAGATCAAGAATCTAAATTTGTTGCACGCCAAGTGACAGATAGAGGCTTCTTTGGCGTAGAAAATGCCGTAGAAAGTGAGCACAAGCAAAGGTGACAGCCAAATGGTCCCTCGCTGCGCTTTGTCAGGTCATTTGCGTATCTTCGCTTGACTCTCAGGACCTGACCTTGGTTACTGAGGGGCTATTGCATTAGGGCATGTCTATCTTCTCATAAGCCCAATCAGCGACTTGAGAGATGTTTGCCGATCGACGTCCGCGAGCCAGCTTGAGTGAAATCACAAAACTTCACTATGTTGACCGTCTGCATGTCGGATCTACTGCTTCAATTGGCGTCGCAGTGCCGGTTTGCCCACTTTTACTGCATGAGAAGGCATGACTAAGCGGCGAATCTGACCGACTTCAATCAAACCCCGACACACCTGAGTCGAGATTCAATGCGTATTCCAGTTCAACGAGCATACGGAAAACCTGAAATGTCACCATTAGTTCGCTTCAGAGTTGGCCGGACCCGTCGTTGTCAGGGCAGCTTTCCACCCTCACCCCCGTCTCGGGGATCAGGCTGCCCTCAGCTTCAGCAGTCCGCTGCGACGGACCGAGGGCGGTGTCCTTTCATCACCGCAAGGTTCGAGATCGCCTCGCGGCGCTCGAAATCTGCGACCCACAGCCGGTTCGGAGAAGGTGCTGCGAACACTCGCTTGACGAAGTCCTTCGGCCGTTCCTGAAGTTCATCGGAAATGATGGTCGTGACGTAGGTTTTCCCGCGTCGGACTCCACGAATGCCAAGGTCGGCCATGAGCCGTGACGTCGTGCAACGAGCGAAGTCGGTGCCCTCTCGCTTGAGTCCGGCCCAGAGCTTTCTGAGGCCATAGACTGAAAAATTGCCCTTGTAGACCTCGGTGATCTTAACTTTCAGCTTGTCGCCGAGGAGTGAACGAGCTGACGGAGGCCTCGACTTAATCGCGTACTACGTTGAAGGAGCGAACTCCAAAACTTTGCAGATCGGCTGGACCCCCCCAGCGTGATCGATTCAGGTCGATGAAGGCGCCCATCTCTGTCACAAAGAAAATCGAGGCCGCTCGAAGAATCTCGTTTGCACGCCTCAACTCGGCGTTTTCACGTTCTAACTGACGACTACGGTCTTTCTCATCTCTTGCCACACCCTCAGTCACTCCACTGTTGATCTGAGCCTGACGAACCCGGACCCGAAGCGTCTCAGGTGTCGTGCCGAATTTCTGAGTAACTGACTGACACGCCGCCCACTGCGATGCATACTCGCCCCGGTGATCAGTAACCATGCAAATGGCTCGGTCACGTACTTCGAGCGAGAACCTGTTCACTGCTGCCATAGAAACTCGATCTCTCAAGATCAGGAGTCTCCACTATTCCCGGGGCATATCAATGGTGCAACTAGGATCAGCTCGAGTCCTACCGGAAGTTATTGCCGGTCTACTACGTCGACCGGCGGATGTCGCCTCCCTAAATTACGCTTCCTAAAGTTGCGGTATAATCCCGGGTATAGCATAACTATCAGAACATAACCAACGCCAAACAGGGAGCGTTGACTCTCTATTGGTAGGTGATAAAACACGTATCCTGCAGGAACGACCGTGAGCAATGCTGCGAAAATACTAAGAATTAATGGGTCCGAAAACCTCGTCCGCGCTTTGTGGGACATAGACCGATCCTCTACCTAGCCGGCCTAGGTGCGGCCAGTGCTCCAAGATTCATGAGCCAACCACCTGTGAAGAGCCCGGCACAGCCAACTCCGATGACAGTAGCATTTCTATCGATCCTATCACTACCTAGGAAGACCGCTCCGAACCTCCAACTAGGCACGCCGCCGCACCATCGATAACCGGCGCCACGAGAGGGGTATCAGATGCGCAGAAACTCGGAGGTCCAAATCTAGACAAATCGTAGCTACTCTCCACGTAAAGATGCAGATTATTCGGCCCGTATGTTGCAGGTCAATTGAAGGAAGTAGTACCGCCGCCGCCACCGATTAGTAGATTCGGAGACGACCCTGATGATACCGTTGTCGTGGTCATCGTATTTGTCGCAGCTTAAGCTGCGGTGGCGGAAACCAACGACGCCACGAACACAAAGACCGCCAGGAACGCTCCGGCAACATGCTCAGGTCTGACCCTCATCGACTGTGCTCTCTGCGGTTGTGAAAACACAGCAGAACTGTTCTTTCCTGCTCGACTGATTTTCATTCATCCCTCCGGTGAGTTCGAGTGCTCTAGGTTGGACTCCTGTTCGACTGTTTCATCCCTGGTGGCATTGAATACCGATCTGATAGTTCCCCCCGACGGTTTGTCAAGGTATTGGAGAACTTTATGTTCGAGCTGTCGGAGAGGGGTCCCCAATAGCTGATCAAGTGGATCAGTTCACGGGTATCAGGCCAAAGTCCCCAGCTTCCTGAGACAATCAGCTAAGGACTAGCCCAACGGGGCCAGGCTGAAGTGCATGCAACATACTAGGACCGTAGCGAGTCGGAGCCCGATTGGCCAGGGGCGTCTCCGATAGCCGGTGGGAGACTTTGGTCAATCCCTGAAAGCAGTGCATAGAAGATTTGCCCGGTGCCCTGCTGGGTGAGTCTTCGAACTCTTGGCGCTTCCGTATGGGGGATTTCCAGCTTTGTGTCGGCGAGCCATGAGAACTTTTAGCAGAGGCGAAGTCGCATAGCTCCTCCACTTCGGCAGGTGGATTGGAGGAGCGCCCGTCACTTTAGGTTCGCACCCTGTATCTGAGGGGCGACCTACCCGGCGCTTCTGGTTGACCTATCATTGCGTTCGTAATGGAAACTGGCCGCAGGATCGATCGTCTGTAGTTGCTGCGGGGATATTTGGAGGTCGTTGGTGACACTCGTCGAGACAACCCAAGGTGCTTGCCTGGGAAGCGAGGCTGATGGCGTCTTCTCTTTCAAGGGGATTCCCTACGCGCAAGCTCCTTTTGGCGCTCTTCGAATGAAGCCACCTGTACCTCATTCTGGCTGGTCAGGAGAGAGAGACTGCACTCAGTATGGTCCGACGGTTCCAAAGGGTCCCTACCCACCTCCGTTCGACACCCTCCTCCCAGAACCGGTCATTCCTGGTGAGGAATGTCTCAATCTGAATATTTGGACCCCATCATTGACGGACTCGAACCTTCCGGTGCTGGTATGGATCCATGGCGGTGCGTTCGTTAATGGGACCGGATCGGCCGAGATCTACAGTGGGCGGAATTTCGCGAGAGATGGTGTGGTGACCGTCACGATCAACTACCGCCTCGGCCCTGACGGATTCCTCTATCTAGGTGACGGAATCAGTAACCTCGGCATTCAGGACCAGCTTTTGGCGCTCAAATGGGTACAGCAAAATATAGGGAAGTTCGGTGGAGATCCTGACAAGGTGACAGTGGCGGGAGAATCAGCTGGAGCTATGAGCGTCGGCACGCTTCTTTCTATGTCGCAGTCTGAAGGCCTGTTCCGCGGAGCGATAATGCAGAGTGGTGCCGCGTCACACTGGTTGACCCCTGATACTGCTAAGAAGGTGGCTAACTATTTGGCTGAACGTCTTGGGATAGAACCCAATCGGGAGGCGTTTGCAGAGGTAGGGGTCGATGAGTTGATCTCGGCATACATGGCACTTTCTGTAGAGGCTCAAACCATACCTGACCCAATGAAGTGGGGTGAGATTGTTCGAAACTCTATGATTTTCGAACCGGTGGTCGACGGTGACTTAGTAGCGGCCCCGCCACTTGATTCGCTGAAGAATGGTGCGGGATCTGAGGTTGCCGTTCTGATCGGAACCAATGAACAGGAGTTCAACCTTTTCACTGTGCCGGCTGGTATCTACGATCTAGTCGACGACAACTTTGTCAATCTTGCAGCCACTCTCTACGGACTCGGTACGGATGCGGTGGAAGTGTATCGGCAGATCTTTCCAAAGGTTGTTCCCGGAGAGCTGATGGGCCGTATTGCGACAGACTGGTTCTTTCGAATACCTGCGATTAGATTGGCAGAGGCTAGGTCGAAGGTGAAATCTAGTACCTACTGCTATGAGTTTCGTTGGAAATCACCACTCTTCGATGGCAAACTCGGGTCCTGTCATGCAGTGGAGATTCCGTTTGTCTTTGATGTGCTAGATGCGCCGATGGTTGCTGATTTAGTAGGAGAGTCTCCGTCGGGGGCGACAGCGGCCGTGGTCCATAAGGGATGGGTGGATTTTGTCACAAACCTGAATCCGGGCTGGGATAGATACGACCCCGACACTCGTCGGGTACGTGTGTTCGGTGCGCCAGATGAGGTCGAGGAAGATCCTTGGAGTGCAACCCGACGGTTGTGGCATGGGTTGCGCTAGGACCTTCTCGTGCAACTTTGCGTATGCAGGAACAGCCGATCGACGGAAAATACTTACCCCATTTGCAAGATGACTTTGGATTTGCGGACAAGCGTCGCCGGTGCGGAACTTCAGCTTGAAGCGAAGTTTCAAATATTGGGTGGCCGGTAGTCCATCTACTACCTGCCGCTTTCAACTTCTCCCAGAAACGAAGCTTTTGCTGAGAACAACGAGTTAATAGATACTGAATTATGCATAAGATGAAATTGCATTTACTTGTAATTTTGAAGATGTAAGTTTCGAAGTGCTCTGGGAGTTGGATTGTTGATATCTGAGGACGATTGCAGCGGAGAGTCTAAGTCGTTAACGGTGGATCCAGAAGGTGGGGAGGACTCTCGAATCGATGGGCGGAGACTCAGACGAGACCGGAACAAAGATCTAGTTCTGGACCAGGTCATACGCCTTTTCGTGGATGGCAACCTCAGCCCCTCGCTGACCGAGGTGGCAGAGGCCGCCGGGGTATCATTGAGGAGCATTTATCGGTATTTTGAGTACCCGGACCAGTTGACCTTCGAAGCCATTGACAGATATGTCACGCAATCTGGTCAAGTTCCCGGACTACGCCGCCTGGGTCAAGGTACTACGTCTGAGAAGATCGATAGCTACTTTGAGGCGTGTGTTTCAGTGCATCGAGTAGATGCCGCGGTGAACAGAGCTGCCCAGATAGCTGGCGTTGAGAATCCACTCGTATGGGAGATTTTGGATGCGAAGAGGCGAACCACGGAGGCTATGTTAATCGAGCACTTCGCCGACGAACTGGCCGGCTTGGACGGCCGCAGCAGAGAGATAGCCATCGAGGCAATGCTGCTGGTCTGCCAGATGGAGAATCTGGAACATACCTTGGGAAGAAACCCTAATGATACCCAGATGGTCAGGTCAGTTGGCAGGCTGCTGTTAATGGCTGCATTCAATCGAGAGTTGCTCAAAATGGTGACCGACGATATCTTTTAACCTGGCGTGTGAGTAGCTGACGCTACTCGCCCCACTCATTCTGCGAATAGGGTTGGCCTCATGGTCCGACGCATGGTGAAACTTTCTGGAATGCGTCCCATCAAGGAGTGGCTGCGACCCGAGTGGTCCGATCGAAACCTCAGACTAGTTCTTGGATCGAGGCTCTTTATGAGCTCCTCGAGGGCAATGGCAGGTATTGTCGTCCCGATCTACCTGGTGCTTCTCCACTACTCGGGCGTACGGATAGGAGAACTCTTTGTCGTGGTGGCGGCGGCCTCGGCAGTGTTCTCCACGCTGGTTGGCTTCGTCTCAGATCGAATCGGGCGTAAACCCTTTCTCGTTATCTTTCCATTTTTCGCCTCGTTAGCTGCCCTCTATTTTGCAATATCTACGAATGACGTAGGTCTATTCCTATTTGCGGCATTGGGGTCTTTTGGACGAGGTGCAGGTGCTGGGGCAGGTCTCGTCGGCCCGTACCAGCCGGCAGAGAACTCTCTGATTACCGAGAACGTGGTCGCCAGATTCAGAAACGACGTATTCGGACGGCTCGGACTGATGGCAACTCTAGGTGCACTGCTCGGTTCGCTCGCTTCGGCGATCGTTCCCACTTCTAGGTTGGGTGGTACTGATCCACTATCGGAATTTCGGCCCGCAATGATAGTGATTTCGTTTTTCGCCTTGGTGGCGACCTTATTGGGGACGATGATCAAGGAAACAAGGACTCCGGCACAGCAGCGTGCTCAAAGGTCGTCTGGATTCTGGCCGCGCAAATCGATGAAGCTTCTCACGCGGTTCTGGATCACTAACTCCCTGAATGGCCTCGCTACCGGTATGTTCGGACCGTTCATTTCGTACTGGTTCTTCCGGAGATTCGGGGCAGGGCCAGCGAAGATCGGAATGCTTTACGCTGTCATCAATGCCGCCACACTTGTGTCAGCAGTGTCAGCTGCGCCTTTGGCAAGACGTTTTGGGCTGGTGCGGGCGACTTCCATACTCCGGCTACTTCAGAGCGTTCTGCTGATACCATTTGCTCTGGCTCCCACTTTTCTGACCGCCGGTGCAATATACATGGTGCGCATGCTTTCACAAAGAGCCGCACTTCCTTTGCGGCAATCTTACGCAGTGGCTATGGCGGACCCACTAGAGCGGGGGAGGGTCGCCGCACTCTCCAATGTTCCGTCTCAGTTCCTGAGTGCGGCATCGCCGTCGCTTGCTGGTTGGATGTTCGATAATCTTGCACTGTCAGTACCGTTTGAGATCGGCGGATTAGTTCAGTTCATCAGCGTGATCTTTTACTACCAGTTCTTCAAAGACCTGAAGCCTGAAGAAGAGAGAGATGACGGAATCGAACTCCCCGGACTACCGCCTGACTCACCCGCTGAAACCATTGTGCCTCCGCTATGACATAGAGACCGGCGTCGGAATTGCCCCCTTCGAATGGAGGAATAGCAGTGACACGCTTCCTACTTCCATGGAAATTGATGCAGAAATTCCTTTTGCGTATGCAAGGGCCTGTGCTCGGTACTGCTCGCTTCTGATCCGGATGAGTTCGTGGGAGTCAGATTTGGCAGTTTTATAGTCAACGATATGTAGGGCACCGTCGGCTTCGTATATAAGGTCCACGTAGCCCTCCATGATCCGCCCATCTTGGAGTGGAGTGCAGAAATAGACCTCCTTTCGGTGAGGTAACGCAGAGATGTATCTGATCAGATCTGACCTGATTGCGGCCGAAACCAGAGTGCTCACCTCGTCTACCAAAGGATTGAAGATCGGTTTGGCACATGCGGTTCTGGAAGCGTTGAGAATGAGGTCCGACGGATCCTCCAGGCTCACGGCTAGCTTGAAATCTATTGATTGGAGTGCCCGGTGGGTTGCTATGCCGATGAGCACCGAGTGATCATCTGGATTGAGGATTGAAGTTCTGTGCAGGTCTCCTCCAAAGGACTTCGCCAACTCATCTGCACGCTCGGTCTCGCCGAGTTGTTCGAAGTCCGATGGAGATACGAATCGAGGTTCCGTTTGGGATCGTAGGGCTGCGGAAACCAATTCAAGGCGGTCTCTCGCAACTGACGGTTCGATTAAGGATTTTCTCGTGGCGGTTTGTGAGATGGAAGTTGTCCGAGTCTCAGTGGGATGATCCGGTGGTTCGACCTTGACCTCGGTGATTATCGCCAATGCCCCGTTCCCGATGACCAGCTCGGTAAGGCTGGAAGCAAGACTTTGAGTAGATCCCGGCGTTAACTTTTTCGCCTTCTCGAAGAGTGAAACGAACAGGCGGTCTCTCGCTCTTGTCATCGCCACGTAGATAAGGCGTTGATACTCCGCAAGATCGGAGATCTTCTCTGATTCCGACCAATCCTCCCAACCTTCGGAGCGGATCGACCTTGTTGCGGAGAGCAACACTGAACCGTCGTCAGTGAAACCTACTACTCGTGAGCGAGCAGATCTCCCGCCTCCAAGGCCGGCTAGGAACACAATCGGGAACTCAAGTCCCTTTGCTGCATGAATCGTCATAAGTCGTATCGAATCGGGACCTGATGGATCGGGTGGCTCTGACACGCGCTTTTGGTCGTTGACCCTTTCCCGCATCCAAGTCAGAAAGGCTCCGAGCGTCGGCCGTCTCGCGGAGTACTCCCACTGTCGCGCCTCTTCGAGATAGACGTTGTATCTCGATCTCGTTTGGCTCGGTGAATATAGGATCTCAGCCATTGCGAAACAGTCACGCTCGCGTATGACTTTGTCAATTAGGTCGAATGGACGAAGCTGCCTGCTTTCGTTACTCATTTCGTCGAGCCATCTGAGAGATTCGACTAATGTCCCAGACTGATTTGGGTCGAGGAACCACCTGTCGACGTGGTAGTTGAGGCTGCGTTTACCTCCGTTTATGAAATGGTAAATTTCAGTGTCGGAACATCCGAGCATTGAAGATCGTAAAGCCGACAGAACCATCAGTTCGTTACTAGCATCACTGATTGCTTCGAGCACAACCGACAGTTCATACAGTTCCGGACTCTTGAATGTGATGGATGAAGATTCGGAGACCACTGGTAGGGACCTCTTATCTAGCTCAAGCTCGATCGCATTCAGCGGAGTCCGTGTTGGCGCCAGAATCGTGATATCTGAGGGCACAACGGTCCGCAAGGAGCCATCTTTCGGGTCGCGCACTATCGTTTTTTCACTCAAAAGGGTCATGATCTCGCTAGCGATGAAGCGGGCCTCTCTTTTGTGAATCTCGTTGGAGTTCAGACTCGAGGTCGTATCTGTCGGGCAAAGAACAGTTACTTTGGCCGCTTCGTCCATATCGGGAACGGTGCTGTCGAGTTCGGTGAAGTTGAAGCCATGGAGCGTTTCGTCCATTACTTCGCCGTAGACGTTATTTACCCATTCGACGATGTGCTCCTGGCTTCGAAAGTTTGAGGTCAACTGCAATTTTTTGGTTTCCTGCTTTGCAAGTGTGCCGGAGACTCTCACAAACGAGTGGACGTCAGCTCCTCTGAACCTGTATATCGACTGTTTTGGGTCGCCGACAAAAAAGAGTCTTCCATCATCGATGCTGTGCCTGTACGAAGTCCCTTTGTGCGTCATGTTTGCACCCAAGGCCAGCAGAATGTCAACCTGAAGAGGGTCGGTGTCCTGGAATTCGTCGATGAGTATCCGTTTGAACCTGTTCTGTAGCTCAGGAAGTACTCGCCTGCCACGGATTGGATGCTTCAATAGCTCCGCCGTAAAGGCAATTAGATCTTGGAAAACGAGTGTCCCCTCGAGTCTGCGCTTGGCTACTCCGGCCCGGGTGAATTCCACCAACAGTACCGAGCATGCTTTGAGAGCACACTCCATGAAGTCAGCTTTGACAGAATGGAGTTCAGCTAGGGCTTCTTCCACCCGAAGCTGTGCGATAGAGTTCGGCGTTTGAGCCTGATACTTCCTGGTCTGAGCGTTTGGTGCGGAGTCAAGTGCATCGATAAGGTCGAAGTCTGAGCCGTGCGAAACTTCGTGCAGTACCACCTCACAAAGTTGCATAAGGCGAAGATTTCGGGCCCTCCCAGCGTCTGTTATCGCAGAATTGGATTCGGTCTCTCTCAGGATCTCGAGCAGATTGGCGGTCGGTGCGAGACTCATGTTGGCCAGAGATGGCTTTGGTGGACATGGCAATTCGGCAAGCTGCTGCACTCGATCCCAGCTATCGTCGAGTGCCCGTGCTATTTTCGGAAAATTGCCAAGCGACCCTGAGCTGGACCCGAAGAGAAAGGGGATAGACCATCGAGGATCGGTTTCTTCCCTGACGGGTTCGGACAAGACTTGGCCCAAGAAATCTCTCCACCGCTCGGTGAAGGCAACCTCCTGTTCGATCCCATCCATGACCCTGAAGTTCGGAGGTAGTCCGACCTCAAACGCGAATTGCCTTAGTATCGTGGCACACAGAGAGTGAATGGTGCCGATCTGCGCTGAACCCAGCCCCCTGAGTGCCTGAGTTGCCCGCTCAATATTGGACGAGCGAGTTCCTGCGCCATCAATTTCGCTGATAAGTCCAGAACGTATTCTGTCGACGAGTTCCAGTGCGGCCTTCTCGGTAAAGGTAACCGCTGCTATGGACTCTATTGGAATACCTGCGACACAGACGAGATTAGTCACTCTCCTAGCTAAACCAGCGGTCTTTCCACTGCCAGCACCTGCCTCGAGAAAGATCGTGTCGTCGAGGTCGTTCTCTACACTTATGCGCGCGATCTGGTCTGTAAGCTTGGCGTCAGTCGTCACTGTCGGCACCAGAGTTGGTTTGTGTGTTCATAACTATGTCGAGGTAGCGGGCCACTCGGAGATCGTGGAGTTTCTGTTCGAACCTCCTATTGTGCCAGCCTGGCTTGGCACCAAGCGGGTCGCAGAATTTGCACGAGAAGTCGAACTCGCCCAAGCCAATTGGTGCTTGTATGAAGATTCCGTTCCTGATCCCATCCACTACCGTTTTGACAACGACTTTAACTCTGAACACCAGAGAGGGATCAATTTCAAGACCGATTCTACGATTAGAGCCGCGTTCTGAGATGAAGAAATACTCTCCGTATAGCTTTACTTCTGTCGTACTTCCGGTGAGATGCGCCGCAGCAAGTGCGTATATCGGTAGTTGTAGCCTTCGACCTCCGATGATCGGGTCGTCACCGTTTATTCGTCTATACGGTGCCGAACTGCCGGTTTTGTAGTCCACCACTTTTATGTCACTTTCCCCAACACGATCGACTCTGTCAATGATTCCGCGAAGCTCGATCGTTTCTTCTCCGTCAAGTGCTAGGCGAAACGGAGGAACTCCTTCTAATCCGAATGGAGACTCTGCGGAGATGGGGTATGACCCCTGGCTAGCGAGGCGCTCATTCTCCTCCAGTACCGCTTCTTGCAGACCACGGAGAATTCTTGACCTCTCGTAGTCTTGAAACAGTTCGGATCCGAATCTGTGTACTGAGGCGAGTTCATCGATCTGTCGGCTAGCAAAAGTCAAAGTATCAGTAATGTCAGATTCGGTCCACCGGTGGGTGCCTTTGAAATCTGGGCGCCCTCCATCTTGGCTGACCTCGAAGAGGTGCCGAAGCGTTTCATGTACCAGCGTTCCCTTATCCTTCGGTGACAGCCGAAAGTACTCCTCCTTGGTTGACGAAGGTTCGATGCGAAGGACTCTATTTACGAAGTAGGCGTATGGGCACTCGACCCACTGCTCAAGACCGGTGGGTGAATATAAAAGGTCAGATTCGGAGGATTCCTGGTCGATTTCGAGCACTCCGTCGAAGCCGGTGAAGACGGCACTCGCCCTGCTTCGAATGAGTTCGCGCCGCCTCGACAGACCCGAGTTGGTCCCGGCATACCCATCGTCTCTCGGACTGTCATGCATAATCATCGCATCCAGAAGGGCAACCTCGTGGCTGTCTATGGCGATTGCGTTGCTAAGAAGGCTCTCAAAATGTATGGAGTTAGTTCGGAGTTCTACCTCGAGCCTGCGGAGCCCGGGTTCGGTGGCCGGTTGTGGAGTGATCATGTCGCTGACTAGGTTCGATTGCCTCGACTGTGAGCCGGCGATGATTCCACGTCGTGGGGAAATCAAAAGTGCAGTATCCGAGGAAAGGACCGAGTCGAGTAGAGAGATTCTCCGTCGCAGAATTGGCGATAGTTGAGGTACGCCTAGCTCCTCGAGTTTATGTTGCATACCGCTGAAGATGGAATCCTGGCGTCTTGAGCTTGGGAACGAACTCTCGTCGAGGCCCACCACTACGGTCAGACTTGGCCCAGACCCCGTCGAATGTTCTATCGGCCGGATGGTTACAGCTGGACCCGGTGGCTGCTCGTCAAATTCCGCAGCCATGATCTCACTCTTAAGGGCCGTTGCGAACCGGGCGAAATGGATTGCCTCATTACCGGTCGGAAGTTCCCGGAAAGCTGCCGCAATGACGAGAAGATTTGCGATGGAAGAAAGATCCGAATACGACTTGGGAGACTTGGATTCTGAGTTCGTCGTAGAGAGACAGGTTTTCTCTTTAAGCCAGCCCGTTACCAGGCGGGTCAACCAGCTGGACCATTCGTACCAGTTTCTATCGGTGAGAACTGCCTCGCGTACTATCGCACTGAGCGAGCCCTGTGTTTGGAGAAGCTGCCGAATTTCTTCGGAGAGATCGATCGCTAACTGCAGTCTGCCTAGTTCCCTACTTCGGAGTCCTTTAGGAGTTTGCCTCTCCTGCTGGATTAGGGTCTGCAGTTTAGGCTTCCACTGATTGAGTCCGGAGGAGATACTTGCGACCTCCGCTATAGTCCTCCACCTACTGACCTGGGCCATCGTAAGTGTTTCTTGGTCACCGACAGATTCAGAGTTCGTCAATTCTTCCATGATGTTGAAAACGGCATCGACGGAGTAGTCATCGTCGTCAAGATCGAGGAGTTTTAGGAGTATTTTCGCGGGTCGTGTATCGGAGAGTCGAACTGACCGTCGACTCGAGAATGGGAGCTCGGATGCGTTGAGCTGTGACCGTAGGTAGTCAAGGTAGGGGTCCTCTTTCGTGTATGCGATCTCAATCTGAGACGTCTCCGCGCCGTCAATCAGGGCACTCTGCACGGCTTCAATGGCTGATCTGACCTCGTCGCGGGGATCGAGCGCATCAGTGACTGTCACGTTTGTATTCTGCTCAAGCACCGAAATCGAAGGTGCACTGCATAATGGATCGACTTCAAGCGCCAGCGAGAGCATGTAAGCATCGATCTCGTGATCTCCATACTGCATGTATATGACCGCTAATTCGGTCAGTTCGCCGATCCTTTTAAGCATCTGAGTTTCGCGGATCGTGTAGGCAAATGGAAGGTAGCATATGGTCGGGTTCAGGGCCGCTGATTCAGCATTCATGAGCAACGTGGCCCTCTCAAGGAGGTCAGTGCGATCGAAATACCTTGAGGAGAGTACCTTCCTAACTGCTTTGAGCAGAGGAACGATTAGCCGAAGTCTTGAGTCGTCGGGCCAGGTGAGATCCTGTCGAAATCCGTCGAGTTCTCTAAAGCTGTAATAGAAGTTGGCCATTGCTTCAATGCCTCCCTCCGACCTTCCGAGAGTCTGAATCTCCTGGTCAGGCTGGTTTAGGAGTTCTCGTAGGTGCTCCAGGAGAACTAATCGAGAGAGCTGGTGGCGACTGTCTGAAACAAGGCTGGCTTCGGCCAGCCGTGATGCCAGCTGATCGAAAGTGATGAAGTTGGTGGATGTCGCAGCGGAGATGTCTCCTGCAGAGAAGGCAATCATCGATAGCCTTCGGCGTGTGCTCAGGCCTATCTGGTTGGATGAGACCAAGACGTCGACAGGTCTTAGTGGACTTTCACCCCTTAGATTGCGAATTGCTGAATCGAGGAGTTCGAGCCCCACCTTGTCGGTCGTGGCCCAGCTCGTTTGTATCACAGTTACAGACACTATCAAGCACCTGTGACCCACGGCTACGGCCCCGGCTCGCGAGAGCCCGTTCGGCTTGGGCCCGTTCGTCGACGTGTCATCGACTGGGGGGATCTGAATTGAACGCTGGTAATGCCCTTTCCCGAGGGGCTTCGCTCTGTGTCGTTGGGTGGACTGAATTGTCGATCGCCAGTGCAAGACCCTGCATCTCGTACGATATTGAAACTTCCAACTTCCGCTTTATTGATCGTCAAGGACCGGTCTCGATCGTACTGCTCGGCTGTATCGGTTGAAGACGAGGGAGCAATGCCGAATCGAGACTTCGCCCAGTTCAGGTAGGTGACTTCGTTCGGGTCGACCGATCAAATTGCTTGGTCGGGGCGACTAGTCCTTGGCGACCCGTTCAAGCGGACTCTTTGCTATCGCATGTCAAGTTGAAATCACCCAGAGTCACCATTGGTGGGGATGTAGGGGATTGTCGATCCTCAAGTTGGATTTGATTCCACTTGCACCGGGAGGTCGAGATTTGGCTAGTAGGGAAATTCAATTTTATCGATGTCTAAATGAAAGACATTTTCTCCAAGTTGAGCAGAGATTGCAGTGAGTTTCAGCTTTCTGGCTTGGTCAACATGGTTGGCTGCTTGAAGTTGGATAACTCGCCAAAGTAGAGGATTTCGACCAGGAACAGGATTTTCGCTCGGCAGGGAATTGGCTGGCGTCGTCGGGATTTTTAGCACATTTTCTCGGGTCAGCTCTGGAGCTTCAACTAACGATAAATGAGGAGGGTGGCGAACAGGAACAGACTCCCGACTCTAAAAGACTTCGGTTCGGCGTTGATTCATCTG
>JABEUN010000047.1 GCA_013044385.1 Acidimicrobiaceae bacterium
ACAACGACAATCGCACCCACAACGACAATCGCACCGACAACGACAATCGCACCGACAACGACAATCGCACCGACAACGACAATCGCACCGACAACGAACACCTCCGGCGAAGGTGAAAAGGGACACTGCTCTGCACAGGCCGCGCAGACCGTGTCCACCGTCCCCGCCGGTAGTCCGAACTGTGGTGTGGGACACCAGGGCGAAGGGGATGGTTCGTCTCAAAGTAGCGGTGGTGATTCGTCAACGACGACCACGCAGCCGACTACGACGACGACCTCCGGTGACGGCGGATCCTCTGGGGGATCAGACAACTGATCCGGAGTCAGATCTGGTAGTGAGTGGACTCCCAGTATCGCGGGACGGGGTGTGCGGTGAAATTCCGACCACCCCGTTGTCGCGTTCGCCGACTGGTTGCCTGGGTGTAGATTTGGTCATCGTCTGCAGGGAGCTCTCGCACCCGAAGTGATGGCGCGCCCGACGGCACCGAGGAGAACAATGGGAACATGCATCGACCTTACCGGCAAGGTGGTCGTAGTGACTGGTGGAAACGGCGGGATAGGTCTTGGCCTCGCCAAAGGGGTAGCAGAGGCGGGAGCACGCGTAGTCATCATGGGGAGGAATCAACAAAAAATCTCCTCGGCCTTGGAGACCATTAGTGAGGTTGGAGTGGGCGCAGTTGGCCTCGAGGTCGACGTGTCTGACGAGGAGTCGATTGTGACGGGTTTCCAGGCGGCCCGGAAAGCATTCGGTAGGGTAGATGCATTATTTGCTAATGCGGGAGTATCTAGTGGTCGTGTCAACTTCGTAGATACGAAGGTTGATATGTGGAATTCTGTCCTGCAAACTAATCTGATCGGTGCCGTGCTGTGCATGAGGGAGGCAGCAAAGATCATGATTGAACAGGGCGATGGCGGATCGATTGTGGCCGTTTCATCTGTCTCTGCCATCCATGGGGCGGCCGGCAATATTCCTTATGCTGCTTCCAAAACGGCTCTGCTCGGAGTGGTTAGGGCATTGGCGGTAGAGCTTGCAAGGTACAAGATCAGGGTCAACTCACTGTTACCTGGATGGATCGAGACCGAGATGACTGCACCGCTGCAAGGGCACGAGAAGTTCATGAATGCTACCTTGGCGAGAACACCGGCTCGCAGGTGGGGGACCCCTGACGACTTCAAATCTGTCGGAGCTTTCCTAGCTGACCCGCATTCGATCTACCACACTGGCGACACTATGGTTGTGGACGGGGCGTACAGCATTTTCTGATTGGCTTTTGGTGGTGGGCTCTCACGGAGTCAATCAGGTGGGCAATCTCTTGGTTCTCGACTCGTTGGCGATGTTTTCAATGTATTTATCGAGCTTGTCTGCCAAGTCGGAACTGGAAATAGCAAGGATCCTTACTGCGAGCAGGGCAGCATTCTTTGCGTTGTCAACACCGACTGTGGCAACTGGGACACCGGCTGGCATCTGCACGATCGAGAGAAGTGAGTCGATTCCGTCGAGCGACGCTAATTTGACTGGAACTCCTATTACCGGAAGTGGCGTGGCAGAGGCGATCATCCCTGGAAGGTGTGCTGCTCCACCGGCTCCAGCGATGATTACCGATATGCCTTCAGACTTGGCGGTTCTGGCGAATTCGAGCATGTCGAACGGTGTGCGGTGTGCCGATACCACCCGTTTGACCACATTTACATCGAACTCCGCAAGGAGTTCGACTGCGGTACCCATGATCCGGTAGTCCGAGTCCGATCCCATCACCACGGCTACGGTCGAGATTTGACTATTGTCGTCAATTGTCATGATCGCCTCGGTCCTAGTTCTGGTGGGTGCCTAGAGCGGCCATTGGATCACCGAGTAGAGGGGCCATCATCGCCCTCCGAGCTGACTCCCAAGCGTCAGCCGAGGCGCTGGTTGTTGAATCTGCCAAGACGGTAACGTGGCCGACCTTACGCTTTGGTTTCGGAGACTTGTGGTAGTCGTGTAGCGATGCGCCCGCAACTGATAGTGCGGCAGCGAGTTGGAGGGGCCGGTGCTCTTTGGCATCTGGACCGGCGATTAGATTCACCATCGATGCAGGGGATATGAAGTCGGTCGAACCCAAGGCGAATCCGAGGACAGCTCGTATGTGATTCTCGAACTGGGAGGTCTTCGCTGCCTCGATCGTGAGGTGTCCGCTATTGTGTACCCGCGGAGCGAGCTCATTCACAAGTACCTCGCCACCCACTACGAAGAATTCGACCGCCAGAACTCCCACAGAATCGACTAATTCAGCGATTGAGAGGGCGATCTCGACGGCTCTGGCGTCGATAGATCGAGGAAGGTGCGAGGGCCAAGAGGCTTCGACACAGATTCCCTCATGCTGCCGTGTCCTGATCGGTTGATAGACCGAGACCTCTTTTCGGTTACTCGACCGGACTACTAACACGGAAAGTTCGGCGTCCAGATCGAGCCGCTCCTCAACCACGTATGGCACGGGCATTTTGCTTGTGCCAAATATCGAAATCACATCATCCATAGATGAGATTTCAACGACTCCACGCCCATCGTAGCCACCCCTAGCGGCCTTCAGTATTAGCGGAAATTTGAATGCAGCCGAAATGGCTTCGACCTCTGCGGCCGATTCGACGACAGCGAAGCGAGGTGTGGGTATGCCAGCTTCAGCCAACGTTCGCCTCTGTCGCGCCTTGTCGGCTGCCAGTGCTAATGTGGTGGCGTTCGGCAACATAGTACAGTTCCGACTCGAGAGCTCCGAAACGATCTGTGCAGGTATCAGCTCGTGGTCAAAGGTGACTATATCGCAGCGTCTGGCGAAGTGGTAGAGGGTTGTTGCATCGAAGGAAGATGCGACCGTCAACTCCTTGGCATAGCTATTCAACGACTGATCGCCCTCTGATCTTAAGATGTGCACCTCCACTCCAATGGAGATAGCGGATTGGAAGAGCATCTGAGCTAGCTGTCCGCCGCCGATGATCCCAAGGACGGGTGCCCTTTTCTCAGTTTCCCAGACTGGGGACAATGTCACTCCTTGAATCTTTGCGAGCACTACGAGGTACAACAGGTGGATGGTACATTACCGGGCGTACTAGTATATGTAGATGGTCAGCACAGATACGAAGGATAGTCGGACCTTTCGCTCCGCCGTAGATTGTCAAGCTACCTGACAGTCCTGGACTAGCGGTTACTTTATGGGCGAGGCACCCTAGAAACTGACCACCGACAGCTCAGGTATCTCACCTAAGGATTGGTCGCGTGCGACATACCATTCGTCGCGCAACTTATTGTGCTTGACGGACCCTCGTGTTACTGTCGGTTTGACAATATGGTTCGCTAGATGCAACTCTGCTATCTGCTCTATTCCGTCAAGTTGCCCCAAGCTGATTAGACCCATCAATCCGGCACCAAGGGTAGTTGCTTCGATGACACCCGATACCACGAGGTCTATTCCACAGGCGGTGGAAAGTTCCTCGATCATTGCACGGTTGGTTGCCATTTTCCCATCTACGCATAGATGATCAGCTTTGAGTCCTCCGTCGGATTCCGCCGCATCCAAAAGGTCAGCGGCCATGTGCGCAATACCTCGGAAGCAGGCCCTGAAGAGCTCTTTGACGGATGTGGCGCGTCCCATTCGAAAAAAGGCGCCTCTTGCTCCGAAGTCCCAAGCCGGAGCGCCTTGCCCGGCAAGCGAGGGGACCATAATTGTGGTGTCGGTCGGACTAGCAGCGAGAGCCAAGGATTCAGTATCCGCTGCAGTTGGTGCGAGACCCATGCTCCCCACCATCCAATCGATAGTGGATCCTGCAGATAGGCCTATGGCCTCGACTCCCCAGTAGCGCTTGTTACCGTCCCACTGCACAGCTACAGGGAAGCTCCCGTACTCACCCCGACGGGGGAAGGCGGGGCGAGATGGTCCGACAAACAGATCCAGCATCGCTCCTGTTCCTAGGGTTAGTTTCGCTCTGCCTGGAAGCACGCACCCTTGACCGACAAGTGATGCCTGCTGGTCGCCGATCAGCGCGACGATTGGAAGATTGGAAGTCAGTACCTTTGTACTGCCCAATATTTTTCCATGCGGAACTATCTCAGGCAGCCACTCCGGTTTGAGGCCCAGCTGCTCAATCTTCACTGTGTCGTATCCGGTGCCATCTTGGAGCATTAGCCCTGTTGTAGCCGCATTCGTGAGATCGGTTATGAAGAGGTCACCACCGCTAAGGATGTACGCGACAAAAGTATCGATTGTTCCGAGTCTGGGTCGGATCAACTTGTCGGCATGTTGCGAGATGAGGTATAGGAACTTAGAGGCACTTTCATTTGGCGCCAATTCGATGCCCTGAGTTCGCAACAGCAGGCACTGGGTGGATGTTCGTAGGTCCTGCCAGGAGATGCCATTGCCAGCCGGGAGGCCATTATGGTGGTCCCAGAGAATCGATGTGGCTCTCTGGCTGGCGATCGCTACGGCTTCTAGGCTTCCGCCGGAGATGGCGATCGCCTGCTCAGCTACCTCAACGACCTTTCTTGCCAGATCCTCAGCGTCGATCTCGATCAGGCCCATGCCGAGGTGCAGCGGCGGTGTGGAGATTTGTGCAAGGGTTCGCATGGTCCCGTCGACACGGACCTCCGAAGCCCTGACGGAGCTGGAACCTACATCTATCACCAATACGGGCACGATATCTCCAGATGTTTAGCGTAGAAGGATCGGAGGGGTCCTCATCACCTGAATGAAGGTTAGCGAGCACTAGGACGTCACTACTTCGGTTGGAGTGATCATCCTGGTAGGGACAGTTGTTTCAAGCTCTCCATCGGGTCAGGGACGAGATGGTCTTCTGGTAAGAGAGCATCTGGGAGTTTAGTTGTTCCGATGACGCATCAGAATGCTCTAACAGTGCAGCCTTTGCTAGTTCGGCGGTACTCTCAGCTAAGTCGAAGTCCAATATGCCAATGCGCGATCGCCGAAGGACAAGGTCTGAAACTGTAGTGGCCTTCTCCTTGAGAATCTGATATCGGAACTCGCCGATAAGGTCCCCAGTGGGAGTTTTGTCGAGACCATCAGGTTGGTCAGTCAAATGGCCTGCAACTTCAACTGCTCTTGAACCGTAACGTTGAACGAGTCTGACTACCGTGTCCTTTTCTACTTTGGTGGAGGAATTACTTGTGAGCGCCCGCTCTACCTGCGTCAAAAGCGAACCAAGTCCCCCTTTGGGTATTGAGCCTACGAGATTGACTCTATCGGTAATCGAGGTCCGACTTTGACCCAGCCGATCGCAAACTATGTCGACGGCTACCTCGGCCATGCGGCGATACGTCGTGAGTTTCCCTCCAGAGACCACAACCGCCCATGAAGCCGGATTGGTGACCTCGTACCGTCTAGACAGCTCTGCAGTGGTCCCGTCCTGGTCCTCCCTCGGTCGGATCAATGGCCGTAGACCTGACCATCCACCAGTTATATGGGAGTGTGTCAACCCCGCAGAAAATGTTCGGTTTACCGCAGAAAGCAGGTAATCCACGTCTGTGCGATCGATATCTGGACTGGCGAGATTGCCGGCGTAAGGGGTATCGGTAGTACCGAAGTAGGAGTAGTTTCCCCACGGCACTACGAAGATGCGCCGCCCATCTCCCACATCGATTGCCCCGGCTGAACCGAGCGGGAGATCTTCGGATCGCACCACAAGATGAACGCCTTTCGAGGGTACTATGTCGATGCCACCGTGGGTATCGGCAATTTGGGACAACGCTCCGTTGAATACTCCACCTGCTAAGACAACCATTTTCGCCCTTAATGAAGACGGTTGGATCGTCGGAGCGGACGGGTCGCTTTCCAAAG
This sequence comes from Acidimicrobiaceae bacterium, assembly GCA_013044385.1. Lineage (GTDB taxonomy): Bacteria > Actinomycetota > Acidimicrobiia > Acidimicrobiales > Acidimicrobiaceae > JABEUN01. The sequence continues at coordinate 5,816 of JABEUN010000047.1, forward strand.
CAATTTCGACCCAGCCCGACGAGGATGGGGGAGTCAGACCCACCACCTTGGTATGAGTTAGGATGGTGGCCCCAAAATGCTCTGTAGCTGTCAAGGCGACGCTTAGGCAGAGTCTGGCGTCATCTGCGAATGCGTCATGATAGAGGTTAGAACCAACTAAGCCATCGGTTTTGAGGCTAGGGAGACGCTCCAGTGTGTCTGCTTTCGAGAGCGTACGATGCATGGAGGAGGACCTAAAGGAACCTGCGGCGTCGTAACCGTAAAGGACGGCGGAGAGGGCGACCAATTTGGCTAATCCAGCGACGCGACTGTGACTATGGACGGGAATAACGAAACTTAAGGGCCTCACTAGATGAGAAGCCGTGCGACTGAGGATCGCCCTTTCTGCGAGGCTCTCAGCGACGAGTCTCACTTCGCCATTTTCGAGATACCTGAGCCCCCCGTGGATCAGCTTCGACGAGGCCGATGAGGTTCCAGATCCTACGTCGTCGGCTTCTATTAGGGCGGTTCTGAGTCCTCGAGAACTTGCATCAAGGAGAACCCCAACGCCTGTCGCACCTCCGCCAACGACTATCAGATCGAAATCGTTTCGCATCTCAGTCATCCATCGACCATCCAGCTGGGAATTTGCGGTATCCACGCTCGAAGGCTAGCCCCCATTTGCCCCTATTTCCAACCTCGATACGACTAATGATCTACTGTGAACGACTCTTGCGCGAGTGACTTCAGAGACTGGTTGGTGTCCGAGTTATTTTTCATAATTTACCGGAAGTTGCTTGATCTCTTGATCCATATTCGCCTAGGTAGCGCTAGATTGAAGGTGTTCGTAAAGGATTGTTACCTAATAGAAGTTGTAAATACAAGTGGCCAAGTCAGATCGCATGCAGGAGCTATTCCAAGCTAGGGGAATGAAGCTTACTCCGCAGAGGCAGAGGATCCTAGAGGTGTTGGCGGAAAGTGAGGGCCACCCAACTGCCGAGGCCGTCTGCTCGACAGTTCGCGAGAAGATGCCAACGGTCTCTCTCAAGACCGTTTACCAGACACTCCACGACCTTTACGAATTTGGTGGGGTACTTCAGCTGGATCTGGGTACTGGTTCTACGAGGTTCGACCCGAATACTTCGGGTTCTCATCACCATCTTGTCTGTGATATATGTGGGAACATTTCCGATGTAGAGCTTCGAGAGTCAGCAGAGGAGCTCATAGGAGTCTCTGTCGACGGCTTTAAAGTTGAACGAGTTGAGATAGTTCTAAGGGGACGTTGCACCAATTGTCAGGACCTAGTAGGTGATCGCGTACCAACCGCGAAAGCTCACCTAAGCGCTGGGTCCTGAGAGAGGGGTCTGATCTTTAGGCAGGCGAAGTGGTGGGAAGCTCCCATCACTCGATTAATTGGAAAGGGAATGATATGGCAGAACTCAAGGGTTCCAAGACGGAAGAGAATCTGAAGGAGGCATTCGCAGGCGAGAGTCAAGCGAACAGGCGTTATCTATACTTTGCTCAGAAGGCTGACGTGGAGGGATATCCAGATGTTGCTTCGCTCTTTAGGGCGGTTGCTGAAGGCGAAACTGGCCACGCGTTCGGACATTTCGACTTCCTAGCAGAGGTTGGGGATCCAGTTACCGGCGAGCCGGTCGGTCCGACGGACGAAAACCTGAAGTCAGCGATAGCAGGTGAGACTTATGAGTACACAGAGATGTACCCAGGTTTTGCTAAAACGGCTAGGGAAGAGGGCTTTGCCGAGGTTTCGGAGTGGTTCGAGACGCTAGCACGGGCGGAAAAGAGTCACGCGGGACGTTTCACACAGGGTCTCGAGTCACTTTAGAGTCGTGAATACGCTGGACCCCCACGATGGTCTTGCGCAAATTTCGAAACCTAGCTCTCCAACTGGCGTGAACCAGTTGGAGAGCTAGTTCCGCTCAATTTGAAATGGACATAATGCCGAATTTGGGATCAAATTCGGAGCTGTACCTTTTTGGCAAGTGTCTGCCAAGTTCTGATGTTCTGGGAGCAAGATGACCACCACCTACGATCCATCTAACCCGAGCTACTTTGATGAGTCGGATCTGCGCAAGGAGCTGACGAGGGTCTATGACCTTTGTCACGGATGCCGACTCTGTGTGAACCTCTGTCCGTCCTTTCCCTCCATGTTCAATGCGATCGATGCCCGTGACGGCGATGTCGAGGCTATGACAGTTGCTGAGCAAGACAAAGTAGTAGATGAGTGCTTTGGATGCAAGATTTGCTATGTGAAGTGCCCATACGTACCTCCTCACGAGTGGGAACTCGACTTTCCCCGCCTGATGCTCAGGGCTAAAGCAGTCAAGGTCAAGCAGAAGCGCCAGTCCTTTAAGGAGATTGTGACCGATCGTGCGCTTGCAATGACCGATATGTCCGGGTCTGTGGCTGTGCCACTTTCGCCAATTGTGAATCGCGTGATAGGGGCGCGTGATTCTGTAGGCAGAGGTCTGATTGAGGCAACGACTGGAATCTCCAAGTCCCGGATGCTCCCTCCGTACGCCCGGGTCCGGTTCACGACTTGGTTTAGGAAACGCCTCCGACCATTTATCTCTAAACGGAGGGGGAAGGTCTCAGTTTTCCCGACATGTTTCATTGAGTATATGGAACCTAATATTGGTAAAGATCTTGTCAAGGTGTATGAGCGCAACGGTATTGAGTGCTCCATGCCCGATGGAGCGAAGTGCTGTGGCGCACCCTGGCTTCACCAGGGGAATGTGACAGAGTTTAAGAGGGCAGCAAGTCGTAACGTTCGAATCCTTGCCACAGAGGTGGCCCAGGGAAAGGACATCATTATCGCTCAGCCGACCTGTGCTTACGTAGTCAAAAAGGACTACCCGCTCTACCTTGGCACCAAAGATGCGGAGCGCGTTGCCTCCCATACCTACGACGCATCCGAGTACCTCATCAAGATGCACAAGTCCGGCGGTGGCATCGACGTTGACTTCGAAGGTGAGAAGCGACAAGAAGTTACCTATCACGCCGCCTGCCATCTTCAAGCCCAGAACATCGGTTTGAAAGGCAGGGATTTGATAAAGCTGACCGGAGCCAAGGTCAATGTTGTGTCTCGATGCTCCGGAATCGATGGTACGTGGGGATACCGAAGCGAGAACTATGCAAGTTCTAAGAAGTTGTCGGGTGCCTTGGCTCAGCAGATTGCCAAGACTGGTCATGACGAGCTTGCGGGCGAGTGTCACCTCGCAAATAAAGCGATTCAGGAGGAGACGGGAGAGTCTGTCTCGCACCCGCTTCAAATAATTGCTCGAGCTTACGGAATACAGGAGGAGTAGCTCATGTCACGACTCACTATCGACGACATACTCGATCTCAGAGAGTACGAGAGGATTAGGGAGGATTTTCGCGCAGAGATTATCCAACTCAAGCGTTTGCGTAGGATCCCCCTTGGTGAAATCATCACCCTTCTTTTCGAGTCTGAAGCTACGATCAAATTCCAGATTCAGGAGATGGCCAGAGCAGAGAAGATGATCAGCGATGAGGCCATCTCTGTGGAGCTTGAGACCTACAATCCTTTGATTCCGTCTCGGAACCAGTTGACGGCAACTGTGTTCGTCGAGCTCACCTCCAAGGGTGACCTGATGTATTGGCTCCCGAGGCTGGTCGGAATCGAACGTAGCTTCAAGTTGAATATTGGTGGTGGGCGGTATGAGGTGCGTGCAGCCCCCGAGGCGGACCACGAGAGCCAGCTGACTAGGCAAGACATCACCTCCACAGTTCATTACATAGCGTTTGACCTGACGGAAGAGGAGTCGAAGGCGTTCGCGAATTCGCAAGTGGTTCTCGAGGTCGACCATCCGGAATATAGGGCGACCACGGAACTGTCCTCTGCGTTTAGGGCCTCGATTGTTGCCGACTGGACGTAATTGGTAGACCCAATATGCCATGATCACTGTGTTTGGCTAGTATCGGGACTCGTTGTCTGAACTTTGGTGAGGGTGGTAAAAGATGGATTTTGACCTCTCTGATGAGCTTTTGGCTCTCCAAGAGACGGTGAGGAAGATCGCTTTAGAAAAAGTCGCACCCCGTGCGCGGGAGATCGACCTCTCAGGTGAATACCCACAGGATCTATTCGACGTGTTCAGGGATGCGGGACTTTTGGGGCTCTGCATACCGGTGGAATACGGTGGTTCGGGTGCGGGGATACTTGGGTTGACGGTCGCTATCGAGGAAGTGGCAAAGTACTCGAATACCGCTGCCCTAATGCTGCTGCTCACGCGTCTCCCAACTGGCCCCATCATGATCGCGGGATCCGAGGCGCAGAAGCAGAAGTACCTGCCCGGTATCGCTGAAGGATTGAAGCGAGCCTCGTTTGGATTATCCGAACCGCAAGCTGGCTCGGACGTTGCCGGTATGCGCACTAGAGCCGTGATTGACCCCGATTCCGAAGGGGGATGGATACTGACCGGCTCGAAGTGTTGGATCTCTGGCGCGGTGCAGGCAGACTGGTTCACCGTGTTTGCCAAGACGGGTGCAGCAGATTCACGGAATCACGACTCAATTACGGCATTCATAGTTGACCGAAATATGCCAGGAGTGTCGGTGCCAAGGACCGATCGAAAGATGGGCGTACACGGTGTGGACACCGGCGATATCCTGCTTGAAGGTGTGAGGGTGCCGCAGGAGAATGTGATCGGCGAAGTTGGTGGTTTTAGACTGGCGATGCTGGGACTCAATGCCATGCGACCTATCGTCGCAGCTAGAGGCATCGGCTTGGCTGAAGGTGCCATAATGTATGCGGTCGACTATGTCAAGTCAAGGGATGCCTTCGGAAAGAAGATCGCCGATTTCCAAGGAATTCAGTGGGAGATCGCGAAGATGGCAACCGAGATCGAGGCCGCGAGGCTGCTGACCTATAGGGCGGCGTGGATGGCAGATCAAGGCAAGTACACCAAGGAATGGGTTCCCTATCTCTCGATGGCGAAGTACTACGCCACAGAGATTGCCGTGAAGGCTTCTGGACTGGCAGTTCAGCTACTTGGTGCGGCTGGCTACATGGAGGACCATATGACGGAACTGTACTACAGGGACGCTAAACAGCTCACCATCGTAGAGGGTACCTCCCAGGTCCAATTGGGTCTCATTGGCAAAGGTGTCCTAGATCACCATCTCTGGTGGAACTAGGCCGCCCTGATCTAGGATTGAGCGTTGCGGCCGAGCCGGATTCGGCCAATGGGGTGCTTGTTTTTTAGATCCTTTAGGTCATTGCGGCTGCTAGATGCTCCGATATGCCTAGTTGGCCAACCAAATTGGATCAATACTCGGTGCTAGGTGGACAAATCCGATGTATCGCTGGATGGATGTACTAAACCAGTTTTGAGTTGTAGTGGGTTTTGGCAATTGGACTTGGTTACGCGCAGCTGGAATACGGAATCTCCCCACCTCGCAGTGGGATGAACGAAATCAGCACATCAGAGCAAGGCTTATGGCTGATTCATCCGGAATACGAGCCAGAATCGTTTTGGCGGCTAGATTCTCCGTATGAATGAGACGACTGGGTTAGCAGGGACTGCACCGGATACTGGTTCGACGAATTCTCCGGCGGAGCTGTTCGGTGGCTGGCCCGAACTTCTCTACGGCGTCACCAGGCGAGAGTCTCTGAGTTACGAAGTCGCGTACCTTGCCATGAGTGAAATACTTGCCGGTCGAGTAACGGATATGGAGTTGGCTGCTTTTCTAGCAGCATTGCGGACGAAGGTTGAAAGCATCGATGAGATGTCCGGCTTCGCTGATGCGATGCTCTCCTTCTCCAAGAAAGTGGAGTTCGAAGGTACCGTGGTGGACACCTGTGGCACCGGAGGCGATAGGAAGGGAAGCATCAACGTTTCCACCGGTGCTGCACTCGTCTTGGCGGGTGCCGGAGTCACCGTCTGTAAACACGGTGGCCGGGCATCGTCGTCTTTGAGTGGATCAGCCGATGTGCTTGAGCACCTTGGCGTGGTGATTGACCTTGACCCACTTGGTGTTGAGCGCTGCATGAGAGAGGCCAACATCGGATTCTGTTTCGCTCCTGTTTTCCACCCGGCCATGGCGAAGGTGGTTCCAGTTCGGAAGGGACTCAAGATTCCTACGGCCTTCAATTTTCTTGGGCCACTTGTAAATCCCGCTGGAGCGTCGCGGCAGCTTGTCGGCATAGGCGACGCGTCGGTTGCCGAGACTGCTATTGGAGTTCTCGGTCGCCTAGGTTCGGAGAAGGCGATGGTTGTCTACGGCTCTGATGGGCTCGATGAGATTTCAACTACCGGACCATCAACGATTCTCGAACTGAATCGCAGGCCGGACCGGAGCTTTGAGATCAGAACTTTCGATTTTGACCCAGCTGAATATGGAATCAAACGAGCGACTTTGGATGATCTGAGGGGTGGGAGTGTCGAGTACAACGCTGAGGTGCTTGAGGCGACGCTTTCAGGTGATAGCGGACCGAAGACCGACATTGTCAGGATCAATGCTGCCGTTGCATTTGTCGTGGCGGGACGTGCCAATGACTTCGGCGAAGGTATCCAGTTAGCTGATCAGTCCATCGGATCAGGGGCAGCAAAAAGCGCGCTTGAAGATCTAGTCAGGGTTTCTCAGTCCGCTTCTAAATAGGATGGGTCAGCTTCTCCACCAGTCGGTGTGAAAACTTCAATAGCGTCTATGAGGGCCGTACTGACTGGGTCGAACTTGAGTATGGGTGATGTCCGCTCGACATGTTGGATGGTCACACAAAGTTCGTCCATCGACATCGACGATAGGCCGTATTCTGGCGGTCCCGGAACCTCGGGAGCACCTGGAGATCGCCACCTAGGTCTGAGAGCTCTCGGAATTCCATCTGTGAGTTCGACCTTGCCGCCCGGAAATGTGAGGTCGATACTCCCAGAACCAACTAGTTGGTACAGTCTGTTCTGGCGCAGTGCGATCCTCATCAGAGTCGCTGTCGCCGCACGTCTGGACTCTGCGGCTTCAAATCTCTGCTGAGTGGCGAGCGATTGCATATCAGATAGCGCCAATTTGACCAGCTCCGCAATACCTTTCTCGCTATGTATTGATGCTGGCTCAAAGTTGAATGTCCCGTCAGGTCCAATACGAAAGCGCAGGGCTTCAAGACACCGCCTTGCTTGGGAGGAGGTGCGGATTGGACCTATCGTTGAGCTATCCAAAGTGGACGTAGAACGGATGGAGGTAGGACCATTGCGAGAGGCAGAAACGTGTAAGTAGCGCTCAGGAGTCATTCCAACTTTGTTGTACTTCGGCTTAAGTTTTCTAATCAGGCGTATCTCTGCTAGGTGAGCTTCGAGTTCGGTGCTGAAGACCATGGCCTCTATCGAGCCAACTTCCCCGAGCATCCTTGGCACCTTTTTCCTGGGCTCGTTGTGGAAGTAGCTCCTTACTCTCGCCTTCAGGTCCGTGGCTTTTCCTATGTAGATAGGCGTGCCTGAACGATCGCAAAAAAGATACACGCCCGGACTATGGGGCAGCCTGGTGGTCATACTGAGCTTCGCTCCAGAGATCGAAAGATCTATCCGTCCCAGCTGTTCCAACTCATCTATGTGTGTACATCCAAAGCTGGCGGCCCTCTCGATTAGTGCGTGCAACACGTCCACTGTTGCCAAGGCGTCGTCTAGGGCCCGGTGACTCGGCTGATGCGGAGTTCGCAGGTAATTTGCCAATGTGCCCAACTGGAAGTTGCAGACCTCGCCGGCGAGGAGTTTCCTTGCGAGCCTGAGCGTGTCTATCCTTCGAAACTCAGGAACCGGTAGGCCAACGCGCTCCAGGGAGGCTGTCAGGAATCCCAAGTCGAAGCCGACGTTGTGGCCGACGATGACGGTCCCTATTATCTGTTCATACAAGGCGGAAACCATCTCGTCCTCCTCAACACCGGACCGAAGCATGGAGTTGGTGATTCCGGTCAATGAGGTTATGCGTGTCGGAATCGAGACATTCTGGCGAACGAGGCAGCCCATGGTAGCCAGTACCTCTCCAGCTCTCACCTTCACCATGCCAGCTTCGGTTATACGGTCGCCTGCAGGGTTTGAACCCGTAGTCTCGAAGTCGATGACGCTAAATGTCATTCGACTCAAGTTGGTAAGTTCGGCATCGAGGACCATCTGCACCGCTACAGAATATCAGAACATATGTTCGAAGGTTGCTTGCGTCGGACCTAAAGTTAATTGGCTGACGCACCGGAGCGAACCTGCTAACGGGGCAAAGGATCTGGGATGCGTCCGGTCTTAGGCGTGTTCAAATGGGGTTGTCTAAGTTCGACAAACCGAGACATGGCTATTTAGCGTGCGCCAACCTACTAGCACGAGTCTCTTGGCTTTACCTAGGCTCCGAGCTGGGGCCACCTCGTCGAAATAGCCGTGGCCGATTACGGGAACTGATCTACAGTCCGCCGGAACTCTTTGTCTGGCGGTCGAGCATTCGCATTCATTGCTGACCGACTATATAAAACAGCTAGGGAGCTGGTGACGGGCTCTGTTGTTTGGAACAGTTTAACGAGCCGGCGTGGTCACTGCGGTAACTCGGTCAACTATGACTAGGCGTTACTAATCGCTGATGGCTGTCTTCGACACGCGCAAAGAAAGTAGTGCAAGAGCGACTTTGCCCTCGTTCAAAACGAGTTACGAAGTTGTCGGTAAATTCCACCCCTAGAAGTAGAAGTGGATTCCAAATGCCAGGCCGGTGAGGTAACTGAAGTTGTGATTGTTTGCTTGCGAGGACGGCATGATGGCGAAGGACTTCCCTTGAATATGAAGTGGTCTTTGTCGCACTGAGAAGTAGGTCACGTCTTGGGGCTTAGTCGCGAGTTGTGGACGAATAGTGTGCCTTCGTGAGTACATTGCGCTACCGGTGTGAGAACTGTGGGAATGTTACGCGGTTCGATGTCACCGAAACAAGAACGACGAAGTCTTACTACCACTACACCATTGGGGGCGATCTCTCCATAGAAGGAGGCGATACGCTCGCTTCAGAGGTCATTGAGGTGTCATGCCGTTGGTGCTCCTCGCCCAAGTCAGTAGTAGCAATAGCCGAGTAGCGATCGCTTGGGATTTTTTGGGACCCTGCGGCGTTAGAATCTTATCGATGGAAGCAGAATCCGCAACTAGAGTTCCGCGTGTACGGGACGTGAATCGTCCACCGGCTCCTAAGTGGCAGATCGGCGAAGTGGTTGACGTCATAGTTGAGACGCCTGAGACAAATACTCTTAGGATTCAGCTTGCTGAACCCACCCCCTATTCAGCAGGACAATACTTCAACATTCGTATTCCGGTCGAAGGGAGACCACGACCGATTCAGCGCGCATATTCGGTTGGTTCATCTCCCACAGACGGGTTGGATGCGATCGAAGTTGGAATCCGTGAGACAGAGGGCGGCCTAGTTTCACCTGTACTGGTCCGGCAGACTTCGGTAGGCTCGCAGCTAGAAGTTAGAGGACCGTATGGCGAGTTCACTTGGACCGAGGCCATACCTGGGCCCGTCTTGTTGATTGGCGCAGGATCTGGCGTAGTTCCACTCAAGTCGATCATCAGGTATGCGTCGCACAAAGGGCTGTCGGTGCCGATGCACCTCCTTTTCAGCTCGAAGAGTGCGGAGTTTGCAATCTACCTCGAAGAATTGGCGAAACTGGAGGCGGAGGAAGATTGGCTCACGGTTGACCACACCTTCACTAGGGATTCTGGTGACACGAGGGCTAAGTACCACAGACGGATTGACAAGGAGATGATCTCGGAGGTCTACCGGATCAGCGAACCCGCAATCGCCTTCATTTGCGGTCCACCCGAGATGGTTGAAGAGGCAGAGTCCACCCTCGTCGGACTGGGCATGGACCCGGCATTGGTCAAGACTGAGAAGTACGACTGACTGTGATCCTGGTCGACCGCCCTATCTGGCACTTCAAGGGCAAGCGGTGGTCTCACCTAGTAAGTGATCACTCGTACGAAGAACTCCACAGCTTTGCTGGGGCGCTCGGCGTGCCTAGGCGGGCCTTCCAGGGCGATCATTATGATATCCCCGAGGAGTACGTACCGTTGGCGTTGGATCTAGGTGCCCATCAGGTTGACCCCCGGCAACTCCTTGCGCGACTCAAGGCGGCTGGTTTGAGAGTTTATCCGCATCAGAGATCCGGTGACCGGTAGAGGTCGGGCGGCAGCCGGAGTTCCTTCTGACTACCTTGATCCGACACAGCTGCTCATTGACCTGAGGCGGCGTTCGGTAGAGCTGGGACTCATCGGGCCGAGGGTAGCCTCTACCGATCGATTCGAGTTCGAATTCAGTGAGATAGAGGCTGCGTTAAGCGAAGGCAGGTCCTCGACGATGGCCTTTACTTTCAGAAACCCGCCGAGGTCTACTGATCCATCATCCGCGCTCGACGGAGCGAAGTCGATCCTCTCCTTCGGTCTTGGCTATCCCCAGTGGTCGACGGCAGAAACGGCGAAGGGGTCTATAGCTTCGTACGCCGTCCGCGACTATTACCAGCAGTTGCGGGACTCGCTTTCCGAACTATGCGCCATGATCGTCGACTCTGGATATCGGGCTTTGAGTGTTCTGGATCAGAATGTGACGGTCGACAAAGGGGCTGCCCGTAGATCTGGCCTCGGCTGGATGGGGAAGAATACACTGATACTCACCAACAAGACTGGACCATATCTGGTTCTTGGTGAGATCTTCACGGACTGCATTTTCGTTCGCGACCAACCGAGCCCTAAGGGCTGCGGGAACTGTCAACGTTGTCAGGTCGCTTGCCCCACCGGCGCCCTTAATCAGGCCTATAAGTTGGACGCAAGAATATGTCTCTCCTGGTTGCTCCAGAAGGCAGGCAGCTTCCCAATTGAACTTCGCGAAACCCTCGGACTCCGTTTCTATGGATGCGATGACTGCTTGGTCTCGTGCCCAGTCGGTGCAAAATCAAGGCCCATCTACTCTTTTGAAGAGCCATTCGATCCGGTATTTTGGCTGGAACATGACGATGCAGCATTGATGTCGGCGTTCTCGGCCCTTTATATTCCCAAGAGGGATCCGAGCCACCTGAGGAGAAACCTGCTTTTGATTCTTGGAAACCACGCTACCTGTCCCAGTGGAGCAGATGCGGCGATAGAACGACATTTGACTCATCCTGATCCTGTGGTGAGGGGCACGGCCGCTTGGACTGCAGGACGACATGGCCTTTTGAACCTGCTCAACAGATGTCACGTGTCTGAGTCGTCACACGAGGTCAGGGGAGAGATCGAATCAGCGCTTGCCAAACTTTATGCTGCTGGCCGGCGTGATCAGTTCGAGCCAATCTCGCCCGGATAACATCTATTTGCTTTGTCTAGACACCTTTTAGTCACGAACGATTTCCCTCCCAAGGTCGGAGGCATCCAGAACTACCTATTCGAGCTGTGGGGAAAACTCAGCCCGGACTCGTTTGTTGTCCTTACCTCCTCCCACCAAGGAGATGTCGAATTCGACAGATCGCTCGGATTCGAAGTAATAAGGAGAAAGGGTCCATTCCTTCCGACGCCTAGGATGCTGCGGGAGATCAGGAGTCAGATCCAACTCACCGGCGCCACGAGCGTCATGCTCGACCCGATCTTCCCGCTTGGACTCCTCGGCCCCTTCATTGGGGTCCCTTTTGGCCTCGTTCTTCATGGCGCAGAGGCTGTAGTTCCGGCGAAACTTCCGCTGCTTGGAAGTGTACTTCGTTATGCTGCCAGGCGTTCAAAGCTCATGGTATGTAGTGGTAGCTATCCCGAGAGGTGTGCGAGAGAACTGGTAGGTGCGGGTCTGAGTGGAGTCCGGCCTGCATTTGTGCAGATAAATCCAGGGGTGGACCGCGGAAGATTCAGACCCGCCTTGCCCGGTGAGGCTGCGGAGGTTAGGCGCGAGTTCGGATTGTCGACGGGACCTGCGGTGCTATTCGTATCGCGTCTTGTCCCGAGGAAGGGCGCTGACATATTAATCCAAGCGCTGAGTCGGCTTAGTGGACTCAATGTGCAACTTTGGATCGCCGGAACAGGAAGGGATGAGAAGAGACTGCGCAAGCTCGCTTCACGTAAGGGTGTGAATGTGATCTTCTTGGGCCGGGTTGACGATGAATCACTTGCCAGAATCCACCGTTCAGCTGACGTGTTTGCCATGTTATGCAGGGATAGGTGGTTCGGCCTCGAACAGGAGGGTTTCGGTATCGTCTTTGTCGAGGCAGCAGCCTCTGGGGTCCCAACGCTTGTAGGTCGTTCCGGTGGATCATCGGACGCGTTGCTAGATCGGGAGACTGGATTCCTGATCGGATCACCCAGAGACGACGTGGCTGTTGCTAGGACGATAGAGTCATTGTTGGTCGATGAGTCGCTGAGGTCCGCGATGGGAAAACGTGCACGTAGGTGGGCTATGGAGTCGCTTGATTATTCGTTACTTTCGGGCCGGCTAAAGGACTCGATAGATGATGCGTTTAGCGATAATGTTCAGGCTAGCATCAGGGTTGTGAAAGTGGCGGAGAGTTCGTCGCGGGTAAAATGGAGGAATTGGTGGATAGCGCTAAGGAGAAGGTGATAGTCCGGGCTACCCCAGAGGAGTGCTACAGCGTGGTCATTGACTTCGCCAGCTATCCGGAGTGGGCATCGGACATAAAGTCTGTGAATATCTCCAAGATGGATGCAGATGGTAGAGCAACCGAGGTGACCTTCAGAGCCGGTGCATTCGGGCGGTCTACTTCTTATACGCTTGGCTACAACCACAATGAGGCTCCTGGAAGTATCTCCTGGAAACAGGTCGGTGGAGACATTACTTCTAGACTCGACGGTCGCTACAGGTTTGTTCAACTTGACGATACTCAAACGGAGGTCGAGTACGAACTTGACGCCGAACTACTTGTTCCAATTCCTGGGTTCATAAAGCGCAGAGCCGAGTCCAAGATAGTGCATTCTGCGCTTGAAGACCTGCGGTCACGAGTGGAGGGCGTCGCTGCCCACCACGGTTAGCTGACTTCATCTGAGCTATTGCGAAGGTGTTTGAACCGACAACATATGTGGGGCTGGACCTTGGTGGCTCAAGGCTGAAGCTAGTCGATTACAGGCAATCGGAAGACTCATTTGAGCGAGTTGGTAGTTTTCCGATAGGCGAGGCTGATGAGATGCTCGATTGTCTCGACAGCCATCTTTCCGAACTCGCCGGGCGTAAGCTGGCAGTTTCCGGCATTGGAATTGGCGTGCCCGGACTGCTTTCCCCAAAAGGTGAGGTCCTCTACTCGCCCCATCGGCCGGAGCTGATCGGAATAGAGCTAGCGACAGAGGTCGCCTCGCGCACCGGGATTTGGCCGGTGATCTGGAACGATGCAGCTTGCGCCGCTGCCGCAGAGTGCGTCAAATGGGGCGATAGAAGTGTCCTTGTAGCAAATTTTGGAACCGGGGTCGGATCTGCGATGGCCCGATCCGGCACGGTGACCGCAGGTGGAAGTTTCGCGTTTGGGGAGCTGGGCCACACTGGACGTTATTCGAAGGCCCGGTGTGCATGCGGCCGTATCGGATGCTTTGAAGAGACCATTCGCGTCATGCTACCTATGGGTGTTGACGATGACAGTGAGCTGCATCTAACTTCTAAGTCCAGCTATGGTGATGCGGTCGAGCTGATCGCCTCTGTCCTTCACGACCTAGTTCTTGTGCTCGACCCGCACGAATTGGTACTTGGAGGCGGACTAATGGCGAGGCTGGACCAGATTTTTGAAGATGTGTCGGTAAGGCTTTTGGCAGAGCTTTCCGAACACAGGAGACCGATTTCAGTTCGGATTCACAAGGCCATAGCTGATGAATATTCAGGAGCAATGGGAGCAGCACTTTTGGCGGCCCGACGTGTCGGATACGAATGACTAGACGGTTCCACTAGCTTTAGCGGATGGAGTTTCGCAGGATAGTTGGCCTTCCGCCGTATGTGTTTGGAATCATTGATTCGATCAAGTCCGAGGCGAGAAGGTCGGGTCGGGATGTGATCGACCTCGGATTTGGCAATCCTGATATCCCTTCGCCTGCGATTGCGGTCGAGAAGCTGGCCGAGGCCGCACATAACTCCCGCAATCATCGCTACTCGTCCTCCAAAGGCATACCGAAGCTGCGAGGTGCGATTGCCGACCTATATAAGGAACGATACAACGTCGATCTAGATCCCGACACTGAGGTGATTACCACGATCGGGGCGAAAGAGGGGCTTTCCCACCTGATGTGGGTACTTGTCGGACCAGGTGACGTAGCTCTTGTCCCGTCTCCCAGTTACCCGATCCACATCTGGGCTCCGCTCTTTGCAGGTGCGGAAGTTCGCCAAGTTCCGCTCGGTTCTGATTGCGAGGGAAGAGAGTTCTTCGATTCATTGAAGGAGGCCTACGAATCCACTTGGCCAAAGCCAAGGGTGATAGTCTTCTCTTTTCCACACAACCCCACAACCACGGTGGTAGATCTACAATTCATGCGCGAGATCGTAGAGTTCGCTCGTGAGCGAAACGTAGTTCTCGTTCACGACTTCGCATACTCCGATACCGCCTTTGACGGCTACAGGCCACCTTCAGTACTTGAAGTTGAAGGTGCCAAGGACGTCGCCGTAGAGCTATACACCATGACCAAGTCCTACTCGATGGCGGGTTGGAGGGTAGCTTTTATGGTTGGAAATAGGGAAGTGGTTCAGGCCCTGACGAAACTCAAGAGTTACTTAGACTACGGGACCTTCCAGCCGATTCAAATCGCTGCGACCGTGACTCTACAGGAGGCGAAAGAGTATCCTCTCCACGTGAATGCGATCTATCAGTCTCGCCGAGATGCGTTGGTGGATGGGCTAGGCAGGATTGGATGGAGTGTTGCAAGACCCAAAGGCACGATGTTTCTTTGGGCGCCGATTCCGGAGCCGTACCTGGAGATGGGTTCACTTGAGTTTGCCAAGTTCCTTGTCAAGGAGGCAGATGTGGCAGTTTCGCCTGGTGTTGGCTTTGGCCCCGGTGGGGATGGCCACGTCCGCTTCGCATTGATCGAGAACGAAGCTCGGATCGCTCAAGCGATGCGTAACCTGAAGAGGGTTCTACCGAAACTGTAAAGCCCAAGCGACCTCACCAAGTAGGAGACTTATGAGGCTCTCTCAACTCCGTACGATTGAGCCCTTCAAGAATGAGGCTGCGCGGTCGAGGTCATTTTCATCGTTGTAGATGTGAAACGATATTCTGAGACCTCCGCCCCGCAGAGATGCCCTAAATGGTACTTTGGCTGGATCGACCGACGAGTTGATCTTAAGTGAGACAATCGCCGAGTCAGTTGGCTGCATGTCGAGCTCAACTAGTAGTCGGTTGGCGAGATAAACGTTGTGCCTGTAGATTTCTTCGATGCCGATAGTCAGCAGGTCGTTGTTCGCTGCTGCACCACCTACCCAGGAGAACCATGCTGGCGAGATGTCGAATCTTCTCCCATCTTTGGCAAGACGCAATGGTGGGCCATAGTAGGAGTCCTTTATCACCTCGCCTGCGTACCATCCCGCAGCGGAGGGTTCGAGCATTGCTGCGAGTCGTTCTGACAGAGTCATGTAGGCCACTCCACGAGGTGAACAGAGCCACTTGTAACCCGAGCACACCACGGCGTCGTGCTGACTGGCGTCAATCGGATACCAACCTGCGGCCTGGGTCGCGTCGACGACGGTCAGTGCTCCCACCGACTCGGCAGCGTTTCGAAGGGATGTTAGCTCCACAACCTCACCAGTGGCTGACTGTACCGCTGAGGTAGCAACCAGGTCACAGCCTTGAGCCACAGTCTCGTTCAGGTATTCGAGCGGAACTGCTCGAACCACCACGCCATGATCCTCCGCAACCATCCAAGGAAAGAGGTTGGACGTAAATTCGATGTCTGGCACAACGACGACGGCTTTTCGAGGGAGAGAGCTGGCGATCATTCCTATGAGTTGAGAGGAGGCAGCACCTATAGTTACTGACGACGACTCAGTGTTGACGAGTTTCGCAAAGCTCGCCCGTGCAGACTCCGTTGACGTGGACCACTGCTCCCATACACCTAGACCGGACTGCCATTCTGAAAGGGCTTGTTCGACTGCTTGCATGGTGCCGATGGATGGCAAACCGTAGCTCGCGGTATCTATGTATCCCTCTACCGGTTTCCACAGCAGATCGATCGAGGTCATACGCACCCATTCTCTCCCAGGCACGACCGCCTGCTTGTCCTGACGCATACCCGCAACTGGGTGGGTCGCTACTAGCTTATGGCGCTAGGAACCTACTAGGTTGTGTTGCGATTACGTAAACGGACTGTGACTTTGCCGTTTCCTACTATGTAAGGGCCAGGCGGTCAGTTCGGCCGTCGTCGTAGCTATTTATACTGTGGCCCATGGCACTCTTCGTACTTCGGATCTGGCTGGAGGATCGACCTGGCGCACTTGGGGCGGTGGCCAGCAGAATTGGGGCCGTCAAAGGTGATCTAGTTGGAATCGAGATTCTGGAACGGGGTGGGGGTAGGGCAATCGACGAACTGCTAGTGGAACTTCCCTTTCCCGAACTTGTGTCCCTTATGATTCGAGAGATCAGTGAAGTCGATGGCGTTGACGTAGAGGATGTTAGAGAGGCGTCCGATGACCTGAGGGACGTGCGGATCTCTGCCCTCGAAGCAGTTGCGTTGCTCGTGGACCAGACAGATCCGAATGAGCTCCTCAGCGAACTGGTGGCTACCGCTGTTTTCGATTATGAATCAGACTGGGCTGCCGTCGTCAGGACTTCTGATGGTGAGATGCTGATCGCCACGGGAGAGGTTCCGATATCGAGTTGGTTGTCGGCCTTCGTGGAGGGGGTACTTCTGTCCAATATTGGATCGGAGACAACTGGCCCGGATGATGTGGCCTGGGGACCGTTGGCCCGGTCGGGACTTGCGATGATCATCGGAAGGGCAAAGAGACCGTATCGAGCGATTGAAAGGGAGCAGCTGATCCTTACTACACGAATTGCAGACGCACGCTACATCGAACTGGTATCACCAAGTCGCTGACTAGCACCTCGCGCTCGCGATAGTGATCTCAACCACCTTTCGTGCCGTGACCTTGGCCCTGCCTTGGACTTGGTTGGTTCAAAGGTGACATCAGCTCGATACAGTCTGTTTACTTCGTCGAGGTCATTCCAGAGGCCGATACCAATGCCTGCAGCGTAAGCCGCACCTAGCGTGGTGCACTCGCTCGATTTGCCTCGGGTTACCGGTATGCCGAGCTGATCTGCTTGAAACTGACAGAGTAGGTCCATGACAGTCGCACCACCATCGACGCGCAATTCTGCGATTGGATCGGCTGCGTATTCTCCCATGGAGATCACGACGTCTTGGGTCTGATATGCCATAGCTTCGATGGCGGCCCGAACCAGGTGGGCCTTGGTGGTGGAGTTCGACAGGCCCGTGATCGCTGCCTTTGTTCTGGAATCAAGCCATGGTGATCCTAGGCCTTCGAATGCCGGTACCAGATATACCCCACCTGTGTCTCGTGTACTGCTTGCTATCTCTGCAACTTCGTCGTAGCTGGCGAACAGTCTGAGGTCGTCGCGCATCCACTTCAGGATCGACCCGCACGCGAAAATAGAACCCTCTAGTACATAATGTGCCGAGCCGTCGCCTAACCCCCATGCTACAGATGCGAGAATTCCTGGTCCTGGGACGGGTCTGCGGGCGCCAGTGTTCATAAGTACGAAGGCGCCAGTTCCATATGTGTTCTTGGCTGATCCAGAATTAGTGCAACCTTGACCCAGCAGCGATGCTTGCTGGTCGCCTAGCACCCCTGTGATCGGTACTCCACGAAGGGCTGGATGAAGAGTACCGTCAACAATGGCAACGGTCCCGAAGCTGGGTCGCACCTCGGGTAGCTGGATCTCGTCCAGGCCGAAGATGTTCTTGAGTTGATCTGAGAATCTAAGTTCGTCAATGTTGTACAGCAACGTTCGACTTGCGTTGGATGGGTCGGTAACCCAGCCACCCCCACTGAGTCGGTTGATGATGAGGCTGTCCACGGTTGCCAACAGAGCTGGTCCGGAGTACCCATCGCTCCTAAGTTTGGAAAGCACGAGCTTCGCCTTAGTCGCGGTGAAGTAGGGATCGATTGCCAGTCCGGTCGAGCGCCTTACTTCTTCTTCAAGGCCGATCTCTTTGAGCTTGTCGCAGCTGGATGCGCTTCGTCGGTCCAGCCAGAGAACTATTGGGCTAAGGATTTCGTCCGATCGAGGATCGACCAGGACGAAACTTTCTCGCTGGTTCGTAATACCGATTGCCGTGACTTTTTTGCTACCAAGCTGTTGGAGGACGTCAGTTATGC
Source organism: Acidimicrobiaceae bacterium (assembly GCA_013044385.1). Lineage (GTDB taxonomy): Bacteria > Actinomycetota > Acidimicrobiia > Acidimicrobiales > Acidimicrobiaceae > JABEUN01. The sequence continues at coordinate 24,125 of JABEUN010000047.1, forward strand.
ACTTCCATACGACCTGCCATACCTCTTCTGGGTCCTGTTCCGCGTATCCTGGCACAGTTGACTGTGTTCCGATCTCGGAGTGCGACTGATAGACGATGCTTCCGAACTCGTCGACGACGGATACCCTTACTGAAGAGGTGCCGGCGTCTATCGAGAGTATGAAGGCCATGGTGATCGAACCTAGTCAGAAGGGAACAGCATCTCGCTATGGAATTGACGGTTGCAGTTCAGTCCCTGACGAGTTGAGTTTGAAAGTCCTGCCAGGTCAGATTTAGACCCTCGGTGATCATGACGCTTGCCGAGTATCCCCACTTCTCGGCGCCGGTGATGTCGATCTCCACCCCGCGCATTTCGCCTGGCTGAGCGGGTAGTGATTCAGGTGCCAGCTGGCACTCGGTGACTAGTGATACCAACTGGACCAGCTTCGTTACGCTAATCGATTCTCCCGAGCCGATTGGTACGACAGTCGACTGGTTGGATTCCATTGCACGCTCCATTGCGGCTGCGACGTCATCGACGAATACGTAGTCTCGGTACTGCTCACCGTCACCATAAACAGAGAAGGAGCCCTGGCCTGATGCGAACCGAAATAGACGTGGAATGATGGAATCCTTCCTCCACATTTCTGGGCCGTAGACGTTTGTCAATCTGAGTGCTGAAGTGACTATGCCGTAGCTCGAGCTGTAAGCACTGAGTAGCGCCTCTGAAGCTGCCTTGGACGCTCCATAAGGAGTCAGGGGGAGCGTTGGGGTCCTTTCGGAGATCTTAGAGTCGCTCTGTCCGACGACTGCGTTGGTCGACGCAAACACGAAGGACTTAGTGCCCCTCAGGCGAGCTTGATCGAGTAGAAGTTGAGTTGCGAGAACGTTGGTCTCGAAAACTTCCTTGGGGACTTTGATGGAGTTGAGAACTGATGTCTTGGCTGCAAGATGTACCACAGACTCAGGATTAGTGTCGAAGGCGGCCTCTACGGTTGCCGGGTCGGTCACGTTGCCTCTGATGAAATTTACACCATCGACTCTCGGAGCTTCAAGGTCAAAGACAGTGACCTCGTGAGAAGCCTGTAGCAGCCGACGGACCAGTCTTGTACCGATGAAGCCAGAGCCACCGGTGATAAGAACTCGCATTTGCTCCCGTTCCTAAGTGAAACCACCGAGCACTTCCCCCAGAGCTTCGGTCGGGGCGTACCATTCGTACACCTGCAACAGTTTCTCCAACTGCTCATAATATCTTAATTGTGATTTCGAGGACAGACGTCGTGAGGAACCTAAGGAGTTCACACTTTTTCCACAAACTTCTAAAGTACGCGATCGGCTCGGGGATATCTGCAGTGGTCTCTCAGACTGCGTTCATTCTGAGTTTTTCCGTTTTTGGTTTTTTCGGGTCACGGAACTCGGCAATTTTTGCGACGCTAGTAGGAGCAGTGCCTTCTTACTTCCTGAATCGGAATTGGGCGTGGCAGAAGCGGGACCGATCGTCATTTAGTCGAGAAGTTCTCCCCTATATTGCCATGGCATTGATTGGTCTTGTCTTTTCAACATGGTCAGTTGACTTCGCTGACAGCCACATTTCGGCACTTGGAATATCCGAAAAGGCTAAGGCGGTCGTCATCCCGGCGGTATACTTCGGATCTTTTGCCGTGCTTTGGTTCGGCAAATTCGCTTTTCTGAACAAGTTCCTTTTTGGCGGAGCTTCACAGACCGCGGCTCCAGAGTCCGGCGAGGGTTAGTCCTGAGGGGGACGACCTTAAGGTCTTCGCAGATCCGAAGTGTCTAGCGAGACGTGCTTTGGGACCCAATTCTTTGAAGCCGTTCCTTTACGTCGCCGAAGAAGCCCATAGCCTGCTGCGAGCATTACAAGTGCCGAGACGGCAGTAACCAGCATTCCAGTTCTTAGTCCGGGCGCTTTGTAGTAGATGCGGACTGTAGACGATCCGTTAGGCACTTGGAATCTCATCGTGGTCCAAGGTAGTTCCTGTGTCGGGAACTCCCTTTTGGTGACTCCACTATGTTCAACCAGCGCATACCAGCCAGGTGCGTAGTTTTGGTTCCAAACTATGCTGCCGATACCGACCGATGTTGCAGCGACGACCGAACGCCCTGATAAGTCTGTGGACGAAGCCGTGATGGTGGTATTCTGAGTGGCCGTAAAAAGCTTGACTTTCGGATTAGTGCTGACGAAGGTACTGATCCCTCCTGAATTTGAGACGAAGCGCCAGAGCTGGGGAGTTATGAAAGGGGCCTCCACCCCATTTATTTCGTATGCGCCGGCCGGGGTAGTGATTCTGATGCCGAGGATCGGGTGTCCACCGGCACTGTTAATGAGACAACGAGGCAGTGTGTAGCCGACCGCCGAAGTGGGGACTGAGAAGTTGAGGGTGTAGACAGGGTCGCCATTCGGGGTAGCGCCCAGTGCTACCGAGCTCGGGGCAGTCAACTCACCGCTGACTCCAAGCAGGCGAAATCCTGACAGGCAGGAAGTGGTCGTCCCGGTGGGTGGAGCGAGGATGATGGAATCGACCTCGAATGGCTTACCGAAATAGCCGCCAGAATAAGTAGGCAAGCCGTTCTGCAGTGGAGTCAACTCCGCCTGTGGAGGCTGGGGAGCGGCTTGGCCGAGTTGTCCTCCGTTGGCCTGGTAAAAGTAGAGCGGTGAGGTATTGAATAGGTCGAGGTTATATACGTTATGCAGAATTGAATTAACCGCTGGCAGTCCTAGCTGATCGAGATAGTGGCTGTCCGTAAGCGTGTTGTAGTTTCCGAGTGATAGCGAGCTGTAACCCTGTACAGACGGTACGCCAACATAGACGTTGCTATCGGTGCTAAGTACGTTAGCCAGGTTCGGGAAGCCAAAGAGTTGCGGATTGTAGCTTCCGAACCTTCCACCTTGTGGCAGAAGAGCAATCTGACTCCTCACCGATGGACTGTTGGCGAAGTACTGGTTACCACCTGGGATCTGGGATATGAGCGTGGAAAGTCCGAATAGGCCGACCTCTGCAACGAAGATCGGTAGAAGTATCCACGTGATCCAGTCTGTGGACTTCTCCTTTACGCCATCATAGAGCAGCAAGCCGACCGTCAGCAGAATCTCAACACCGGCGACGATTACGTAAATGGTAAGGGGGTGCGAACGGTGTCCATTCGAAGGGACGACGTCGAGTATTTGGTAGAGCTCCCGAGTATTGAAGAAGTACATGAACTCGGTTGCAACGGTGACGCCGGCCAATACAAGCAGGACAAGGCGACCGGTGATAGAGATCCTTTTGCGCCGAAGGCGGAAACTGTCCCAGGTAAGTCCGGCAATTACGCACAACATGATCTCGAATCCGAAGAAGTTTCGACTCGGTAGCCGCTGGTGACCGTAGAGGGGGACGTGGAACATCAGCAGAGCAAGCGGTGTGTAGGCGCCTAAGGATAGGAGCAGGCTGGCGATTCCAGCGGCCTTTAGTGCGTTGAGCCTGCGATCCATGCTAAGTGAGGAAGATCGGGTAAATAGGCCAACAAGGCCGAGCGAAACCACGAGTATCGATACGTAGGAGCCGATCTCGCCGAGATTATAAGGCCCGAAGTAAGCGGGTTGGTTGAAGATCCCAGAGCCACCCTCCAAAAAGGGGAAGAGGAGGAGAATAAGAGACTGGGGTTGGAACGGCCCGGAGATGTAGAAGTTGTACCCGCCAGCGCTTCTGTTCGAGATCTGTTGAAAATCCAGGCCGGGGATCCACTGGATTGCCGATAACCCAAGGGCTAAGACTCCGGCAATGGCCAGTAGCAGTACGAACCTGGGGATTGGCATTCTCGTCTTGCCAACCAGTGCTAGCGAAAAAACTGCGATCATCAATACCCCGTCGAGCATCGCCTCTGGCGCTCCGGCTGTAACGCACAGCGCGAAAGAGAGAGCTAGGGCCGCAGACCACATGAACCCACCGCGTAAATCGGGTTGTTCGGACATCTTCAGGATACAAAAAACTGACCAAATGATGGCAGTGATCCCAGAGATCATGTCCAGGTGGACAGTTTGCGAGACGAAGACCCCACTTAGCGTAAATGACGACGCAGCGATAGCACTTGCTGTAGCACTTCCACCCAGTTGCCTAGTGATAAGGATGATGCCCCCGGCTGCAAGCGAGTATTCAGCGACCAGCATTACTGAAAAAGCCCAAGTTGGGGAGAGGATCAGGAATAGCCAAGAGAGCGGGAAGAAGGTCTGTACATTGAACCCAGCAAGTAAGGGAGTTCCCGACCATGAGAACGTGTTCCAGACTGGGAGCCGGCCGCTGAGTTCAATCTTTGCAGCGAGGTAGTGTAGCGGAACGTTCTGATTCAGGTTGTCGGAAAAGATTAACGGGTGACCAAGGGCCGCTGGAACCAACATCACGATGACAATGGTCGCGCTGAGAATCGACCAAACCAGAAGATAAGAGCCTCCCTGGGAGGCGAAGGTGGAGTCAGCTAACGCTTGACGAGGAATCGCTCTCGAAGCCAAGTTCCTAGAACCACCCTTGTGTAGTTGAGCCCATACTTGAGGTTGTTGCCCTTCTTCGACGTTCCTGTTGGACGTCTGTGCATGACGGTTGCAATCTCCCTTATTCGAGCACCGGACATGATCGCGCCAATCAGAAGTTCGGATGACTGATACTGCGGCTCCGACAGCCTGATCCCTGACAGCAGTCGGGTCCGGAAAGCTCGGTAGCCACTAGAAGTATCGGTCACCTTGGTTCCCGTTAGGACTGTAATTAGCCTGGCAAAGACTGTAACGCCGAAATCCCTCACGGGATCTCCGACTCGAGTCTCCCCCAACGACCGTGACCCTTGAACGAAGTCGGCGCTACCTTCCTTTAATGGAGCGAGGATAGCACCTAGATCGGAAGGATCCCATTGCCCGTCTGCATCGACGACAATCACGTATTCGGCTCTGAGTTCGATAGCCAGTTGATAACCCATCTTGAGTACGGCGCCTTGACCACGATTGACAGTGGCAATGCAGACTCCAAAGCCGAGTTGGCGAGCTACGTCTTTGGTGTCATCCTCGGAACCGTCGTCTAGTACCACCACACGTCCAACTCTGATCGTGTCAGCAGCATTCTGGATCAGCTGTGCAACAATAGGGAGATTCTTATGTTCGTTGAAGGCGGGTATGAGTAGAACGAACTCGACCGAATCCGGCCTTCCAAACTCATTTAAGTACGCGTCGATGGCCCTCTTGTTGACCGGGTCGGGCGCAAGTAGGTACTCCGCCTCCACGGTCTGAGGAACCCTAATTCCGCCCCGCTTCACTACTGCCCTCTCGATATTTGGCTCAGCAGAGACTAGTCGCCACCGTTGGTAGCAGGTTCACTACTGAGGTATAGGATTTGGGTCTCCCATTGAGCTGCCACGGCGGTGTAGCCGACGGTAGTCGCCAGTTGCGCCACATGTACGGAGTTGTCGGACCGGACTTTCGAGGGTCTTTTGAATTACACGACTGAAATTACAGAATATTTCGATTTGGAGCAGCATCGTTTTAGCTTCCTACCTACAATATCTGGTACTTGGCTCATGGTTGAGCCCTATATGTAGTGTTCTCTCGTTTCGTACAGTGGATGGCCGACGAAAAGTGGGATCTAGCTTCGAAGTTGTGACAAGAAGTAGTGGAGAGTCAATGGGGGTCTCGAGCGACCAGATTGTTGTGGTCATTCGTGTGCGGAAAGTGGGAATTCAGAAATGGCAATAGCACCAGAGAGAATGTCGATCGGTATCAGGAGGCACTTCACCTCCGAGGTTGAAGAGGTCTATCGTATGGTCGAGTGGGAGGTCCGGGAGTCTCGGATCACCAATTACCGTGACGGTGCTATCGCATTCGAGCAGCTTGGTGTCGAGGTTCCAAGTAGTTGGAGCGTGAATGCCACCAATATTCTGGCTCAGAAATATTTCAGAGGAAATCTCGGCTCACCCGAGCGCGAACACTCGCTCAAGCAGGTAGCGGACAGGGTTGTGGACACAATCCACGCGTGGGGAGTTAAAGATGGCTACTTCGTCGACGATGACGAGGCGGAGTCCTTCAAGGCCGAGCTCAAATATCTCGTCATAACTCAACGTGCCGCGTTTAACTCTCCAGTTTGGTTCAATATCGGCGTTAAGGGTGTTCCCGCACAAGCATCAGCCTGTTTTATTCTTGCGGTCGATGATTCCATGGACTCCATTCTGAACTGGTATAGAGAGGAAGGGATCATCTTCAAAGGTGGGTCCGGAGCTGGTGTAAACCTCTCCAAGATCCGTTCGTCGAAGGAGTTCATACAAGGTGGCGGAACAGCGTCGGGACCTGTGAGCTTCATGCGTGGTGCCGATGCTTCGGCTGGGACCATCAAGTCTGGTGGAAAGACCCGTAGGGCTGCCAAGATGGTGATTCTGAACGTAGAGCATCCAGACATTCAGGACTTCATTTGGTGCAAGGCCCTCGAGGAGCGTAAGGCGCGTGTACTTCGTGATGCCGGCTTCGATATGGACCTTGATGGGAAGGACAGTTTCTCCATCCAGTACCAGAATGCAAACAACTCGGTTCGCATCGCAGACGAATTCATGAAGGCAGTAGAGGATGACCTCGACTGGGAACTGAAGGGAGTCTCTTCCGGCGAGACTGTCAAGACGGTGAGGGCACGTGAGCTGTGGAGGGAGATCGCCCAAGCATCCTGGGAGTGTGCTGATCCCGGACTCCAGTTCGATACGACCATAAATAGGTGGCATACTGCACCCAACTCCGGTCGGATCAACGGCTCCAATCCGTGCTCGGAATATATGCACATAGATAATTCTGCGTGCAACCTTGCCAGTTTGAATCTGCTCAAGTTTTTGAATGACGACGGTACCTTCGATATCAGTGGCTTCGAGGCCGCCTCAAGAATTATCTTCACAGCACAGGAGATACTGGTCGGAAATGCCGACTACCCGACCGAGGGGATTGGCGAGAACTCAAGGAGATTCCGGCAGCTCGGTATCGGCTACGCCAATCTGGGTGCACTCTTGATGGCAAAAGGTCTTCCCTACGACTCCGATGAAGGTAGGGCATGGGCGGCGTCTATTACGGCATTGTTGACTGGTACCGCTTATGCAACCTCAGCGAAGATGGCTGCAAGATTGGGTCCATTCGCTGGCTTCAGTGAGAACAGAGAAGCAATGATCAATGTCCTCAGGATGCATCGGGAGGCTGTATCGAACATCGATGAGGAGTTAGTCCAGACCGAGTTGTTGACGGCTGCTCAAGAGGTATGGGACGAGGCAGTTGAGCAGGGCGAAGTGTTTGGCGTGCGCAATGCACAGGCGAGCGTTCTGGCACCGACCGGGACCATCGGACTTCTGATGGACTGTGACACGACTGGAATCGAGCCTGATCTAGGACTTGTGAAGACCAAGAAGCTGGTTGGTGGCGGGACTATGTCGATAGTGAATCAGACCGTCCCAAGGGCTTTGACTCAGCTTGGGTACGGCGACGACCAGAGGAATGAAATCATCTCCTACATCGACCAGAATCGCAGCATTGTTGGCGCACCCTACCTCAAGAGCTCGGACTTGCCGGTTTTCGCGTGTTCCATGGGTGATAACACCATCCACTACCTTGGCCACGTGAGAATGATGGCTGCGGTTCAGCCGTTTATCTCAGGAGCCATTTCGAAGACGGTAAATATGCCCGAAGAGGCTTCAGTTGAGGACATCGAGCAGCTTCATTTCGATGCTTGGAAGATGGGCATTAAAGCGGTTGCCATCTACCGTGATAACTGCAAGGTGGCTCAGCCACTGTCGACCACCAAGTCGGACTCCTATGCTGCGCCTAATGATGCGGAGCTAGCCAGGAAGGTCGAGGAACTCGAAATAGCTCTGAAGACCCAGACAGTAGTTGTGAAGCGTCCGATTCGAGAACGGCTACCAAGGCGCAGGAGGTCGAGCACCTTCGCGTTTCGTGTAGCGGATTGCGAAGGTTATGTCACTGTCGGGGAGTACGAGGACGGTCGCCCCGGTGAGGTGTTCATGAAGGTATCCAAGCAGGGGTCTACCCTGGCGGGGATCATGGATGCATTCTCAATCTCAGTCAGTTTGGGGCTGCAGCACGGGGTACCACTGTCGACGTTCGTTCGTAAGTACACCAACATGAGATTCGAGCCCGCCGGCATGACAGATGATCCGGATATCAGGATTGCATCGTCACTTGTGGACTACATCTTCAGGCGTCTAGCCGTCGATTATCTCCCACTTGATGAGAGGCAGGAACTAGGTATCCAGACGGTGGAGGAGCGGACCCAGCCAACGCTGTTCCAAGAGGAACAATCTGTAGAGCGCCTTAGTAGTCAGCAGGATTACCCGCACGAAGTGAAGATGGTTGCAAAACCGGATGGACTTATCTCTCGGGAGATGGCCAAGGACTCACCTTACTGCTATCAGTGCGGCAACGCGATGCAGAGGTCAGGTTCTTGCTATGTATGTAGCAGCTGTGGCACCACCAGTGGGTGCAGCTGAAAAACGGGACTCCTTGGGTGTCTCCTTATCGAGACAAAACGTAGTAAGTCGGAGTCTGATCGCTGCCGACGATACGGGTTAGGAGCGTCGTCTCCCCTCAGCATTGCGAGAGGGGAGACGACTTTTTATGGGGGGTATAAGGTTTCGTTTTGCGCCCGGGGAAGTTGACCATCTTGACCCACGCGTCCTGACTCTGCAGGTGCATTTCCTATCTGCGAAACGAGCGCAGACTCGATGATCTGAGCGAGAGGTTAACAGACGGGTCCGTAGTGACCTCCGAGGACCTGCGATCTCTTTATCAGTCTCAACAGTTTACGGAGCTGGCAAACTCATAGTTCACCGATATCAAAAACAGTTCTTCCGGCATGCATATACTCGCCACTGGCGAACCCACTTTCGGAGTGAAACGGTGATCATACCGAATGGCTATGCAATCTTGATGATCGCAGCCCACTCCGGGGAGTAGGCTTTCCGGTGATCGATCACCTGCCGGACCAGCTTCTGCTTGCTCTCGTTGTCCCCACTTTTTCCTTTGACGCCATCCCTCTCTCAGGAGAGGGATGGCGTCAAACCCGGGCCGATACGAATCATTAATCAGAGCGAAATGTCTTGTTCGGTCAAGCAATTGCAAATCGCCATTTATCGGAGCTTTCGTTTGTTTGCTAGCTCGACCTCCAGTAGTTCGAATGTATTTCAATCAAGCCGCGTGGCCAGACACGATCGATGTTTGCCATTGGTATCGGCCGTGCGGCAGATCTATAGTTAGACGATGGATTCAATACATGCCTCCCAGAGACCAATTGTCAGCAGATCAATTGAGCTGGTACGGAAGTCGGATTCAGACTTGGAGATGTTTCTTGAGGTTCAATTTGCTAACTACATCGCCGAACGGGTCGCATCTGGTGAATCTGAATCAAAGGCACGAGAGATAGCTCTCGAACAGCGAAAAGGGTATTTTCCAAACGGTGAGAGGACGGACGCCCACAGGGTGTACACCATCAAGTCTCATCCAGAAGGGGAGATCGGCGACCTTTGGATAGGAAGACCTGAGCCAGCTGAAACGAGTGCATGGTGGATATATTTCATCGGCATCCATCCTGAGTTCAGGCGCCGAGGATTCGCAAGACTGGCACTTTCAGAGGTAGAAAAGGTGGTTCTTAATCTTGGTGGAAGTCGGCTGGGATTGAATGTATTCGGCACGAACTCCGGGGCTAAATCACTTTATCTGCAGGAGGGGTACATAGAAGTTTCAGCACAAATGGCAAAACAGCTCCTTGAACCCGCCTGATCGGCCATCTCTCCCCATACCAAGATCACCGCTAAGTTAGCTTCGAGTTATCTTCTCGGTCATTGATGAAAACCAGGGCTATGGTGCCAATCACTGCGACCGCAGCCAGAATCACCGATATATAGGCCAAGATCTGGCTGTTTAAGCTGAGAGAAAACTGCCAAGCCCAAACCAATCCCGGGGATCTAGCGCTGTAAATGGCGGTAGCTCTTGGAAGATTGTGTTCCGGGTTGTGCCATAAGAAGAAGGCGATCAACTCACCTGCAACGGTTATAGATGCCAGTAAAACTCTCTGCCATAACCTCTGCAACAGCCACACACCGATCAGCAGCAGCGGAACCAAAAGGTAGGTTTTGGGCAGGTAGAGAACGTCTATACCCGGTCCACCCCCTTGAACAAGCGGAGCGTAGCCGGTCCATCCCGTGAAAATAGTTTCGAAAATGAGTGGCAGGACCAGGGGAATCAGCCAAGCGAGCAGGAGTCCTATGAGTATCTTCGATCTTGTAGAGATCGAACTGAACATGGTCGATAGCGTCCGGCTCTTCGACATATATACCCTCAGATCAATCGTTCGTTACTATGGGTTCTGGTCAACTCGCTAAGACATTCTTGCCGCACAGGTCTTGTTCGGGTCACACCATATCTAGGCCTTCGAGGAGGAAACTCGTACGTCGACGGGTGATCTCCAACAACGTCTCGTATCCCCTAGGTGAATGGCGTGACTCGGGAAGTAGGATAAGTTCTACCTTCTTGCCTTTGCCGATTATCTCCTCCATAAGGCGAGCTGTATTTCTAAAATGGACATTCTCATCAATAAGTCCATGGATCACCAAGACGGGACTGCTTAGTGAATCTAGATCAGTAAGGACACTTGACGCATTATAAGAAGTTCCATCCTCTGGGAGCCCCAGATACCTCTCGGTGTACGCGGTGTCATAAAGTGTAAAGTCCACGACAGGTGCCCCCGACACGCCTACCTTGAAAATGTTTGGCGCCTTACACATCGACTTGAGCACCATGTATCCGCCGTAACTCCATCCGTAAATGCCAACTCGAGTTGGGTCAATACCGTATTGGTTTGTCAGGTAGCTAATGCAGTTGAGTTGGTCCTCGATCTCGACAGTCCCGAATCGACGATTCAAATGGGATTCAAATCTCAGCCCCCTGTTGTAACTTCCCCTGTTATCCAGTTTTACAACTACGGCACCCTGTTGGGCCAGGAGCTGTGCCTGTAGGTCAACTGTCATTGCCCAATGATCTTGCACCGCCTGAGCATGGGGACCACCGTATACCGAGACGACCAGCGGCCGCCCTTTGGTCACTCCATCAGGAGGAAGGTAGAGCGCACCAAAAAGCGACTCCCCGGAGTCCGCTTCTATATTGAAGAATCTCGGTGGTTCGAGCCCAATATCACCTCCGGAATAGACCTCGGAAACTACATGACAGACCAACTCACCCGTCGGGGAGAGGATCCAGGAAGTGGGTGATGCATCCAAGCCCGAGTGCTGAACGAAGATGAGATTTCCGGCGGACTCCGAGAATACTGCGGTGTGAAAGCCAGAGTGCGTCGTTACCCTTTGGGTTGCACCAGTGCGAAGATCCACCCGGTAGAGGTGCCTCTCGAGCGGACCTTGCTCAGTCGAACAGATCCACGCCCACGAGAGATCCGAATCGACCCCGAGAATCTCAGTCACCATCCACTCGCCCGACGTGACCTCACGGACTGAACCGTCAGAACCTATGACGGCAAGATGGGCGAATCCACTCGTTTCCACAGTTGTAAGGACGGATGAATCTCCGAACCGAAGGACACTTACCGGTAGATTTACCCAAGGCTGTTTTGAGTGGTCAAACACGGTGGAAATGTTTCCCGAAGTCGGATCGTACCGATACCAGATCAACCTCACCTGCGCTCTGTCCAATATCGAGAAAAGGAGTTCACCTGACTTCAGCCAGCAGACTCGTGCAAGATATCCGTCCTCGATATCAAACACCTCGATCTGTGCGCTATCGTCTCGAGTTAGGTCCCGGATCATCAACTTCACCTTGGCATTGGGAGCTCCAGCGAAGGGGTAGCGATGCAACTCGGTTTCGTTTTTTTTCGATCCCAAATGCGCTATCTGAATCGGACTCACAGGTGACTCGTCCACTTCTGCGTAGGCGATGCGAACATTGTCCGGAGAGATCCAGAATCCATCGAGTCGATCAAGTTCCTCCTGCGCGACGAATTCCGCGAGACCAACTGTAACTGTCGACTTATCTAGGTCTCGAGGCACGACAACCGCTACCGAACCGGAATGGATGTCGACCCGCACAATTCCGGAGTCGTCAACACCGAAAAGGCAGCTTCCATCTGGGGAGACCTGCAGCTTGACCAATGATCGATCCGATAAGTCAAGGACCATCTCGCTGCTATTAAGGTCGACTATTGAGAAGGAACCTCCACGGTTGATTAGGATCAAGTCGCGATCTGGATGATCGATGAGCGAAAAGTCGGATAGACCGTCCCAAGTGATACGCAGCCGCTCCCGCCTAAGTTGCTCCTCAAGTGTCAGTATCGCTTCGCTTCCGTCTGCATCTAAAAGCTTCTCCCATTCACCTGTGGCAATCTCGACCCTGAAAAGATCAAGTTGCTTTCCAGACTCTGGGAACATGAAGTAGAGGTATCTCCCACTTTTGTCGAAAGTCATTCCTACGGGAACCTTGGTACCCGGAAGTGGGCGCTCAGCCGCTAATTCAGGTGTCAGCTTTGAGAGGTCGAATACGTCGTGCGGCGTAGAAGAAGGGTTCGGCATGAAGTCAAATCTACTTGACCATGACTAAATAGGGAGTTGGGCTACCTCTAAGATTGGTCAGGTTGTGAGGAAATAGGTCGAGTTCGAATCCAAGTACGGTGCCTCACCTGCTCCGCAGTTTGAGAAAACAGTCCGCGTGCAGAAATGACTTCTCTGAGATGGTCACATATGTAGGTTTTTTTGTAGTTTGAGTTGGCTGGACCTGCAGATCGATGGAACCACCGATCTGTGATGAATCATAACTGCAGTCCGTATTTAGCTTCAGGAGCCAGATCGGTTTGGGGCAACCAGCCCGGGCGACATCGATTTGTGGTTTCGGAACCTGATGCTGTCCGAAGCGTGATCTGCAAGAAACCCCACGTGATTATTTATCGGATTCGACTGTAAGGAATCTCAATGCTGTTGTCAAGCGACATTGAGTGCGGTGGGGATGGGCTCGTGATAGAGGGTGTGATCACGCAGCATCGCCCACATCACGTTGATTCGACGCCTAGCTATGGCGAGGAGAGCCTGCTTGTGAGTCTTCCCCTCGTTGCGTTTGCGATCATAAAAGGTGCGAGACGCAGGGCTGTTCTTCAAACTGGAGAGAGCGGCGAGGTAGCAGGTTCGCAGGAGCCTTCGGTTGAATCGGCGGGGCCGATGGTGGTTACCACTGATGCGTCCCGAGTCACGAGGAGCCGTGCAACGCCAGCAACGCTAGCGAGTCGATCGGAGGACTCGAACGCGGACAGGCCACCACCGATGTTCGCGAGGAATGTCGCGGCGAGGATATGCCCAAAGCCAGGCATGCTGAGCAAGATTGCGGCGTCTTCGTGGTCGTTGAACCGCGAGGTGATTAACCCATCGACGTCAGCCAGTTCCACGTCCAGGTTGGTAATCACCTCGGCTAGACGTGCGACTATCGTTGAGCCCATTTGCTCGGTGGCCAGGGTGGACATCTGTGCGTGAGCAGCGACAAGCGCGCGCTGTGCAACCGTGACGCTGTTGCGACATCCACGGTTCTTCAACCATGTCGCAAGACGAGACTCTCCCATGCGGCGCAGAGCAGCGGGTGTCTGGTAGGTCGACAGCATCATCAGAGCCGCCTTGCTCTTGGAGAAGTCGAACGCCGCCTCCAGGGCGGGGAAGTACTCCACCAAGGTGGCGCGAAGCCTATTGATGGCGCGTACTCGGTCACAGATTAGATCCGTGCGTCGTGCCGTGAGTAGGCGTAGGTCGGCACTGATCTGGTCTCCGATGTGTACTGGCTGCAGATCAGTGCGCATTCGGGCCTGATCGGCGATGATCCGTGCGTCCTTGGCGTCAGTCTTGCCGTCTTTGCGATAGGTCGCAGCCGCGTGATGAACAATCCGCCCCGGGATGTAGAGCACCCCTTGACCCTGATCGGCCAGAAGTGAGATGAACAGGGCCGCACCGCCCGAGTTCAGGTCCGTCGCCCACACAATCTCGCGACTGCCAGCAATCTCGATGACCCTGGCGAAGAGATTGAGTAGCGCACCCTCATCGTTTTTCACCCTCTTCGACTCAAGCACGGTACCGTCCTGGTCAATCACGACGCAGTGATGTGTCCGCTTCCCTGAATCGATACCTGCCCATACTTTGTTCATGCGTCCTCCTTCAGTCTGGTCCTTCGATGTCCCTGTCTATAACCACGACGGCACGTCCTTACCCAACGATCTGGTGTCGCAACTCTCAATCAGCGGTCGAGTCATCGGTGAGTAGCGGACGGCCATTCCCAGTAAGCTGTCGAACCGGCAGGGAGATCTCAGCCATACCCGCTACTCAAGGGTGATCGAAACACTACGGTAGTTTCGACGTCACCCGCCACAACATCGTAAGGAAGGCGATCTCATCATCGGACACCGGCGTTCGGCAATAGGCACGCTCGTGGAACGAACCACGAGATTCATCATGCTGATCCATCTTCCTCGCGAGGAGGGTTGGGGCGAGATCGCGCCCACGAAAAACGGTGCGCCTCTCGCTGGCTACGGAGCGGTGGCAATGAAGAATGCGCTGTCAGCGGTGATCACGACGCTTCCGATTCAACTTCGTCAGTCCATCACGTGGGACCGGGGCAAGGAACTCTCCCAGCACGTGGCCTTCACTGTTGAGACCGGTGTTCCAGTTTTCTTTGCCGATCCACGAAGCCCATGGCAGCGCGGCACGAACGAGAACACCAACGGACTACTCAGACAGTATTTCCCCAAGGCACGGATCTTGCACGTTGGGACGCACAAGACCTAGAGGCAGTTGCTCACGCACTCAACACACGACCCCGCAAAACTCTTGGATGGAAGACGCCAGCGGAATCCCTCGAAGAGCACTTACAATTGCTTCAGCAAGCAGGTGTTGCTTCCACTGGTTGAACCTAGTCAGCACAACAAGACTACCTTTCGAACGTTTGGCTGCACGACTTCTTTTAAAGGGTAAGGATCTGGCTGTTGGGCGAGCCACCTACCCGATAGAGGTTCTCTTCCACGCAAGAAACTCGCCTAAATGTAGGAGTTGGGCAAGAGCTTTGCGGTTCATGCAGACGTGAAGAAAACCGATGTACGGCGTAATCTAGGACAGCAATTTTGCTGCATGGAAACTGTCAAGGGACATTTAAACCTGCACGCTGGCGGACACGTTAACTGCACGCTGGCGGACAGTAGTTCTGCACGGAGTCTGTCATGAGGGGGCAGTCTCAGTTGACCTGTCCTCCTCCAACATGTAGGAGTAGTTCCAGTACCTTGCCGGCAACCTAGGGCGCAGTTTAAAGTGGATCGCTCCTTCTCCGGCGGCGAAGTCAGTCGCCAGCACACAGGTACCCCACCTGCGCAGCTACTGACCTCACAAAACCCGCCAGCGGCTCTCGCTGGTGGTCACTTGACCTAAAAAGATGCCCTGTCATCCACTTGGTGCCAAATGAGTGGGAGCCTAAATCTGAGGTTGTAGTCAACCATTTCGTGTGTTGGCTGCACATGGGCAAAAAGGGTGGCAGCCGCCGCCAGAACCTCAACCAAGTTCCAAGACTTAACGACCGAGAGTCGAGAATGGCATCTGTTGCGCTGAAGGAGATTTTGCTATCGGGGCTGGGTTCATGTCGATTGACCAAGCGGGAGTTGGGCCCACCAGGCTCAGAGAAAATAGATCTGAAGTCGAAGTTCGGAGAATGATTGCTTCAGGCGTCGTACATCACCAACTGCACTAGCTTGTGCTTGGTCCCGCACCAACCGGCGTGATCACAATGACCAAAACGGAGCAAACAGAATCGCATCGAAGAAGCCAATACGAGATACCGGCCACCGATCTGCAAGCGCCAGAGTACTGGTTGCCGCAGCCCTCTGGGGACTCTCAGGCACTGCGGCCCAGGTCCTATTCAGCCGGTTCAGAGTCGGGCCGATGTGGCTCCTTTGGTTCCGGACGCTCCTCTCTGGCATCGTACTGATGGCACCATCACTCCGACAGAGCGAATTACCGAGACTGAGGGCGCTCCTTACGTCTTCTAGGGACATGGTACAAATCATCATTTTCAGCATCTGTGGCCTACTGGCAGTCCAGCTCACATATTTCCTGGCGATTTCCAACGGTAACGCAGTATCGGCGACCATTCTGCAGTATCTCAGCCCCTTAATACTGACCGTTTTCGTCGCAGTAAAAGCGATGCATCTCCCCTCGACTAAGGAGATATCAACGCTTGTTCTTGCAGTTTCCGGCACGGCCCTGCTTCTCACAGACGGACACTTTGGGACTATGGTCGTACCCAAGACTGCGGTCTACTGGGGACTCGCTTCTGCCTGCTTTAGCGCTTTTTATACCTACTACCCAGTGCAGCTCATCAGGAAGCACGGATCCCAGGTTGTGCTCGGTACGGGACTTCTTTTTGGAGGACTGCTACTCACACCTTTCGAGCTCACTAAGAGCTTTCCGCCGATCACAACAGAGACCATCCTCCTCCTAGCATTCATCGTCCTGTTTGGATCAGCACTCTCGTTCCACCTTTATCTCGGCTCACTGGCTCGACTCGCTCCGGTGGAGGCAATTCTGCTTGCAAGTGCAGAGCCGATTTCGGCAGCAATTGTGGGAGTTGGATTCCTCGCTGCACCTTTCGGCCCTATTGCCCTTATTGGTGGCGTTCTTACCCTTTTTGCCGTTACGTCCGTGGCCGTCGGAGAGCGGAAGCCAAACAAACTCGACGAGTAGGCGATCTAGTACTCGATTACGGTATGGAAGAGGTCACTAAGCCTGGCCGGTGGATTAAGGATGTGCGGTGTCGAGGCAGACGCTGCAGTGGCAGTAACGCAAGACCAGGAAGGGTTCGGTCAGAGAAGTTCGGTTGGCTGATCTGCAAAGGTTCCGGGACACTGGATGTCGATATGAGCCCGGCTCACAACCATCATTCAGCGATGGAGGCGGCGTCAATGGCCCTACTTCTTCCAGAGAGGTAGCGATGGCAACCGGATGGAATTTACGAATGCTTGAGTAATAGACAGTGGAGTGGCGATCCATAGGAAATCCCTTATAAGTGTTTCAGCACCGCTGTCCTGGCGGCTATCTTGCACCAACGAGAGACGTGAGAAATGTAGCGATAGACGAGTCCGTCCACCTTCTGGCTCGAAGAGGTCCCGACTTTCGACAGTAGTCCGCTTCGTATATGCGCGAATGTGGCACCATCACGGTCAATACTGCTAATTGTTTTTGGCTTTTCCGCAGTGATTTGACCCCGCTCCACCGAGTATTGAGGAGACAGAGCCACTACCTCTTCGGTTGATTAAACCGCCATGATCTAAAGCATGTCCAGAACCTATCCTGGCAGAAGCTAGAAGGAGATGTTGCACTCTAGACAGGCCAGAGTTATGGCACGAGAATGGTCAACCCGATTGCTGATGTCGCGGTATCGATTGAGTTCGATCGAATAGATGCCCTTTACGGCCCCCGCCCCCTGAACTTATCTGCAGTCGGCCCAATTCGCTAGTGTTGACTTGCTTTACCAAAATTGAATTCGTGGCCCACTTCGGCAGAAACGGAGAGTGTGGATCCACGCTTTGGGGCTTGACGATGGGAATCGTGAAGCAAGGTGCTCAAGACGCTCGCTTATCCAACGTGTCTCGCTCTGGCGGACCCGGTCCCGACGCTCGCCATTATTTTCCTCGGATCGAGACCATCATCACGTCCCAACTTGAACATGCGGTTACTCGGAAAAGTCTGATTTGGGGACGTGAAACTGGTAACGAAGGAGCCAGATCTTAGGTGAGCAACTCGATAACGATTGGTAGTACGTACCTCTTCCGGCCGTCCTGTGTAACGGCCTAGAAGCTACCCTCCGACTCGCGCAAGGGAGTTCCGGTGGAATTGGCAAGGCAGGTCCCTAACCTACTCAAACAGATTACCGACGCGTGTGATCTGCGGAATGGGTCTTATGACATAATGTTCGAATGGATCAGCGCGTCAGTTTGGTCACGCTCGGGGTAAGGGACCTCGGTGTTGCTCGGGCCTTTTATGAGGCAATTGGCTGGAGGGATTCACAACAGCCAGATGATGAGGTGTGCTTCTTCCAGGCCGGTGCCATGGTCTTTGGCCTGTGGACAGCGCTTGGAGGTCACGGTGCGCCAGGCATTGAATTGGCGTACAACGTACGAACTCCAGAAGAGGTTGCACTTACCCTCGACGAGGCTAAACGCGCGGGTGCAACGATCATTCGGCTGCCAGAACTAATGCAGTGGGGTGGCACTTCAGGCGCGTTCGCCGACCCTGACGGTTATGTGTGGGAAGTCGCCCACAATCCGAATTGGACCCTCAACGAGGACGGTTCCATCCACATTTAGACGAAGTTCGGGCAATCGACCGCGCCAACAATCGCTATGGTTTCAGGTGAGGTTGGCATTGCACCTAATTGGCATTTTTGATTCGCAAAGTGGACTTAGTTACCTAAAACAACAGATCGAAGACTTCTTTGGCAATTGCGTAATACTGTCCAGCTGTCTAAGACCAACTAATTGCGCTGTAGGTATGTTGTTTGACGCGAGATGGCAGCCTGGGCCTGGCAGAAGGGAGAAAACTGCTGACGTGTCGCGACAACCTGAGTCGGGGATGCCACAAAATGTGCTTGACAGCTTTCCGTACTGGAATCGATGGACCATTCAGAACACGACACGTAGCAGTCGTTTTTAAACTTCGGGCACTGGCCATGGTCAAACTGCGCCATTCTGAACGAATGTCAGTGCGGACATACTTCTTGCACGCGGCGCTGTAGCGATACTTGCTCGTCAGAATCCATCTGTCGAAAACTGAAGTCAATCCTCACGCGTTGATAGCTCGAGGCGTGGTCTAATCCGATGAGACTGTCCGCAGGCAGGCCCTCGGTTTAAAGGCTCGTTCGTCTTGTAGGTGCGGCTCGCCGCCGCCTTAAACTCACCCTAGTGGACTCGAGCGATTGAAGGATTTGCGTCTTTAGGACTTTGCTGGAGCCACCACTGAACCAGCTTTATCGATCCGTCCCTACTGCTCAGCTATCTGCGGCTCTACACCGACGTCGGCGAGTTGGAAGGCGTGTCGCAGGATTGGGGCCGGCCAGAGGTGAGGCTAATCTCCTAGTCGTAGCTGATGAACGAGCTGGGCTTTTGGCCCGCAATCGCTTAAACTTTGCGTTTTGGTAATTCTTTGCGCGCTCGTCTACAGGCTTACTCAGAGGTTTCTGTCTTCGGGTTCGTAATGTAGCTGAAGCTGTGGCCATCCCAATGGAGGCTCATGGCAGGACGACCAGCGACTTGCCGACATTGTTGGCAAGACTTCTGCAGTTAGGGCCTACCTCGTATGTGATGACTTATCCGACCTTCTCATATTTCAATTCCGCTGTTTTGATCCCGATTGGGATTAGTGGGGGCTGTGAATTTATTGGGTCTTTATTTTCGCGGTTGTAAGCCGGATTCCAAGCGGGCAAGCGTCACTGGCTGGCAAAGAAACAGCCGAGGGGGCGATCGAGGGAACTTCTGCAGATTGCCCCAGTATCTGAAGTAGATACGCTTCGACTGCTGGCGGGCCACGAACTCGCCAAATTGCAATCTGCAACTTTCGAGCCGTGTTCCCATCTTCAATCGCAGGCGTGGGCGCCGACCAGTAGGCGACTGCAGGACGACGACCCTAGGCTTTGGGGAGCGTTACATCGTGTCTGATCGGTGGGCCGTAGAGGACTCGAACCTCTGACCCCTTGCGCGTCATGCAAGTGCGCTACCAACTGCGCCAACGGCCCGTGGGGAACTAACCTAGCAGTGAGTTGGGCTGATCCTTGTCGGTCCAGCTCGAATTTCCGGACCATTTAGACGAGCGTGAAGTACCCGGGCCAAATCTAACCGGCGGCTCCGACTACTTGGAACTCCATGTAGATGCCAACTTTTCCTATCTGAAACTACTCCTCGGGTCTAAGGAGCTCGGTGTTGGCGCTTTTTATAAATGCTTGCCAAACCAGCTTCCACATTCCTAATCCACGGATTCCACATACAGGAGTTGCGACTCATTCCATCGCAATGCCGGCCGCCAGAGCCAGGACCAGAATGATCTCGCTCGCCAGTGAACACTTTTAGCTGACTTAGTTGAGACAACTGGCTCCAATTAGCGACGTTGGACTATGTCTCCCCCAAACGGCATGCGGTGAGATGAGCGGGCCCCCTGAAAGCTTGGCACTTTTGCCCATTGCTCGGGAAGCCGAAAAGCACCCGACTGCATACGGGTCCCGGCGACTGCCTCAAGCCGAGAAAGGACATATTCGCCTAGGTGAGATGTCAGACAGCTGTTTGCGCTGGAGCGTCCAATCTAAGAGTCGAATCCAGCGAGGAGAAAAGAGTCGAAGTGGATCTGACTAGATGATGCAGATAATGCATCTGCGCAATTTTCGGTCCGAACCGGTTCCATCCATTGGCGACTGGTTGACTCTAGCCAATTTGGCATGCCTAATTGACGACGTTTATCCCTAGGCAAAATGCGTCCATGCCAACATTGGTCCCCGCCTTCAGCTTTAGAAATGATGTCGTTCCTACTTGTCAGATGCGCGAGGAGATTGCGTCTGACTAGGTCTCTTCCAAGAAGTTTGGTCAGCTAGGTGATGACAGTCTCGGTCCAAATGGGACGTCCACATCTGCGAAATGACTCCACGAGCGGCTCAACCGTTGTCGCCTTTCACATCGATCCGATAGCATCGGAAAACAATGAAGGCCATGACAGGCTACGACATAACTAGATCATCTCTGACATTCAGACGAATCTGATCTGAATTGGATGCCCTTGAATGGACCGAATAGAACAAGCTAAAAATACCCCTGCCGTCTCAGACGGCAGGGGTATTTCTAAAGAGGCGGCGAGCGGAATCGAACCGCTGTGCAAGGCTTTGCAGGCCTCTGCCTAACCACTCGGCCACGCCGCCCTGTTGGACTTTACAGGATAGCGAGGAAGCGGAAGTTTTTGGTCGCTTTCCTTAGGTCTTGGTTTTGTATCGACCCACGGCAAGAGGTGCGAAGACCGCTATCAGTCCAACTGTCCAAAGCAGGGTGTAAAGGACATAACGCGCTGTCGGTCCTCCGAGGGAAAGTGCCCGAAGGGCATCGACTGCGTTGGTGATCGGGTTTACCTTTACGAACCCCTGAAGCCAGCCCGGCATGGTGTTCACCGGAACAAATGCGGCACTTGCGAAAGTTAGGGGAAAGATCCAGATGAAGGATGCGACCTGCGCCCCCTCCACGTTCTTTGCCGCCAGTCCTGTGAATGCCGATATCCAGCTGAGCGCAAACCCGAAAAGTACGGCCAGCACGATTGAGAACAGTGCCGGCAAAATGCCATTATGGAATCTAAACCCGATCAGATACCCGACAGCGATCATCAAGAAAATGACAGCGAGATTCCTAGCCGAGTCTGCGATTGTTCGTCCTGCCATCACAGCCGAACGTGCCATCGGAAGCGATCGGAATCGTTCAATCAGTCCTTTACCCATATCTTCAGCGAGGCCGACTCCAGTCTGGGTCGACCCGAACGCAACTGTCTGAATCACTATCCCAGGAATCAGGAAGTCTATGTAGGAGGTGTGCAATCCCTTGACTGCGCCGCCGAAGACGTAGGTAAAAAGTACCAAGAAGATCACCGGTTGGATAGTGGAGAATACGAGAAGATCCGGGATCCTCAGGTAACGGAGCAGATTCCTTCTGGTCATTGCCATCGCATCGGAGAAAGCGTGCCGAAGTTGACCGATTACCCCTGCATCGACGACATGGTAGACATCTCCAGCATTAATCTTTGAGAGCTGTTCAGTCATAACTACCACCTTTGGTCCCATGTCCAACCAGAGAAAGAAAGGCATCATCGAGGGTCGGTTTCATGACCGCCACTTCTGCTACCGGCAGTCCCGATTGATCGAGGAGCCGGACGACATCAGCTACGATGCCGCTCCTCTCCCTGATCGCCATTCTGATTCTTCCGGCGACTATCTCCACTTTGTTGGGATCCAGCGCTATGGCGCTAAGTACGATCGCTGCTTCGTCATGTCTTGAAGCGTCCTCGAGCGCCACTTCCAAAACCGATGATCCGACAAGTGATTTCAGTTCGGAAGGTGTCCCCATTGCGATCACCTTTCCAGAGTCGATCACAGCGAGATTCTGCGCCAACCTGTCGGCCTCTTCCAGATACTGGGTGGTAAGGAGGATCGTGGACCCCATCGCCGCAAGCCTCTCAAGCACCTCCCAGAGGTCGTTTCGTGATCGCGGGTCGAGTCCCGTTGTCGGCTCATCGAGGAAAAGTACCACCGGCTCCGCGATCAAGGCTGCGGCAAGATCAAGGCGTCTCCTCATGCCTCCTGAGTAGCCCTTTGCAACCCGATCCGCCGCTCCGGTCAGATCGAAATCGTTGAGAAGTTCTGCCGACCTTGACCGGACCAGTTTCTTAGGAAGGTGGTAGAGACGACCTACTAGATCAAGATTTTCCCGACCCGTGAGGTTCTCGTCTACGGCAGCGTACTGTCCTGCTAAACCGATTCTGGACCTCAGGCGCCGAGGCTCCTTTACAACGTCTAGACCCGCTACTGTCGCCCTGCCAGAATCGGGTGAGAGGAGTGTCGTGAGGATCTTGACGATTGTAGTCTTACCAGCTCCATTGGGTCCGAGTAGTCCGAAAATCTGGCCTCTTGGAACCGAGAAGCTGACCGAGTCCACTGCCAGATAGGAGCCAAAACTCTTCGAAACGCAGTCGACTTCTATCAGAAGTTCTGAGGAGTATTCCACCAGCACAAGCTAACAAATTTTCAAACCCCTTACCAACCTGAAATCTACGATTACGGCAGCATGAGGCATTGGTGCAACAATAGCAAGGTGGCCGACACATCAACGAGAAGAAGAAAAGTACGGTGGATACTTGGCACTGCGGCGATCCTCATAGCAACAGTAGGCACGATCTTGTCGGTCCCCACGTCATCGAAACCCGCGACTATTCCACTGCCTTACCCCGAATCATCGGGCCAATCTATGCTCGCAGCACTTGCGATCGGCTCCTACCTTCCTGGCAACGTCGAGTCCGCATTTTATGTCCCAAGAGGAACCGTTCAGGTTGGCCAGGAAGTTTACGATAATGGGACCAGTTCATTCGATCGTGCCCTCATATTACGGCTGCCAATCGCTGGAGCTGCAGCGTCTGAATTCTTCGATGTTGCTCTGTCCGATAAGGGTTGGAACGTTATCTACAACAAGGTGGCGGGCGCCAAATCGACTCTGATCGCACGGATTGCAGGCTCTGATGGTAACTTCTGGGAAGTCGGTGTCACCCAGACGGTACCAAAAAAGTTCAAGGGTAAGGGCGGCAATTTAGTGGAGACTAGGATCCTGCAGATTCAACCTCAGTGAGGTGCATGTCACCAGCGGGAATGCGCCGAACTCTACCGAATTGAGGCACTAATTGCGAAGGACGATCGACACAGTGCAAATACGTGCAGAGGCGGAAGTTGAAAAGCACCTCTAAGGCCGATTTCGAAGTTGCCGTTGTAGGCGGAGGGCCATCTGGGTCGACTGCTGCGTTGGTGTTGGCGAGATCTGGAGCAAGGGTCATTGTCATCGACAAGGCGCAGTTCCCTCGCGACAAGGCATGTGGCGACGTGATCGGTCCTAAGGCGGTCAGAATACTTGAGACTCTCGGTGTCAGCCGGCCAGCGGATGCCATTGACCTATCTGATGTTGCAATTGTCGGTCCAAGCGGAGCTGCAATACGTCTCCCTTCTGAAGCCGGACTCGACTACAGCGGAATAGGTTGGTCTTGCCCCCGAACATCGTTTGATGCACACCTTCTACAAGCAGCAGTGACGAATGGTGCTTGTGTCCGCACTGCCAGAGTCGAAAAAATTGGATCAGACTCACGGCGCTTCGAGCTGCGCCTCTCAGATGGGACCGAGGTAACCTCGGATTACCTGATCGGAGCCGACGGATCCAACTCGAGTACAGCCACCCAACTTGACTTAGTTGACTCGGCGAGCCTCCTTCTTGGGTTCGCAGCCCGATCATATGTCACCGGCAAGGTAGAACTCCCGACAATCTCGCTTTGGAATAGTGATAAAAGGCGTCTGTTCCCAGGCTACGGGTGGGCATTCCCTAGCTTTGGAGGGAGGCTTAATTTGGGGGTAGGTGTCGGAGTGGGTAGTAACCGGAAGCTGGGGGCAGCAGCAACAAAGCAGGTGCCTATCTATGCCGAGATGCTTTATCGCACTGGCATCATCGAAAAGCCGCCTACCTTGGGCCCGCTACTAGGTGGCTGGATAAAGATGGGCTCATCCGGAACGAAAGCCGCATTAGGGAATGCACTTTTGGTTGGCGATGCGGCAGGATTCGTAAATCCGCTGCAGGGTGAAGGTATAGCACAAGCAATTGCTTCAGGGAAAGCTGCCGCCGAAGTGATCCTCGCCGGTTACGGCCGTCCGGCTAAGCAGTACCAAAATTGGATTGACGACAATTTAGCCCCGTACCAGAGGGCAGCTTCGGTACTCCACAGACTTGCATTGCAAAGCCCAGCTCTTGCTTCGGTAGCCACTTCGGTTCTCTTTGCAAAGCCGCTTGAGAGCGTGATCGCATCCACATGGGGAATCTTCTGGAACGACCTTGCTGATGGCGCCGGAAGGATCTCAGGGGCCGGCTCGGCAAGGACCCTTTTAAAAATGCTCAATTATGTCGATCTACTGTCGAACCGATATGCACCACGACCCTGACTTCCATGAACGTCGGAAGATTCACATTAGGCTAACGAACGCCTCGA
Organism: Acidimicrobiaceae bacterium; assembly: GCA_013044385.1. Classification (GTDB taxonomy): domain Bacteria; phylum Actinomycetota; class Acidimicrobiia; order Acidimicrobiales; family Acidimicrobiaceae; genus JABEUN01. The sequence continues at coordinate 48,943 of JABEUN010000047.1, forward strand.
GCCCGTCAATGCTGGTTGCGTTTTTCCTCTGGCGGTAACCGATGAGTCCTTCCGGACCCTTCTTGTCACACCACTGCTGCATATCGTCTCGCTCCGCAATGAGATCCATGCGGGGGACCCCATAGCCGCAGCTGGTGGAGACTCGATTCACCTCTACCAAAACAATTGACCTAGCTCCTACGTTTACTGGGAAATGCTTTGAGTAATCCACGAACTCTTCATCGTGGATCGTGAACACTTTCCCGGTCCCATGCACCCTTGCGACCTTCGGAATCTCATCGAAAGAACACCACATGATCACAATGCGACCGTTCTCTTTGATGTGCGCGATCGTCTCGGAACCCGATCCAGTCAGGTCAAGATAGGCAATGGTCTTCGGATCTAGGACTGCAAATGTACCTACTCCGCCCTTTGGCGAACAGTTGATATGCCCCTCTGCAGCCAGAGGAGCAGTCGACACGAAGAACACTTTCTGGTCAGAAATGAACTGGATCGTTTTCTCATCCAATTCAGCACCCTTCAGTCCCATTGCGAACCTCCAACACCCATAGCAAACTCCCAACCCAAACTGGCTCGCAGCTGATTTTTCTACGCCCATCCTAGGTCAGCATTGTGTGGATCGCCTTGGCCGTATGGTGGCTACTCCCTACCTTGGAGAGCCACTCACATGAATCACTGGGAGAAGGTGCCATCGGTCAAGTAGGGGATCGGAGTGTCCGGACTTGGCTCTCGCCAAGGTGCAAATCTAGGTGAGCCCATCCGGTACTACTACTACGTTGAGGTGACCTCGCATCGCACCGAGTTGCACAGACAGCGGCGACCTGAGACCACAAAAAGATGGTAGTCCGGACGGCAAATTCACCGTTGCCGATCGATTTCAATCAGGGATCGATGGCGATCCAGCCCGATTTGCCGCCAGACGACTCTGATGAAGAAACCATGCCGATAGCGGACCCGGGCCAGTCGACCAGGCAAGGAATAGCACTTTCCTTGCGGTGCTCCAGACTGGAAAAGATTGCGAAGGTCGGCTCTATTGCCCAAAGCTGGACTTCACGCTTCAAAACGACTCGGCTCTGCAAAAGATCGGATCTTGCTCCGGTTGGCACTCGCGAGCCTTGGCTGTTAGCCTCACAACAATGGAACACGCGCCCAGGCTGACGTCTTTCAGCCACGGAGCTGGTTGAGCCTGCAAGCTCGCCCCTGGCGACTTGGACCAGGTTCTGGCCCGTCTGAAACCTAGTAGTTCTAATGAGGTCTTGGTCGACGCCACGACTGGGGACGACGCGGCCGTGCTCAAGTTCGGAGATCGGGCTATCGTCTATACAGTTGACTTCATCACCCCATTGGTCGACGACCCGTTCAATTGGGGAAGGATCGCAGCGGCGAACTCCGCTTCAGATGTATATGCGATGGGTGGAATCCCCAAGTTCGCACTAAACATCGTCGCTTGGAACAACGATGACCTTCCAGACTCGATCCTGGTTGAAGTGTTAAAGGGAGCCGAATCGGTCGCCCGTCAGGGGGGCTGGATTACAGTAGGCGGACATACCGTAACTGACAAGGAGCCGAAGTTTGGCCTGTCAGTTATAGGTGAGGCGGACCCCAGTAGGTTGTTACGGAACTCGGGCCTTAAGACCGGCGATACCATAGTGCTGACTAAGCCAATAGGTACGGGGATCGTAACTACTGCCATCAAGTCCGGTGTCGTGACCGAACACGACCGGATAGACGTGATCGAGCAGATGGCACAACTGAATGACACTGCATCCCAAGCAGCCCTTCTCTTTGGCTCAGAAGCTGCAACAGACGTGACAGGCTTCGGACTCCTCGGTCACCTCTATAAGATGAGCCGGGCGTCCCATGTAGCCATAGAACTGAGCATCGGATCGGTACCGATCATTGAAGGTGTCGCCGATCTGGTGAGATTGGGTCAGGTTCCAAGTGGAAGTAAGCGGAACTTGGCATGGGTTGAACCCCACCTTCAGATGAGCGAGGATCTCAAATCCGGTTCAGTCCTAGATGACACACTTCTAATGCTGGCAGACGCCCAGACTTCCGGGGGGCTATGTATTGCACTTGAGGCAAACAAGGTCGATCAAGCGATCTCATGGCTCTCAGAAAGGTCGGTAAGCGCTTGGCCGATAGCCACAGTGGGTGGATATTCCGAAGACGGCCAGATCGAGATAGTGCCTTAGTACGAGTTTCCTAGCTATACAAAACCCCACCGGGTAGCCCTTTGTAAAAGGTTCGGCACGAATAGATTTTTCAACTCCTGCCAGGTTATTTAGACCTGTAGTCAAAACCAAGACGCCGACGCAACCTATATCGCACTGCGCTACGGCTGAAACTCGCGTGGACCAGCATCGGTTTGGTCATGACATGGGTCTCAATTACTGATTCGTCTCTCTTACCAAATAAGGCCGAGACGGACGCGTAACTGCTCGCTGTCCTATGTTGTCTCCCGGCTTGGAGGTGGCGTCTGCTCACCTAGATAGTTAGCCCTGCGCCTATGACGACGAAGCGCTCTGATCCCGATCACAGAGGCGGCAGTGATCGAAAAGAATCCGAGTAGGACCAGCACGGCAAACACATAGGGTTGATTTGACATACCCGCCATCGGCATTGGCACGACTCAGAGTCCCCGAATCCTGTCGCCGGCGACCAGGTCGCGCAGTATCGCCAAAGGTCGCAATCTCGCAAGGCCTGCGTGGCCTCCAGGAGAATCCATCGCCAAGATCTCCGATGGCTCGGCTGCGTCGTGAGGCTGGAGGGCCTTGTTCATAGCACCACGTCGAAGCGCAAACGGTATGCAGATGAACACAAAAAGTGCTCCAGGAAGTGCCAGTATGACTCCTGGTGATATGAATGTAACGAGTGCACCCCAACCTATGCCAGCCACTCCCATTGCGCCGGTAGTGAGGGAGAGTTGCACGCTGGCCACTCGACCCCTCATCTGGTCAGTTGCAACTCCCTGGTTGGCCGAGTAGATCCCCGCCATGAACACTGCTTGGGAACCACCAGCAATGGCGGATGAAACCAGAGCAACTCCCAGATTGTGCACTAGCCCCAAGCTGACAAGGGGCAACCCACTAAAAATGCCAGAGGTGATGAGTATCGGAACCGCTGGCAAACGTCGCCCGAAAGCCATCATGAAGAGAGGGCCGACTACGGAGCCAAACCCGAATGCGGTGAGAAGAAGTCCATATGCAGCAGCATTCCCATTCAAATTCGAAGTCGCCACGGCTGGAAGGATGCCGACCGAGGCCATTGTAAGACTGCAGTGAAGTCCTACCCAAATGAGCATCGTTCCAAGCGGAGCTGTTTTTCGGATGTAGCTGAATCCTTCGGCGACCTGACGGAAAACGTGAGGCCGCTCGGACTCACGGTCGGGTGTCAAGGTGGCTCGGCGGACATGCCAAAGCATTGCAACACCGACGTAGTAGAAAACTGCGCAGACTAAGAAGGCGGCACCTGGCCCGATCCCGGTCAGCACTAACGTGGCAACTGCCGGACCGGTAAGCTCCGCTCCTTGTTGGGCGATTCGAGCGTTCATGCTAGCGTTCAAAAGTCGGTCCCGGCCGACTAGGTCGGGGATCATGGCCTGCCACGCCGGCCCCTGAATTGAATTCCCAATTCCAATTGCAGTGACAAAGATCAAAAGGTTGCTCAGGTTGAGATTACCCGTCGTGATAAACAGCGTCGCTAGCGTACAGCTGATCGCGTTTACCAGTTGACCCACCGCCGCCATGCGGGCCCTGTTTCTTCGATCCGCTGCACTCCCTGCTAGAAGTCCGAAAAGCATGGATGGAATCAGAAGGAGCATGCTTACCATGCTTGGCCAGAAAGATGAGTGGTGGCCAAGGCGGTACGCCTCCCAACCAGCAACGAGAATCACCGCAAAGCGGCCCGAATTACCACTGAGGGCTGCAGTCCAGACCCAGCGAAATGGGATCACCTCAAATGCCGAAAACATCCCCTTGAGGCCATGGTTCTCATCGGCGCCTGCATTGCTACCGAGTGACCCGTGGTGATCATTCAAGCGACTTCTCCTTGCAGGTGTAACTTGCGGTAGTTTCTGTGGGCATGAGGCAACACCTGTCCGGAGTCTGGGTATTGTCTACCGTCATTTGCGGTATTGGTGCTCACGAAGGTGCAGACTCCAACTGAACTAGGACGTGCATAGTCCGGCCAGTCACAGAGATCGAGTGTGGCATCGATACCCCAATCCACTTCTGTGTTAATCAACGTACTACCGAGTTGTTTCGCCCGCCACCTCGGTGCAACGAGACGGCCACCACATCCGGTATGGATCTGGCTGGGTTGGAGCCCGAAGGTGCCAACGTAAGGTATAGTTCGAGATCTGTTCGCTACGCTGGAGATTTCACGGTGGAACTCTGCTTCGGCGAAATCAGGAACGGATCGCATTAATGCTTTCGGTCCTTTGGCTGCCATTTGCATCAGAAATCGTCACGTTCTAGTGGTGCAATAGTTGCCTCGCCGACCTGCAGGACCTGCTCTGCCGACGAGCGTGTGCCACAGAACCGGGCACAGAGCGATGTATCTAGATCTGTCATATCCGGTGCCGGGTCATCACCTAAGTCAGCCTAGGCGATTGGCTCATGAACTGGGAAGACGACGCCGATTCGTTGACCCAATCTACTTTGAGTGTTGCTTTTAGAGGACGAACCCCGGCCCTGATGGGACTATGACATCTCTGCCAGGAGCCATTGGCTATCGGCTCGGAAGTGCCACGGGCCATCGGAAATCCCCGCTAGATGGCTCGCTAGTCTCTGGTCTTTCAGCGAATCACCGAAATTTCTTCTGCCTACGGCCGGCATGAACGGTGCTGAGAGCGCATAGAGGCATACAGAGCCGAAGCATTGGGAGTACGAGTTTTACATTCGCGCAGACACTTTTTTCACAGAAACTAACGTGTTTCCTTGTACGCAAGTTGCAAGTCGATCGGCCGGAAATTTGGTTGTCGAAGTGCGAAGATGCGGTCTATTTGATTTCAATGGTTAGGCCGAAGGAATTGAGTGAGCTACTTGAAATAGTGGGACAGCGTAAATTTCGGTGCCTCAAAACGGAGGCCCGGAAATCTTCTGCATCGAGTGGTTCCAATATGGCTGTGGTGGGAGGGGATTATGGCTGGTAGGCGACCTTCGGATGGTATACCTAATCGGAAGCGTGTGCTAGAAGCCATTCTCGGATCCGAGAGCAGACTCTCCGTCGCTGACCTGGTTGAAAAGCTTGATCTGCATCACAACGCCATCCGCCACCACCTTGCAAATCTTCTGGATGCCGGCCTGATCACTGAGGAACTCGAACAGCGTATAACTAGGGGGAGGCCCCGGTATCTTTATGCGGTCACTCCGAGTGCACGTAAGCGCTCGGGTTCTGCTTGCGAGCGCGTCGTAGCGATGCTTGCTGAGGCGGTTGAAAAGGGAGTCCACCCGGAGCAGGTCGGAATTGAAGTCGGTATGAGCCTTGTCGATCAGGCGGGCTTCGGTCAAGGTGACCGCCAGAGGATCGTAAAACTGGTCCGCAGCGAGATGAGAGACTGGGGTCTGGATTTTAATTCGACCTGGGCAGGTCAGAGTTGCGTCGTACGGGTGGGTGAATGTCCGCTGCGTCCATTGATCCCATCGAGCCGCGGCCTAGTCTGCTCGCTTCACCTTGGAGTGATCCGAGGTGCGGTAGCCAAGGCGGGCATGGTGGTTGAGGAGGCAGTGATTTCAAGTGAACTAGCTGGGAGCTGCCTTATTCGACTCGGAGAGGCTCAACTCATACCAGCTGATGGCGACCTAACCCGTCAGCGCTGATTAGCGTCCGCTGCTCGAAGGGACCATGAGCTAAGGGAAACACAAGTTGGTCGCGGTGTAGTGTGAATTCGCAGTACTCTACGCGTGGTTTAGTGTCGAGCTTTATTGCTAGTCTCTGCGGTTGGGGAAGTTGTCGGTTGGGGGGGTCTACTAGTGGGCACCATAAAGGTTGCCTGGGACAGGATCATGTACGGTTCCGCCGAGGACCAGTTCGTAGACCTGTACACGCCGGTTCCCGAGCATCCGACTGAGATGATAGACCTAGACAAGCCTCTTCGACCCAGGATAAGGCGTGTTGGTGACATTGCGGTCTACAACTTAGGTGCCGTAGCATCTTGGCGTCGTCCCAGAACAGCCGTGCTTTTTATCCATGGTGGATACTGGCGTGCCCAGCATGATCTCTCTCTCATGGAAGAACTCGTCCATGATCTTTTGGATTCTGGGTTAGAGGTGGCAAATGTCGAATATAGAAGGGTTGGCAGTGGAGGGGGATGGCCAGACACCTTCTTCGATTTGGCCGCAGCGATGGATGCCCTCTATCAAGCCGGTGTTCGAAGGATAATAACAGTTGGGCATTCAGCAGGCGGTCAACTTGCCCTCTGGTTGGCAGCAGTCTCCGAGCGGTCAACAATTGGTCCCGAGGCAGAGTTGCATTCGTCGGTTCAGGTTTCTGCAGCCGTGTCCTTAGCTGGACTGAACGATCTTAGGTTGGGTTGGGAACTGGACTTATCTGCCGGTGCCGTTCAGAATTTCATTGGTGGTACTCCGACTGAGTTTCCCGACCGCTACTCGTGGGTGTCGCCAATTGAACTGATCCCGATGGCTATTCCGATCCTCCTTGTGCATGGGCGTATGGACGCCAACGTACCTATCGAAATGACGCTGTCCTACGCCGCTGCGGGCAGGGCCATAGGGGACTCTGTCGACCTGCTGGAGATGGACGATGAGGACCATTTTGACGTCATCAGATCCTCCTCTCGTTCATGGAGTTTGGCGAGAACCTGGATCATCTCTAGGTACTCTCAACTCGCTGATTGAGTTCATCTTCTAGTTCAGGATGTTGATCGCTCGGGCTGCCACGATTGAAACTGTTAGAAGCGAGACGAGCGATTCAGCTGCCATGAGGAGTTTGGCGATGGCGGTGAGCGGAAGTGTGTCAGTAGGACTGAATGCGGTGGCGTTCGTGAGAGATAGGTACAAGTAGTCGATTATCGATGGCGTCCAGTCAGTATCTGCTAATCCCGATTGGGTCATCTGGGCGAAAAGGAAGTCAGGATATCGTTCCGTGTTCGCCAATCTGGCCAATGGACCACCTTTGTCGGCCTCCCAGAACCAAAGGCCATAAACTAGGACGTTCGTGAGCCAGATCTCGACGGCGGCGAAGAAGAGCTGTGCTCCACTGCCTTTGTAGCCCTTGAGAAGTAGGCTGGTAAGAAGTCCGACGGAGACGATGTTTCCAATACTTACTAGACCGATAAGGCCGATGGAGACGTAGCGAGCCAGCTGGGTCCTCCTCATCCTCCTCGGTGAGGTGACGGCCAGGAGTACCACTAGCACCGCTTCCAGACTCGGCAGGATCCAGCCGGGTCCGATTGTAAGCGTGGCTGGGAGCGTGATATACAAAGTCAACGCGATCAGAGTGACGCCGACAGCTGGAAGTCGGGGATCGTTGAAGAAGTGCAAGACCTCGTCTGCAGGGTTTTTGTTCACTTGTACCAAAGTAGCTGAGTACTTGTCTTGTTGGACGACAGCATTGGTGAGCTATTCGGGCCAGCTGTAGTATTGATCCAGTGAGATCGGCAATAAATTCGGCGTTGGCTACGAGACTCAGACCAAGCGAGAACCCGGAGTACTTCTTTGCAAGGCTCCGTGAACTGAAAGCAGCACTTTATTTGGCGGTGCTTCTTTATTCGCTCGGGTTTGTAGCGCTCGGGCTTGCTATATTTCATGTATCGGTTGACGCAGGCTCGGTGGTGCTCGCCGTGGCGGTGCTCGCTGGCGTACTGACAATGGGGAGAGCCCTCCGGCTAAGACACTCAAAGGCGACCAAGCTGGATGCGTGCGATACGTTGCCGGAGACCGGTTGTGCCAACGGGTGCGAGGTGGGGAGTTCTTGTGCTGATCGGCTGGAGCAGGAGTTGTTGACCCGTGCGGCTGAGTACGATGGGAAGAGACTCGCCGCAATTCTCGCTTCTGGAGCTCTGATTCAACTAGTACTCTTTGCCATCTGGCCTGCAGTGGCGACAGTGGCACTATTTGCCAGCAGTTCAGATTGGGGATTCGGAATTACTTCAGCTGCAGCTTTTTGGCTTGGTTTCGCAACCTTGGTCTGGGTAAGGGGTACAGCTGGGCGGCTGGCTTTTTCGTAGCGGCTGCCTCGGATAAAGCTTGTATAAATAGAGGGACCCCTCTGATTATCCTTTCAGAGAGTGCTCTGGTGTCTCGCACGGATGGCATTCTGTCTCAAGGGTGGCGTGCTCGATTCCAAAGCGTGACGAGAGCAGCTCCTTGATCCGATCCACCTTCTCCTGAGCGCTGTGAAGGTCGGTTGATTCGCCGAACACTAAGTGGGCCGAGAGTGCCGGAATCTCCGAGCCGAGACTCCAAATATGAAGGTGATGAACTGCGGAAATATCGCTCTGTTCCAAGATCATCTCCGTAACCGATTGCGGATTGACACTACGGGGGGTGGCTTCCAGCAGTACCTCAGCTGTCCTTGTGATGAGGTTCCACGTTGCTGCGACAATCAAGACAGAGACGAGTATTGCAGCTATCGGGTCGGTACGGTCAAAGCCAGTCAGTTGAGTTACCAGTCCAGCGAACACCGTGACGATCCAAGATACCGAGTCAGCCATAAAGTGGTACATGTTTGCCCGTATCGCAAGGCCCTTGCCCCCCGAGCGTTGGACTATTGCTGCTGCCGCCAAGGAAACAATGCCTCCCAGTACGGCTACCACGCTTACGGCAGATCCGTCTGAGGCGGTCGGATGCTGCAGATGCCCAATAGCCTCCCAAAGGATCCACATCGTCGTTGCGATCAGGATCATTCCATTTATGAGTGCGGCAAGCACCTCAAGGCGTGCGAAGCCGTAGCTGTGCCTCAATGATGCTGGCCTGAGCGAGATCGCTAAAGCGGCAATACTGAAACCGATGCCTGCGGCATCTGTCAGCTGGTGGGTGGCTGCAGCGATCAGCACCAGTGAGTGATACCTGGCTCCCGCGATGACCAGCACGACAATAAGTAGCACATTCAAGCCGAGGACCAGTATGAGTGGTCTGATCTGATTCGCGTTAGTCGGAGTGATCGTGTGGGAGTGCGAATGGTGACCGCTGCCGCTCTTCATGGTCCAAGTATAGTTGCAGCTCGTTTCCAGATAAATGTTGACTAGAGTGGTCGACAATAAGCGGCCGACAGGTATTGACAATTAGGAGTGACTTTTGTTAAAAGTCACTTTCACTTTCCAAGGAGAAGAAGATGGCACTTCAATTGGGTGATACGGCACCAGATTTCGAGACGGACACCACCACTGGCCCGATCAAGTTTCACGATTGGATAGGTGACAGTTGGGCGATCCTATTCTCCCATCCCAAGGACTTCACGCCTGTTTGCACAACCGAACTAGGTGAAGTGGCACGATTGAGCGGCGAGTTTGCCAAGCGCAACACGAAAGTCATTGGCCTCAGCGTCGATGATGTTAGGTCCCATCTCGAATGGGAGAAGGACATTTCAGACACACAGGGGCAGAATGTCAACTTTCCCATGATCGCTGATCCTGACAAAAAGGTTGCGGACTTGTACGGCATGATCCACCCAAATGCGTCGAATACCTTCACTGTGAGATCCGTGTTCGTCATCGACCCCGCCAAGAAGGTCCGGCTGACAATTACCTACCCAGCTTCGACGGGCCGCAATTTCAAAGAGATTCTTAGGGTCGTGGATTCGCTGCAATTGACCGACGAATACATGGTATCTACGCCGGTCAACTGGACAGATGGTGACGATGTGATCATTGCGCCATCGCTTTCTGACGATGAGGCGACGGCTAAATTCCCCAAGGGATATCGGAAGCTGAAGTCCTATTTGAGGCTGACGCCACAACCAAATAGGTAGTCGGAACTATTGAATGATGGGCGGTCCCGGACATTAGTCGATGGCCGGGCCGCACCTATTGAGTCCAAGGCGTTCTCACCTTTTGGCGCAGCTAGGCCTTGTTGACTTCAATGTCAATCACTTCGTCTCTAAGTTGTCGCTTAAGAATTTTGCCTGCGGCGTTGCGTGGAAGTTCGTCATCTCTGAAGTAGACGTACTTCGGTACCTTGAAGTTGGCTAGCCTCTCGGCCACGTGGGACCTGACTTCGTCCTCACTCAGCTCGAATCCCGCTCTCCGTTGGACGATCGCGCAGACTTCCTCGCCTAGGACTAGATCAGGAATGCCTATAACCGCCACATCAGCGACTGCGGGGTTTTCAAATATTGCGGACTCGATTTCGACCGAATAGATATTCTCACCACCGCGTATCAACATATCTTTCGCCCGGTCGACTATGTGGATGAAGCCTTCTTCGTCGATGAAGGCGATGTCACCGGTGTGGAGCCAACCTTCGGAAAAAGTTGATGCAGTCGCCTCAGGCTTGTTCCAGTATCCCCGAACGACATTTGCGCCCTTCATCCACAGTTCACCTGGCATATTCACCGGAAGTTCAGACCCGAGAGCGTCGACGACTTTCGCTTCAGAGATGGGAACTGGCGGCCCGGCCGAATCTGGCTTGCGAACGTAGTCGTCGCCGACGTTCATGGTGGCAATTGCACAGGTCTCGGTCATGCCATATCCATTGGAGGGGCTGCCGGTGGGGAAGTGTTGCTTGATCCTACGTACGAGTTCTGGGGCAGAGGGAGCGCCTCCGTATCCAATGTTCTCGACCGACGTGGTGTCCCTCTTGTCGAAGTCCGGAGAGTTTAGGACCTGCCACACCATGGCCGGAACTCCCCCGAAACTAGTTATCGACTCTCGCTCTATCAGTTCCAGAGCGCGTTCTGGATTCCAGCGATACATCATCACGAGCTTCGCTCCCGCGACCATGTTTGGGATCATTACTGCGAAACAACCCGTTGCGTGGAACAGCGGAACAGAGAGGAGGTACGCCTTCTGCGCAGGTGAAGACTCTGGAAGCGTGAGTCCCTTGGCCTCTGCTCGTTCTTTTGCAAGCATCCCTGCCCTGGTTGCGACGAAGAATGCGTTGATCAAGTTGGAGCCCAGATTCCGGTGAGTGGCCACAGCACCTTTGGGTTTTCCGGTGGTTCCGGAGGTATAAAAAATCGTAACATCGTCGTCTGAGTCGACCTCGACTGCGGGCATTACGGCGTCTAGATCACCAACTAGTGACCCGAATTCGAAGTGGTCGATTCCGGATGGGATCTGATCTACCACCCGTGTGGGCGTGCGTGTGTGAATGACCGTGAAGTTCACCTGGTTGAACAGTTCCTCCATGTGCGGTAGCAGGCGTTCGGTGCGCTCATCGTCGAGGACAAGTACCTTTGCTCCGGAGTCCGATACACCGTATTCAAGTTCTGGTCCGGTCCACCATGCGTTCAATGGAACTGCTATTGCACCCAATGCAACCGTAGCCCAGAATGTGATGACCCAGTCTGGGTAGTTCCTCATAGCGATTACGACACGGTCGCCCTTGCCTACCCCCATCCCCTGGAGAGCCGAAGCGAAAGAAGCTACTCGCTGGTAGTGCTCCTGAAAGGTCAGTCGCTCATCCTCGAATACCAGAAACGTTCGGTCTCCGTATCCCTTTGACCCCTCTAGCAGGTCGATCAAATTATTTGGCGCCTTGACCCAGCACCTCGTCGGAATGCCACGGATGTCCCTGATCTCCACCGCAAATGGTGAATCTGCGGCGGTGAGGATACGTGTTGCTTCAGCCACGGTCATTGTCATCTCCCTAGGTTACAAAACTTCCGAGCTGGCTGGGGCGCGCTTCGATCCGCGGATTTCGGTTCAAGTAGCGCAGCTGTACATAATCAGTTGGTCATTTGAGGATAGATTTGGAGCGGAAGTAAAGGGTTTCCGTAGTTTGGAGAAGGTGCCAACAATGAAGCTGAGCATGCAATTGAACTACGCAGGAAGCTTTCTCGATGTAGTCGGTCAAGTTCAGGCGTATGAAGCAGCTGGTCTCGATGTCGTCTGGGTGGCCGAGGCGTACGGATTCGACTCGGTATCTTTGATGGGATTTCTTGCCGCAAAGACCAATTCCGTTCTGATCGGATCTGCAATCCTCCCCATCTACACAAGAACGCCAGCGCTTTTGGCGCAAACAGCTGCTGGCTTAGATGAGGTCTCGTCAGGACGTGCCATTCTGGGCCTAGGTGCGTCGGGCCCACAGGTCATAGAGGGCTGGCACGGTGTCGCTTACGATCGGCCACTACAAAGGACAAGAGAGATAATTTCGATCTGCCGCCGAGTATGGCTAAAGGAGAGATTGACGAATTCGGGGATTTACGAGATACCGCTACCCCCAGAGGAGGGAACGGGTCTCGGCAAACCACTCAAGATGATTACAAATCCGCGAAGGGCGACAATTCCTATCTTTGTCGCATCGCTTGGACCAAAGAACGTGGAGATGACAGCCGAACTTGCCGATGGCTGGCTGCCAATCTTCTTCGTCCCCTCAAGGGCGCATGAGGTCTGGGGTACTTCACTAGCAGCTGGAATGGCTCGAAGAGATCCCGGACTCGGACGATTGGACATAGTTGCCGGTGGACTACTCGCCATTGGAGACGATGTGGACCACCTACTCGATCTCGGACGCGCCTCGATGGCGCTCTACATAGGAGGCATGGGAGCCAAGGGGCGTAACTTCTACAACGATCTCGCCAAGCGATACGGCTACGAGAAGGAGGCAGATCGGATCCAGGATCTCTATCTGGAAGGTAAGAAGAAGGAGGCAATGGCTGAGGTCCCCATCGACTTTCTTCGCCAGACCTCGCTAATTGGTTCAAAAGAGTATGTGAGGGACAGGATCGCTGAGTTCGAAGCGGCCGGAGTGACAATGCTCTCAGTTATTCCGGTAGGCGATGATCCGATGGGCTCGTTCAGGACTGTCCGGGATCTGACGGCCTGAGCCAAGTCATGTGGCCGTCCCTCCTGACCGATCTGATCGGCTTGGTGGCGTTGGTCGTCGGTTCTTGGCGCATCATCAGCGGAAGCGGTTCTCTGGGCGACTCACCTGTATCTTCGGGACGGATTGAGGATATACGTGTGGTGATTCCCGCACGAGATGAAGCTGAAAATTTGTCGAGGCTGCTCACGTCCCTATACGAGGACGGTTCAGTGACTGGACCTTCGATTATTGTCGTCGATGATGGCTCAACGGATGCAACGTCCGCTGTGGCTCACTTGTTCGGCTGCAAGGTAATTGATGCTCCCGAGCCGGAGGATACGTCGAACGGTAAGTCGTCCGCTCTCGCTTCGATCCGGTCCGTGCTGCTGGAAGGGCCAGACAGTGGCCGAATTACCTTTGTCGATGCCGACGTCACATTCGGTGTTGGTTCTCTCAAGCGGCTGTACCAGAGGTCGCTGGATCTTGGCGGACTGGTCAGCGTTCAGCCCTACCACGCAACTGGCGGCTTTTCGGAGTCGATGGCTATCTTCTTCAATGTCGTTTCACTGGTCGCAACCGGTGCATTCGTCCCCAGATCCAAGGGCGACACGAAGGCTATTTTCGGTCCAGTGCTGATTTGTGGAATAGGTGATTACAGACGCTCAGGCGGACACTCGGCAGTCGTGGGCGACGTTCTAGATGACGTAGGGCTAGGTCGAGCTTTCAGAGAATCGGGTCAGCCGACGACACTTTTTGTAGGCCACGGTTCGATTGAATTCAGGATGTATCCGGGAGGGTTTGGCGACCTTGTCTCAGGATTCCGTAAGAACATCGCACTTGGCGCCAGAAGCACAAGATCGTGGTGGTCAATCCTTGGATTTCTAGTGGTAATGGGTGCACTCTCCGCCGGCGTGGTGGAACCGCTCAGATCCGTATCCACTCATGGTGCGGAGCGGATTTGGGTTACTGTCGTAGCGTATGCCGTATGGGTCGTATTTCTGTGGTTCGTTGCCAGGCGAGTAGGACGCTTCTCGCTGCTCAGCTACCTGCTGTTCCCGTTTCCGCTGCTGGTGTTCTTGATGGTGTTGGCAATATCTACGGTCGATGTCTTTGGAGGCAAGGTCAAGTGGAAGGGAAGAACTATCAGGCTGGGGCCGGGAACTTAGATGGAAATTCGTGTCTCCATTGAAGTTGCCTACCTGGGTATCGATGTAGCTTGGTGGCTTTCTACTTCGTATGCGGTGGGACGCGCCTGTAGAAGATTGCGCCCCGAATCGTTTGTGCACCTCACGTGGCTTCTTGGCGAGCGAAAGTTCGAGTCGAGCGGTCGATTTTACGAGGTTGGACTGAGAATTAAACGTTGGAAGCGGTACCTTCCAGAGGCTGGGGATTTGTTCAAGGGGGGGTTCGACAAGTCGAAGCTTTTGTCGACTGATATCGAGGACCTTGAGAAATTCGTGGTTGAGACTAAACGCGCCGAAGTAGTTCATTGGTTTTTACTCGTACTTGCCCTAGTACCGGTACTTTTCGGTCCGTGGTTTTTAAGAGTTGCAGCAATTGTATATTCTGTGGTAGCTAACCTCCCGTGCCTCCTTGCCCAGCGCTATAATCGCCCCAGATTACTCAGGGTTATCGCGCTCAAGCGATCTCGGTTCCGTTAGCGGTTCCCAACTCAACTTTCTCAGCGGAGTCTGGCGATTTGGTGGTCACCGGTTTAAATAGTGCCTCGCGGTAGTACCTGAGTTCGGTCACGCTCTCTTTGATATCGTCCATTGCCCTGTGGCCCATGGCCTTTTGTGGGGCCGCCTTGAGTTCCTCCGGGTACCATCTTCGGGCCAACTCTTTGATGCTGGAGACGTCGATTGACCTGTAGTGGAGCCAGTCCTCTATCACTGGCATGTGTTCTGCAAGAAATCTCCGATCGGTGCCTATCGAGTTTCCACATAGCGGCGCTGAGCGCTGCTTAGGAATGTGAGATTGGATGAATGCCAGGGTCTGGGAAGTTGCATCTTCCAATGTGATGCTCGAGAAGGCAAGTTCTGCCATGAGCCCTGATCGGCTGTGCATCTGGATGACGACGTCATCCATCTGGTCCAACTCCTCTTGGGTGGTCTTGATCACCAGATCGGGACCCTCAGCGATAATATTCAGATCGTCATCAGTGATCAGCGTCGCTACCTCAACGATGACGTGTCTCTTCGGGTCCAGCCCGGTCATTTCTAAATCCATCCAAACAAGCACGATTATTCATGCTAGGGGTAGCGACTATTCTCAGTTGTGCTAGCAGTAAGGATTGATTAGTGACATCTGTGCCCTCGAGTAACCCATGGGTGGTGATTCCCACCTATCAAGAGGCTGAGAACATCGAGACAATTGTCTTGCGTGTTCTGGCGTCGACGCCACAGGCGACGGTACTTGTCGTCGACGATTCGAGCCCGGACGGCACCGCAGCGATTGCCAAACAGATGTCGAGTTCCGGCCTTACCATCAGAGTGATGGTAAGGCCAGAGAAGTCGGGACTTGGGAGTGCATATCGCGAGGGATTTGCTCAGGCCGTTTTGGAAGGTGCCTCTGCGATAATAGAGATTGACGCGGACCTATCTCATGATCCGGCTGCGATACCATCGCTTCTTTCGGAGCTCGATAGCGGAGCGGACCTGGCGATAGGATCTCGCTATGTGCCCGGTGGCACTAGTCCTGGGTTGCCGTTCCTCCGTCTGTTGATCTCCAAGGGTGGAAATCTATATGCCGGATTTATTCTGGGCCTGCCAGTCAGGGACGCGACATCTGGATTCAGGGCATACAGAGCCGAAATGATGGGACGGATCGATCTCTCGAAGGTTCGTGCTGACGGATACGGCTTTCAGGTCGAGATGGCTTACCGGATATTCCAGCTTGGTGGGACGATCAAAGAGATCCCGATAGAGTTTCGGAACCGAGCCGCTGGCGCATCGAAGATGTCTATTCGGATAGTGGTGGAGGCGATGGCCCTATGCACCGTCTGGGGAGCTGCTCGAAAGATTCCGTGGTTGGCAGAGGAAAGACGTCAGGAGAAGGTCCTCGATCTGATAGCCCGCTCGGCGTCGATTGCAGAGCAAGGGATTCGCTCGCTCACAGAACGGAAGTAGAAGGCGTGCTAGAGGTTGGCGTCAAGTTGCTGACAGATTCGGCTCGCCTGCCGGAGTGTGCAATGTCAGGTGACGCAGGTCTGGACCTTTTCTCGGACCAGTCTTCGACTATTCCATCCCGAGGTTGGACGCAAGTAAGGTGCGGGATTGCTTTGGAGATCCCAGAAGGTCTCTGTGGCCTAGTCCTGCCTCGGTCCGGGCTCGCCTTTAGGAGGGGAATCACGGTTCTCAACTCGCCTGGTCTGATCGACTCAGGTTACCGGGGCGAGATCATGGTGCTTTTGGTCAACCACTCGGGCACCGACGCTGAGATAGATGCCGGGGACCGTATCGCCCAACTTCTGATCCTTGGTTTTGAGGCCGTGGAGATGGTGGCCAAGAACACATTGTCCCAGACAGAAAGAGGGGTGGGGGGATTCGGCCACTCAGGCAGGTAGTTCGGATGTGGGCTAATGGCTTATGTGGACTACGATTGCTTTGTGGATCGGATGTCTGGGGTTGATGCTGGATTCTGGTTTCTCCACGAGGCAAATCCGATGTTCGTGGGAGCGGTTATTGAGGTTGAGACTGGCGCAAGCGGTCGTGTCCTTGAAGTTGATGACCTCAGGAGCCTTGTAGCAAGAAGGGCTAGGCGGCTCAAGCCGCTCTTCAAGACGGTGTGGGTTCCTCCGCTTGGCCTAGGTATTCCCTACTGGCTTGATGCAGGGAGTCCCGATCTGGATCTGCACGTAGTGCAGTACGAAGGGGAAGTATCGTCTCCGGCAGATGTCGAGGCGATCACTGGATCTTTCTTGGCTGAGGACTTGCCGCTGGGGGTGCCAGCATGGCAGCTAATGTTCGTTGGAGCCGGACCAAGTAAGAGTTATATTCTCGCAAAGGTGCACCATGCACTGCTCGATGGTCAGCTCGGCATGGAACTTCTGGGCGGCCTTCTGGATCTTTCTGAGCACGAATCGGAGGTCGATGAGGTCGGGGTGATGTCACCCTCGGTTCCGCCTTCAGACCTTATCGAGGGCATTATCCTGAGTGTTGGTGATCTACTTGAACGTAGGATCCCAGCCCTTCTAAGCCTTCCTGGTCGGGTCAGGATATTCTTTTCCGATAGAGATCGCCAAGGGGATGAATTGGTGCGATCTATGGTTCCTCTCGGTGCACCTAGGTGCGAGATCTCTGGGTCGATCTCGAAACGGAGAGAAGCGAGAATGTTGAGCTGTGAATTCTCGGAATTCTCGAAATTAGCTAAAGCTTTTAGCGCCACCATAAATGAAATCCTGCTCGCCTGGGTGGCTGGTGCGTTGCGGAAATATCATCTGCAGAGGGGCGCGCAGATTGAAGTCGACTTAGTCGCTTTGGTGCCGATATCGACCAGACATGTAACAGATCTGGGTGAGTCGAGGAACCGCATCTCGGGGATGTTAGTTCGCCTCGAGACATCTGAAGAGGAGACCAAGAGAAGAGTAAGGGATACTGTTTTGGCCGCAAGGTTAGCCAACGAGATAGCTGATGCTGTTGGACCGGGCTTCTTGCTTGCATTGGCTGATGTAGTCGCGTCGCCTTTTCTGGGTGCCCTGGTGGGGATGGCAAACCGTGGCAAGCTATTCAATTCAATTGGAAGCGCCTTCAATTTGACCGTGTCGAACCTCTCTGGCTTAGAACTCGACTTGTACGTGTCTGGCCATCGGGTAAGTTCAGTTACTCCTTTCGGACCGATCTCGGATGGTGCTGGTTTGAACCTGACGGTCTTCACCTATTTGGGGATGTTGCACCTAGGACTACTGTGCTGTCCAGAGGTTGTCTCTGATCCAGACCTGTTGATCGATTGTCTAACCGAGGAACTTGCTGATCTGGTTCTGGCAGCGGCGACAGTCAGCTAGGAGAGACTCGCTAGAATAAACGCTACTGCGGACGTGGCTCAGCTGGTAGAGCATCACCTTGCCAAGGTGAGGGTCGCGGGTTCGAATCCCGTCGTCCGCTCTCATGTAGCGTGTTCGAGATCGGGCACGTTGAAGATGTCGGGCTCATCGGATTCTGGTGGGGTGAACTTCATCGCACAACGATCGAGCCGAGCACTCGCCAGTTCGGCTTGCCTGCGTAAAGCAGTGTGCGTAATCGATAGTTCTGGAAGTTGTCAAAGCCGAAGCCGACCCGCTTGATGCGCTTGATCAAGTTGTTGATAGCTTCGGTGGGACCGTTGTGAATGCGGGCCAAATGGAAGTTGCAGATCTTTTCAAACCAGTGCCAGATAGTGCGTCCCAGTTTTTGAATCTCCGGTGGCATGACCGGGCGCAGACAGTGCTCCTTGAGTTCTTCTAACATGGCCCTCGCCTCGGTAGCGTCGATGGTTCTATAGAAATCGCGCAAGCGTTCTTTCACCCGGTGGGCCACAGCCACCTCAGCGTTGGGGTCACCGAGAGCGAGCAGTGAACCAAGGCGAGCGGCGGCTCGACCTCGGATCCGGCAGCCGATGGCGGGTCGGGCGGGGCAGGCTCGGCCTAGGAGTCCGAGCACGAGAGAACCACCTTTGACATGGGGTTTTGCAACATGGGCTGTATGCCCACGACCGGCAGCGTCGCCAACTAACGAGATTTGAGACTTCGATCCGTCCGCGAAGTCAAGGGGTTCGCCGAAGATTTTTCTCGTGAATCTCGGTGGGTCGCTGGCGCCAAGTCAGCAGGTGCTGACTGGAGCCGCTGACGACGGCCGCGTCAAGGAGGCTCCACGGCATCTCGGCACAGTGCGGCCCCGGATAGGGACGCATGCAAACGTAGTTGCGTACATGTACGTGTAGGCTTTCCGCATGAGCGCTGCGGAGGAGGGACCGGGACGACCCCGAGCAAAGACGAGGGGGAAGACGTCAAGGCAGCGGGCACGATGGGGGACGATCTCGCGCCAGCAGGTCGTCGACGCTGCTACCAGGGTGGTGAGAGCTGGCGGGTATGAGCAGATGACGATCCGCAGCCTGGCGGGCGGGCTCGGAGTGTCCCCCATGTCGCTGTATCGCCATGTGCGGGACAAAGACGACCTTCTCGACGAGGTTGTCGACACGTTGTTGGGCGAGGTGTGGTGTCCTCGATCCCGGGTGGACGAGTGGCGGGCCTGGATCGCCGAGGCAGCGGACAAGCTTCGAGGGTTCCTTGTGAGCCAACCGGCAGCCTTGCACGTCTACCTCGGTCATCCGGTCGTCTCGGCGTCGGCGCTCGCACGCATGGAGGCGATGATGCGGGTCCTGAGGGAAGCCGGCCTGAGCGAATCCGCGGCTCGACGGGCGTATGGTGCCATCCACACCTACACCATCGGGTTCGCTGCGTTGGAGGCATCCAGGGCCCGCGAGGCTCGTGCCGAGCACGACGCGGACGATCTGGCCCGTCAGTTGGCGGACTACACCACGCCCCAGCAGTTCGCGAAGGGCTTGGGCTACCTGCTCGAAGGCGTCTCCCTTTCTGCCCGCGTCGACTCCGATCGGGGTTTGCGGTCCGCCGCCGGCACAACGGAGCCGTCCCGATGACGGACTGCCCCGATGTTCTTGGGCCGCCCTCCGAACCGCCCCGACCGGCGTCTCGCCGGCGACCCGGTGGACCCGGTGGACTCGGTCTCAGCGTGGTCTGGCGCAGCATGGTCCGGGTCATTTCCCAAGGCGAGATGCCGTCCGCGTCGGCCGGTGTAGGAGCGTTGACGTGTCCCTGTCGATAGGAGGTCCGCAGCGGCACCGGCGGATCCGTTCCGTGGTCGCGAAGGCGACGTGGCGTCGGATCGCGGGAGAGCTCGGCGCCCGGATCAACGCCATGTCGTACCTGCCGAAATGGCTCATCCTAGCCTCGGTGATCGGTGTCATCGCCGGGCTGGGAGCGGTGGTGTTCTATGAGGCGCTCAGCATCTCGACGCATCTCTTCCTCGGGGTCCTCGCCGGCTACAACGTTCCGACCCCTGCCGGAGAAGGCAACGCCGCGGGCTCCGCTCACTTCGCGAGGGCCTGGGCGATACCGCTCGTCGTCGTGTTGGGCGCGCTGGCCTCGGGATTTCTCGTGTTCACCTGGGCTCCCGAAGCCGAGGGACACGGTACCGACGCGGCCATCGATGCGGTGCACCACAACCCCCGGGGCATCCGCCTGCGTGCCGTTGTGGTCAAGATCGTCGCATCTGCCCTCACGATCGGCTCAGGTGGCTCAGGCGGCCGCGAGGGTCCGACCGCCCAGATCAGCGCAGGGTTCGGGTCGCTGCTCGCCCGGGTGCTCGACCTTTCCCCCGAAGACGGCCGGATCGCGGTGTCGGTCGGGATCGGGTCGGGGATCGGCGCGATCTTCAGCGCCCCTTTCGGCGGGGCGGTCCTCGCCGCTGACATCGTCTACCGCGACGACTTCGAGTTCGAGGCGCTGCTGCCGGGCCTGTTCGCCTCGATCATCGCTTACGCGGTCTTCGGCGCTGTCTTCGGCTACCAGCCGCTCTTCGCCATCCCCGACGGCTACCACTTCAACCAGCCGATCCAGCTGGTCTGGTTCGCCGTGATCGGCCTTTTGGCCGGGGGCCTCGGACTGTTGTACGCCAAGTCCTTCTACGGGATCGTCCGGCTCTCCCATCGCCTTCCGTTCTCCAAGAAGCTGCGGCCGGCCCTCGGTGGGTTGCTGGTCGGGCTGATGGCCCTCGGACTCCCCGAAGTGCTCGGCACCGGCTACGGGTGGGTGCAAAAGGGACTCGGCACCGAGATGCTCCACACCCCATTACTGATCATCCTTGCCCTGCCGTTGGCCCGGATCCTCGCCACCGGCCTGTCGATCGGGACGGGAGGCTCTGGTGGCGTGTTCGGGCCGGGCATGGTGATCGGCGCGTTTACCGGTCTGGCCGTCTGGCGGGTGTTGGAACCATTCGCGCCGGGCGTCGGGCACGACCCGGCCCCGTTCGTCATCGTCGGGATGATGGCGGTCTTCGGGGGGATCTCCAGAGCGCCGATCGCGGTCATGTTGATGGTCGCGCAGATGACCGGCAGCATCGCCCTGCTCGGCCCAGCCATGATCGCGGTTGCCATCGCTTGGTTCATCGTCGGCCGCTCCGACGACAGCATCTACCGCTCCCAGTTGCGGACCCGGGCCGACTCGGCGGCCAGCCGTCTGCACTTCGGCCCTCCACTGCTCGCCACCCTCAGCGTGGCGAGCGTGGTCGACGATCCGACCGTCTTGTTACGCGATCACACCACTGCTTCCGAAGCGCTGCAGGCGCTGCGCGAGGCGGGCGTTCCTGGGGCGCCGGTCATTGATGCTCACGGGACCTACCTCGGCACGGTCGACATCGACGTCCTCGCCCCGCTCGCCGAAGCGGACTCGACCCTCCCCGTCGCTGGGGTGCTCGACGCCACCACGACCACCGTGGCTATCGACGCCACCCTCGATGTCGGGCTCGAAGCGCTCACCCAAGCAGGTGGCCGCTGGGTCACCGTGACCAGCAAGAGCCGTCATGTCGTCGGCATACTCGCCATCGGCGACCTCGTCCGCGGCTACCGCCAGGCGCTCGACACCAACGTCGGCAAGATCGCCCAAGTCACCGCCCACGCGGTAGCGGTCGAGGAACGAGTCGGCCGGCACTCCAAGCTCATCGGGCGCTCCATCCGCACCGCCGGGCTCCCCGCCGGATGCGTCGTCATCACTGTCCAGCACGGGAACGAAATGCTCTTGGCTGCGGGGACCACGACCCTCGCCGAGGGTGACGTGGTCAGTGCCCTCACCAGCCCCCAAAGCGTCGACACGCTCCGCCACCTCCTGCGTGGCACCGCCGAGCCCTAGCAAGAACAGGCTGTGACCAACCAGGACAGCCTCGGAGCGCCGACGTCGGGAACCGCCACGCCCCGCCACGCTCCGTAGCGCGAGTCGAGCAGAAGATGCTGCCGCGGTCACAGATGCCGAATCAGTTCCCCGAGCTGGTTCCGTATCTCATGCGGGTTCGAATAACGACAACACAACAGCTCTCATATAGTGTGTTCGAACTTGGGTTCATTTGCATTGCCGTAATGGAAATGCCTGATGAGTACCCAATCTTCCGAAGTGATCACCTTCCTATCCTGGGTAGGTGGCTCACTTTTCGAGCGGCATTGAAGGCTTTTGGAGCGCAACGCACATACAATTTGTGTCGGACCGCGGGTTTTAGGGAACGGACCTTTCGAACTTCCAGGTGGAAGTCACGCCAAGTGCAGAGATCTAGTTCGGTCACTATCCCATTGGAGACCTTCGTATGCCGGCATCGAAAATATCGCAAGAGTCATGGAGTGCTTGGAAGAACTCTTTTGTGAGTCTCGCTCCAAGTCTGACTTAGTGCTCTTTGAGCGTGGCGATCGACTTTCGGAAACTCTCCTCGTCAATCTCGCCTTTGGCGAAGCGCTCCTTCAGAATGGACTCGGGATCCTTTGGGATTGATGGGTCGTTCCGGTAGTTGTGGCCGACATAACGTACTAGTGCTATGACTCCGAAAACAACAATAGCCCAGAAGATCACCATGGCCACCGCCATAAATATCCATCCACCGGCTCCCCAACCTTGATTGCCAAATTCGTACATCATGTGGGTCCTTCCGAACTCTACTTAAATTATTTCTAAGGCAAGTCTTCGCTCGGAACTTAGGGTCCAACGACTCTCACATGGGCGCAATGAGCAGTAGGTAACCTTCTCGCGGGGGTGGCAGGTTCCCTAAAGTGGGTTTGAAGGTGCGGTAGATTCGGGTTATGGGGTGGGGTTGGCACCGTATCGGCGCCAAAGAATGACCTGTGGATTGCCGAGTTCGATTTAGTGACCGCAGAATGCCGGTGTGAAGGGCTAAATTTACCTGACTCACACCACTTGAGTCCATCTGCATCTATCGAATCACCCGTACTTTGTGACGTCGATCGGTCAGACTTCTGGATGCGGATTGTCAAACATTTCCGTCGTGTTACCTATGACCTATGCATTCTCGAATCACTTTGACGAGCGCGAGAACTTTGGAACTCACCCGGATTGAAATCCGTGAACGCAGAGTCGTTTGTAGCGTCCCCATTTAGACGTCTTCTAGAGCACACGATGCACTTGGAGGTGTAGACAGTACTGAAAACTCATGAGCTTCCGATGCTGCACTGCTTCTGTTTGTTGGCATGAGCATTTGATTTCAGGTGTGTCGTCTAGTTAAGCGATGACTTGTTGCATTGTTTACTTAGGAACATGTAGGGAAAAGCGAGGGACATGCACCTGGCACCCTCCATCTGCAAATGCGGACCTCTTGAAACCTCCACACGCCTGAGGGTGATTAATGGACGAATTCAAATCCGAAGCGCCCTTTGATGCACAAGTTACCGCTTGTCGTGCTGTGATCAAGTGGTGAGGTCACTTTGAAGATCTGGTTGTCCTGGACGTGGAGTTCGAGGTTGCACCCCACTCCGCAGTACGGGCATACAGTTTGGGTAACGGTCTGCGATTTGGGATCCCACTTGCCGGACTCACGCAGGTCGAATTCGATGGTTGGCATAAGCGCACCGGTAGGACAGACTGCTACGCAGTTCCCACAGTATACGCAGGCCGATTCGGGAAGTGCTACATTGTATTCGGTAGAAATACGTGCCTCGAACCCTCGGCCGGCTACTGCGATTGCGAACGTATTCTGTGCGTCGACTCCACAGGCTTCGACGCACTTGTAGCACAAAATGCATCGGGAATAATCTCTGAGGTACTGCCCATTGTCCCGCTTAATTGGTTGTGCAACGGTTTCAGCAGTTGAGCCATCAATCGCTTTGTGTTCTCCTGCGTGGCCTCTATCCCGTTCTCCTTCTTCGGCCGGATCTGACTGGGGACCATGCCGTTCTGGGTGGACATCGTACTGCTGCATCCAGTGACCCACTTCGTCGTCTGCCAGGGAGAGGTCGACGGAGGATGCCAAGAGCTCTAGGACCATTCGACGACTTGTGTTGACTCTGGACGAGTCGGTCAGGATCTCCATCTTGGGCTCAACCTTACGAGAGCACGCCGACACGAGGGTACGCGAACCCTTGACCTCCACCACGCAGAGTCTGCAGACGTTGACCGGTGTAAGCGTCTCCAGGTAGCACAGGGTGGGGATATCGACCTGAACTTGCCTGCAGGCCTCAAGGATCGTCTGGCCTTCCGTTACGGTGACGTCTTTACCGTCGATGGTTAGATCGAAACGACGCTGGAGGCTGATTGGTACGGTACTCGTCATGAGTTCCCCTTCGATGAAAAGATCAGTTGCTGTTCAATCGCCGACAGAACGGCGGTATTGGCAGCCTGTCCGAGGCCACAGATTGACGCATCCCGCATTACGCTCCCGAGGTCGTCTAGCAGGGAAAGTTCGTCTTGTCTTGATCCTAAGGGTGCATTCAGTGATAGTCGTGCGAGGACTTCCTCCTGCCGAACTGTTCCGACCCGACAGGGGACACACTGACCGCAGGACTCGTCTCGGAAGAACTGAGCGATACGCCTGACAAACGCCACCATGTCCACTGTCTCGTCAATGACGATGACAACGCCTGAACCTAGCGTGGTGCCCGCCATTCGAACTGCTTCGAAAGAGAGCTCCAGATCGAGCTGATCTGGCCCGACAAAGCTGCCGGCGGCACCCCCTAGTAGAATTGCCGTTAGTTGATGACCCTCAGTTACACCTCCGGCAATCTGAATCAACTCACGTAGCTTCGTCCCAAGTGGAACCTCGTAAATGCCGGGTAGGTTTACGCAGCCGGATAGGCAGAACATCCGGGTGCCAGTTGAGGACTCCGTTCCGTACCGAATGAATTCAGTTGCGCCAGAAGAGATGATTTCTAGAGCAGACAGCAAAGTCTCTACGTTGTTGATACCTGTTGGCTTAGCGAAGAGCCCCTTATCGACTGGGTAGGGCGGTTTTGTGCGTGGCTCGGGTCGGTGTCCTTCGATCGAATTGAAGAGAGCTGTCTCCTCACCTGCGATATAAGCGCCTGCGCCCCTTCTTACTTCGATTTGAAATTTGAGACCGGAACCCATGATGTCGTCGCCAAGCAGGCCCCTGCTCTGTGCCTGTGTGATCGCTGACCTGAGTCGCCGCTCGCCAAGTGGGTATTCACCTCGAATATAGATGTAACCCTGCTCTGCGCCGGTGGTCACTCCCGCAATCGTAAGTGCCTCTACCAAAGCAAAGGGGTCGTTCTCTATCAGCACTCGATCCTTGAAAGTTCCGGGTTCGGATTCGTCGGCATTTGCGACGAAGTATCTGGGCCTGACCGAACTGTGTGCGACAGCCTCCCACTTTGCACCTGTTGGAAAAGCCGCGCCACCCCGTCCGAGTAACTTGGCATCCTTCAACTCCCTGATAACCCACTCCGGGCCAAAGTCGATAGCTCGGCGGAGCGCTTGGTATCCACCTTCGGATCTGTATGAGTCCAAGGATTCTGGGTCCACTAAGCCTATTCGCTTTAGCAAGTGGAGCTCGCTGCGTACCTGGTTGAGCAACGTGGCGGGCGTTGGCGGGCGTTTGGCTGTCGTGTTGGATACGACGGTATCTAGCTCATGGATGTTGAACGGGGCTAGCACCTCCCTAACACCAGGTGATCCCGCTATTGTTACCATCGCCGCTGACCCGTGTTCGCACTGGCCAAGGCAAGGACTTGTTCGCCAGGTGAGCTGTCCATCGGTAGTATCAGGTTCACCGAAGTGACCCCGCATGGTCTCTACTGAATCTGATCCCGCTGCACGACATGCAATGTCGTCGCAGACGTGAACGACTGTCTGTGCGGTGGGCCGTAGCGAAAAGAGCGAATAACTGCTGGCAACCCCAAAAGCTTCTGCGGGGGCAATATCGAGTCTCGTACAGACATAGTTGAGTGCTCCGTGGCTTATCCAGCCGATCTGGTCCTGTATCGCATGAAGAGTGGGAAGAAGGAGGTGTCGAAGATTGGCACGCCTCCTTTGGCCGCCCAGTATGACGCGTCCGCCGACCCCCGGCCTCAGGCCATCCGACCAACTAGGTGGCGCTGACCCTATGACCGAGTCAGCCGCCTTACGCTCCTCTTCGGTCGCGACATCTTCGGTGGTCTTGAGGTCCATTATTTATCAACCCTCTTGTCGGAGTGATCGTTAGGAGTGGCATCCTGGCCAAGCCGCTCGATCGCTATTGCCGTTGCTTTGAACTCAGCCGTTCCTGCCTTCTTGTCCCAAGTGTCTATGGTGAGAAGGTTCGTGTCAACCTGATCCGGAAAGTGCAGCGTGAGAAATGCTAGACCCGAACGAAGGGTCGGGTCGGTTCGAACTGGTGCTTCTATCCCTCCCCTGCGCGAACGGACCAGAACCCTGTCCCCATCTTGGAGTTTGTACGCTCCCATATCTTCTGGCGAAAGTGCCAGGGCCTCTTTAGATCTGATCGGTGAGCTGTATGCGCCCGTCTGCACTCCGGTATTGAAGGAGTCGAGTCTACGACCCGTGGTGAGGCGTATAGGAAATTCGCTATCGAGTTCATCTAGCGGCGGCTCAAATGGTGTGGCACTGAATGTCGCTGGTGGACCAGTGATTGGTTCATCCCAGAGCCGCCCATGTAGGAACAGTTCACCTGGGTGGTTCTCGTCGTAGCAGGGCCACTGGAGGCCACCTAACTCCTCGAGGCGCCGATAACTCATGCCAGCATGCATAGGAGAGAGGCTTCTCAGTTCATCCCAGACCTGCTCCGCTGTCGGACTTCCCCAATCGTGACCCATCTTGGCGGCGATCTGGCATATGATCTCGACGTCGTCCCGTGAACCGGCCGGTTGGACGACGGCGCGTCGTACCCGTTGTACCCTGCGCTCACTCGAAGTGACCGTCCCATCAGACTCCGCCCACGAAGCGGTCGCTGGGAGTACTACATCGGCTAATTCTGCGGTCTTGGTGAGGAAGATATCCTGAACTACGAGGTGTTCAAGACCGGTCAGAAGGTGCCTGGCCTTCTTAACGTCGGCCTCGGACTGCGCTGGATTTTCGCCGATTATGTATAGCGAGGTTAACTCACCGGTCTCCATTGCGTCGAACATCTGCGACAGATGCCACCCCTTTGTACGTGGCAGCGGTGTTCCCCAGCGCGCCTCGAACTGTTCTCTGGCAAAAGTGTCTGTTTCGATGTCTTGAAAACCCGGTAGTTTGTTTGGGATTGCACCCATGTCGCCACCACCCTGAACGTTGTTCTGGCCTCTAAGAGGTACGAGTCCCGAGCCGTACCTGCCGACGTGACCCGTGAGAAGGGCCAGATTGCACAGTGCCAGAACGTTGTCCGTTCCGGTGTGATGCTCGGTGATCCCAAGTGTCCAACACAGCTGTGCTCTATCGGCGCGGGCGTAATCCTCTGCTAACTGGGCGATAGCTGTGCCGGGTATGCCTGTTAGCTTCTCGCCGACTTCCAGAGTGAAGGGTTCGACTGATTTTGCGTAGACATCAAAATTGATTGTCGCTCGTCTGATGAAGTCACTGTTCGAAAGGCCCGCATGGATAATGTGGCGACCGATGGTGTTAGCAAGTGCGATGTCCGAACCCACGTCGAGCCCCAGCCAAACATCGGCCCACTTCGCCGAGCTGGTCCAACGTGGATCTACGACGTAGAGTTTCGCACCATTGTGTACGCCCTTGAGGAGGTGGTGGAAATATATGGGATGCGCGTCCCGAGCCGCAGATCCCCACAGAATGATCAGGTCGGTCTCCTCGACCTCCTTGTAGGAACTCGTAGACCCACCGGCTCCGAATACTGTCGCCAGACCGACGACACTGGGAGCGTGTCAGGTTCGGTTGCAGCTGTCGATGTTGTTAGAAGCCATTACGGCTCGAGCAAACTTCTGTGCGATGAAGTTCATCTCGTTAGTGGCCTTGGAGCAGCTGAACATGCCGAATCCGCCGCCACTCGACCGGACTTTCTGAAATCCTGCGGCTGCCCGGTCCAAGGCCTCGTCCCAAGAAGCCGGACGTAGTCCCGAGCCATCACGGACTAGTGGCTGGGTGAGCCGAACATACTGTCGAGCCATTATGAACCTCCATTCAGTCTGCGATCGGTGTGGAGGCACGACCCTGCTCTGTCCACCTGAGCAAACGATTGTGAGTCTAGCCCCGCCTCGACGAGCGAACAAAGTGTACCCAGATCTACACCGGAATAACGAAGCAAAAATCTCTGGCTTGGTCTAACTGCTCCTGTCGTGGTTTCGACCGTATTGGGCTCTACCGCCGGCAAGACCGATCGTGTCGTATAGCTGAGCTGTTACGGGGAGTACCTCCCATCCTGGGATATCGATCTGGTGCTCTTACTGTTCGATGCTGTTTCAGCCACCCAAAATCTGTCGTGGAGTAGAAGTGGTACGTCGTGCTGAGTTCGAAAACGATGCTCAGACTGTTTCGGAGAAATTGGTGCGGTTGCGAGCCGGTTCAGCTACGTTGACCACTTCGACTCCAAAGTGTGTGAAGGTTATCCTTGTTGGAAACCGGCTGTTATCTGAACTCGGGTCTGATCTGGGCCGTAATCTGTAATCCGAGGTCGAGGCGAGCAGTATGGTGGTAACTTGAACCAAAGAGTAGCGACGGATCAGCCCTAGTTGCAACGAGAGGGAGGGGCCAGCTTGCTTGAGGAAGAGAACCCACTACCAGATGTGGCCCATACTGCAGACGACCAGGCCGGCTCGGGGTCACCCGAAAAGGCCGTTGAGGTTGTCCGACAGGAGGACGCAGGGTCGGAAGCAAAAGTTCC
This sequence comes from Acidimicrobiaceae bacterium, assembly GCA_013044385.1. Classification (GTDB taxonomy): domain Bacteria; phylum Actinomycetota; class Acidimicrobiia; order Acidimicrobiales; family Acidimicrobiaceae; genus JABEUN01. The sequence goes on from JABEUN010000047.1 coordinate 77,687, forward strand.
TACGACTCGGGCGGGAAGGCTCTGGATCGGAGTTCTTCCTGTGATTTTACTATTAGGCGTTCTGTTGGACTTCGTTCTCCAAAATCTCCGTAGCGCCAAGGTTACATTTCTCGGATTCTCAGGATCTTTCCCACTCTCGGTGTTGGTTCTGGTCTCTGCAGCAGTAGGAGGACTATTAATTCTGCTTCTAGGTTCGATCAGGATTCTCCAGCTGAGACGGCTCGTTAAGCGCCGGCGAACTAGCCGGTAACCAACTCAGTGTAAAAAGTGTTGATTGCGTTCGGGTGGTGGGTGAAAGGCTCGCGCAGGCTGAACGATGAACTACTTTCTGAGAGTCCAAATTAACCGGCCGATTCTCGGACTTAGATCGATGTAGCGATGCAGTGAGTTGGGATGACAGAAAGTTACGTCTACTTGGCCAAAATATGGCCGCCTTCAAAGTAGGGACATCGGCTCGCTGTTCGGATCATTAGGAGGAGCCCCGCCCGATGGAAATCCATCGGGCGGGGCTCATTTCGATTTCACACTGAATTACAGTTTGGACGCCGGGGAATTCGAGACCTCGTTGGCAGCGACCTCGTACCCTGTGGTCCTCGGTCGAATAGCTAAATTCCTACGTGCATCGTCTCGCCGCCTATTTCCTGCTTACCCCATTTCAGGAGGAAGAAGGAGATGACCGCACCAACGAGGAATACCAGGGCTGACCACCTGAAAGCCGTAATATAGCTGTGGACGCCTGCTTCGGCAAGGAGAAGTTGCGACGGAATCTTGTGGGCCAGAAAGTTAGTAGCAGTGGTTGCGGCCAGAGTGTTGAGCAGCGCAGTGCCGATCGACCCTCCGATCTGCTGTGATGTGTTTACCGTGGCGGATGCCACACCGGCGTCTTCCGGTGAGATGCCAGCAGTTGCAGCGTTGATCGATGGGGCGAAAATCGAGCCCATACCCAGTCCGAGGACGGCCAGTGCAGGCAGGATGACTGACACGTAACTTGAATGCACAGAGATTCTGGTAAGCAGAATCAGGCCAACGGCAGCTATGAGCATCCCTGCAACGACGATCGGCTTTGGACCTATTCTCGGGAGAAGGACGGCAGTGGCGATGGAGGCGGAAATCACTAGCACTACCACCATTGGAAGGAAAGCCACGCCAGTCTTTACCGGCGAATAACCAAGTGTCGACTGCATGTAGTAGGTGAGGAAGAGGAAAACACCGAACATCCCCACGGCTGCTAGAAACACAGACAGGTAAGAACCGCCTCGGGTCCTGTCGAGCACGACGCGCATCGGAAGCAGGGGGTGCACTACTCGGGTCTCTATGGCTACGAATGCACCAAGCAGAATGATGCCTGCGGCCAAGAATGCGATCGTGATGCCGTTCGACCAGCCCGAGGTCTCTGCGTGCGAGAATCCATAAACAAGTGAGAACATCGATATTGATGCAGAAAGAACTCCTGGAAGGTCGAGCTTCTTCTTTTCTGTTTTAGGATCATGTCGGAGGAACGTCACAGCGCCAATCGTCGCTCCGATTGCGAAAATGAGATTGACGTAAAGACTCCAGCGCCAAGATAGGTACTGAGTAAGAAAGCCCCCTAAAAGTAGGCCAAGAGCCGCTCCGCCACCAGCGATAGCGCCGAAGACCCCGAACGCTTTACCACGTTCCTTCGGATCGGTGAACGTTGTCGTCAGCAGCGACAAAGCCGTGGGTGCCAGGAGCGCACCGAAAGCGCCCTGAACGACACGGGCCGTCACAAGCATTCCGAATCCGTTCGAAGCTCCACCGATGGCGGAGGCGACTGCGAAACCGATTAAGCCGATAAGGAAGACTCGCTTGCGTCCGAAGAAGTCCGCTACTCTTCCACCAAGCAGCAGGAGGCTTCCAAATGAGAGTGCGTAGCCGGTGACGATCCACTGACGATCCGCCGTAGAGAATGCCAGCGCCTTCTGTGCCGACGGGAGGGCAATATTCACTATGGTTGCGTCAAGCACAACCATGAGCTGGGCCATCGCAACTACGGCAAGTATCCACCAGCGTCTGTTGTGTATGTGATGGGCGAGCTTCTCGGCATGTGTCGCGTCTGGGTTCAGGCCCAAAGCGGCGTCTCCAGGAGAGTCCAATGAAGACTTCAAGTTAACTCCTTCTGAACATATGGAGATGGTGTCTCCACTTACACAGACCAACATAGACGTATGCGGAGATATTCCCTCCGCTTATGACTAGATTGTTAACTGTGATGGAAGATCTTGGGTGTCCAATAGAGGAAGGGGAGGTACAGGTTGAACGAACTCTCCGCAAAGATGCCGAGGAGAATCGGGAACGAATCCTAAAGGCCGCCAAGGTGCTGTTTGCGGAGCGTGGACTTGGAGTCACTCTTGATGACGTCGCCCATAGTGCTGGATTGGGTGTCGGGACCGTCTATCGCCGCTTTCCAAACAAGGATGCGCTAGTGGAGGCTCTGTTCGAACAGCGTGTCATCGAGCTGATCAACGTTGCGAAGGCAGCCTTGGAGTTCAGCGACGGTTGGGAGGGCTTTCTGTATCTTTTGGCGAACATGTTGACCCTTGAGACCGAGGATAGGGGACTCAGAGATGTAATCCTCGGTAGTGAGTACATCAAGGGAAGGCTGAGGGATCTAAAGGCCGAAGTTGCTCCACTAATTGAGTCGCTCGTCGCCAAAGCACAGGAGCAAGGTACTTTGCGGCCCGACTTTCGGGCAAATGATGTTCCGGTGCTGACCGCTATGGCGGGGGCAGCTCAGGAATACTGTGGGGTTGCTTCGCCGGGTATATGGAAGCGGTATGTCGCTATCGTGCTAGACGGTCTAAAGGCCAATCGTTCCTCACTGACCCATATGCCGGAAGAGGCTCTAAATCACGAGCAGTTGCACCAAGCGACGCTCAACTGGAAATCCCGTCGACTCTCAGATGGACGGCGCTAGTTCAAACCGTTAGTTGCGCAACTCGTTGGCTCCATGGGTGTGGAGTTTGTAAGCTCGCCGCAACGTCTGCCGGCACATCCCATTGCGCCGGGACTCTGTAACAGCGTTCTTTGGAAATTACCCTGACGACGGGAGCGGACATCCATTAAAGTTGGTGTGTCGAGTCGGGCTATGTCAGTTCGGGCTCGTTGCCTTGCCCTTGGTTTGGCCGTTTCGGAAAATCTCGTTTTCGCCATTTCGATATGTCTAGCCTGCCGCGTGAACGAACTGAAGAGTTATATTCCGTATCAGTCCGGAATATACCTGCCAGTTGAAGACTTTGAGGGGCCCGCGAAAGTTGATCCACCACGAATGTGGGTGTTCCTCGGGTTTACTCTGTTCAGACTAGCAATCCCTCCTCGCTTTTCGGAGTGGGTTAGCACGCCAAA